>JBARRP010000022.1:0-8772 GCA_049644285.1 Candidatus Acidiferrales bacterium | reverse complement strand
AGTTGGATTTTTGTTTCAGGAGGAAGGAGCTCCGCTTCCGGCTCAGATCTTGGCAGGTCAACGCCGTGGCAGAGCTCCAATGAGCTACGATTCTTTTTATCCCACTTTTCGTCTCCCCGCACAAGCTCGAAACGGAGTGGACCGCGGGCTGCGCCGAGGTCCTTCTGCGGCGATGTCCCGCTTGTGAACACGATTCGATCATCGGCCATGGACGCCGCCGCAAGCAGGCACACGATGAGCATCACGACTGGATTGGCATCCGTCGCGGTCGCTGCCCCGGTTGCGGGAGGACCTTCACCTTCCTCCCGTGTTTTTCGCTCCCTTACACGCACTACAGTTTGCTGGCTCGCTGTCAGGCGTTGCGGCGGCGCTTTGTGGAGCACTGCTCCTGGGAAGAGGCCACGCCTATGTTCAAAGACCCGAATCACGTGCCCGATCCTTCCACACTTCGCCGCTGGGCCCACGGACTGGACCGCTCCCAACCGGCTCTTTCCTTTCTCCACCAAACGCTCGCCCGCGTAGCTCACTGGCTGGCGTGCGGTGATCCGGCCGATCACCAGGCGGGGCCTTTGTCTTGGCTGATTCCGGTTCTGCAAATCCTCTGGCCCTTGCGTCTCTGAGAAATTTTCCCTGGCCCACCATCCTTGCCTGGGAATGCTGGCGGCCTTCTCCTACGTTCGCTTCCAGAGGCAAAACTGCGCCGTGGGCGAGGATGTCGAAAAACTGAAACAGCGCCTTTCGCTGCTCGATTATTTGCAGCAGCAGAGTTGGACCGCCCGGCCTATCGCTCTCGGCCCTGAGTTCGTCGGACTCTGTCCCCTGCATCCGGAAACCCGGCCTTCGTTCTATGTCAACGCCCGCAAAAATCTCTTTTACTGTCACGGTTGCGGACAGGGCGGCGATCTCATTCGCTTTGTCCAGTTGTCCCGTCATCTTTCCTTCCGCCAAAGTCTCGCTCACCTCCAGCAGCAAAGCGCTCTTACAGCTGACCCTGCCGCCGTACTCGAGCAAGCCGCCACTTTTTATCAACAGCAACTCGATCGCTACCCCGAGGCACTCCGCTATCTCGAGCAACGAGGACTGCGCGATCCCGTCCTGATCAAAGAACTGCGGATCGGTTATGCCCCCGGCGGGAGCTTGCGCCGACATCTCACGGCGCAAGGCTATTCTTTCGATCTCCTGCAACGTCTCGGCCTGCTCAACCCACAAGGCTGCGACGCCTTCTACCGGCGCATCATCTTCCCGTGCTGCCAAGGCGTACGCGTCGTCAACCTCTACGGCCGCAGTATCGCTGCCGCCTTCGCCCATCGATTCCTTCCCGGCTCCAAGGGCGGCTTGTTCGCCTGGGAATCGGTTCGCCAGTTTCGCGCGGTGATTCTGGTCGAAGGTCTGTTCGATCTCGCGGTGTTGTGGCACGCGGGTTTTCGCCACGCCACCTGTTCGTTGGGCACCCATCTCAACGCTGACCAGTTTCAACAGCTGTGCGACCACCCGCGCACCGTTTATCTCACCTTCGATGTCGACGCCAACAGCAGCGGCCAACAAGCCTCGCAGCAGCTAGCACAGCGTCTGCGCGCGCAAGGCATCGCCACTCGCCGCGTTCTCCTGCCCGATGGCCACGATCCGAACTCCTTCTTCGTCCAGGGCGGTGATGCGCGACAGTTCCATGCTCTCCTGGAGGCCGCTCAGCCATGAAGTTCTGTGTGCACTACCAGCAGACCTCCCACAACGCACAAAGTCCGGTTCGTGTCGTCGAGCAGACTACTGGCCGAGGAATCGGCTGGATCAATCGTTACCTGGATCGCGAATATGTCCGCCGCCTGGCGAACACCACCCTGCGCATCTACGCTCACAACCTGCTGTACTTTGTTCGCTGGTGGGAGCGTGTTCATCACATCGGCGACGTTAGGGAAGGTGACCTTACCGAGTCAACGCTCCTGGATTATCTGCGCTTCCAGTCCAGCCAAAAACCTCGGCCTTCCGCTTCCACCATCAATGACCGCGTCGCCGTCGCCGAGCGCGCCATCCGCAACGAGTTCCCCGATGCTCCCTGCCAAATCGCCCGCGGTTTTCATCAAGCTTTTTTGCGGCGAAGGCCGATGGGTCTCGGCCGGCGGCAAGTAGCGATGAGCCGGCTGCGAGTGAAGTTGCCCAAACGCAACATCGTGCCGCTCTCGGTGGATGAAGTAGCGCGCTTCTGGTCGAGTTTCCACACTTCGCGCGACTTGGCCATCGTGGGCTTGATGCTCCTACAAGGGCTGCGGTCCGCCGAAGTATTGGCTTTGAATCGGGACGACGCGTTGCTTTCTGAAGCACAGCTTCGCGTTCGTGGCAAAGGCAACAAATTTCGCTTCCTGCCGTTGGCGCCGGAAACCGTGCAACTGCTCGAACACTACCTGCGACTGGAACGGCCCAATCCCTGCTCCGCCGCACTCTTCGTCTCACTCAAAGGACGCGCGCATGGAGCACGCATGACCGCTGCGGGATTACGGTCCTTATTCCGCTACCATCGCCAGGCCACCGGCATCCAGCTCGCCAACCCTCATCGATTTCGTCACACCTTTGCCTCGGACATGATCCGCGCCGGTATGAGTCTTCCCGCGCTCATGCAGCTGATGGGTCACGCTGATATCCAGACCACGCTGCTGTATGTACAGGTCACCCCACAAGACGTCTATCTTCAATATGCGCGTGCCGTGGCGCAGCACATTCGTCCCCTTCCGAAGGCCGCCTCATGAACCGCGCGCGACGCCCTCCGCTTCAACATCCTCTGGCTCCGGTCTTCGACCGCGCCGTCGATTCCCTCAGCGCTGCACTCAGTCCCGAAACCACTCGTCAACACCGCGGGACGGCACGCAACTTCCTAAGCTATCTCGGCGCCGATCATCCTGAGGTCAAGTGCCTGGACCAATTGCGCCGTGAACCCCACATCCTTGCCTGGATGTCCCGCCTGCACTCGCAAGCGCCGCCGCTGTCAACTGCGTCCTATATCAATCGGCTTATCGCTCTACGTTCCATCTTCAACGAGTTGGCTTGGACCGAACAGCTTTCTGACCTCGCCCATCTGATCCGCCGCGAGGACATTCCGCGCCTCCCGCAAAGACTTCCACGCCCACTCACAGCAGAGCAGGATCAACTCCTGCAGCAGGAGTTCCGCTTGCGCAATGATCTGGGCGGCAACGTCTTTCTGCTGATCCGCCACACCGGCATGCGCATCGGTGAGTGTGCCGATCTGTCCTCCGACTGCCTTCGCTCCACCGGCCCAGGTCAATGGGCGATTCACATGCCGCTCGGCAAACTCAAAACGGAACGTATGGTCCCCGTAGATCCCTTTGTGTGCGAACTCGTCCAACGCCTCCGCTTCTTTCGTTCTCTGGATCCGCTGTCTGCCGATGGACGGCTCCTGGCCCGTCCGGGCGCCAAAGACACGCTCCTTCGCCACTTTCGGGATTACCTGCATCAAGTCTGCCACTCGCTCGGCCTTTCTACTCACATCGTCCCCCACCAGCTTCGCCACACCTATGCCACGGAGATGCTTCGAGCAGGCGTTGGTTTTCCCGCGGTAATGAAATTACTCGGTCACACCTCTCCCGAGATGACCATGCAATATCTTGATGTCACGTTGAATGATCTCCAGCGGGCATTCGAGCTGGCTCGCTCAAAACCTCGGCATCTGGTTCCGCAACCGAGGGTGCCGTCTGCCCCACTTCGAACTGGCCTCGGCGGAGTGCTCGATTCTTTGCTTGCTACTCAACATGTGCTCGAGATGTTCCGCCGCGCGCTGCCAAACGGAACTTCTCGTCGTCGCCTGGACCGCCTCTCCAACCGTCTCACCAAAATCCTTAGGGAAGCTCGCAAGCTCGCGACACCCTGAACATGGGCAGAGATTGACCGGTTATGTCGGCAAACCTTCCCTTACCGGATTATGGAAGGGTTCGCCGTCACTCGGGAACAGTCGCCAAGGTGTCAGGCGGCCGTATCTGTGGTTTACCGGCTTTATGTCCAAGTGGTTTAGGCCGGTCCGACGGCGTCTCTTTGCGCCTTCATTCATGGGCGTTTTACAAGCGGACTCCGGCCGAACCGGGAAAGCTGTGTCATGGTGCTGTTTTAGGCTTCTCGACAGCTGAGCCTGTCAGGTCTGAATTCACTAACTGACGGGATTCCGGTATACTCCACCCGTTTCTAACTCACTCCATCGGAGACACATAAGTGGGCGCAGCTCCCTCACGCGCGATCGCGCCCGGTGCGCTTGAGGTGGCGGACCCCACGCGGCGCCACATTGCCTTGCGGCTGCTTCCATTTCTTTTCATCCTTTACATCACGAATTACCTTGACCGTACCAGCGTGGCCTATGCCGCGCTCGGCATGTCTCGCGACTTGGGATTCAGCGACCGCGTGTTTGGCATGGGAGCGGGCATTTTCTTCATCAGCTATGTGGCCTTGCAGATCCCCGGCGCGCTGCTGGTCGAGCGCTGGAGTGCGCGCCGAATGATTTCTGCAACCATGATCGCTTGGGGATCGCTGACGGCGCTGACAGCACTGGTGCACACCCCAGGTCAGCTTTATTTTGCGCGCTTCGTATTAGGCGCGGCGGAGGCCGGTTTTTTCCCCGGCGTGATCGTCTATCTGAGCCACTGGTTTATTCGTGCGGACCGCGCCAAGGCAACCAGCAACTTCATGGGCGCGATTCCACTGTCATTCGTGATTGGGTCGCCAATCGCGGGCTGGATTCTCGGCCACAAGTGGTTCGCCGTCGAGGGCTGGCGCTGGCTGTTCGTCCTGGAGGGGATGCCGGCCATCCTGCTAGGCACTGTTGCGTTTTTCTTTCTGACGGATTGGCCGGGCGAAGCAGCCTGGCTCGCTCCCGAACAACGGCATTGGATTGAACAAAAGCTGCATGAAGAAAAGCCGATCAGCGCGCAAGCGATCACGGTGTGGCAGGCGCTCAAATCTCATACAATTCTGCTGGCTGCGGTAACCTTTCTCAATTACTTCGTGCTTTACAGCTTTGTTTTCTGGTTCCCGACCATGCTGAAACGTCAGTCCGGATTTTCGGACGTGCGAGTCGGCTGGCTCGGCGCCTTGCCGTACCTGGCGGCCTTCATCGCCATGCAGGTCAACGGATGGCATTCTGACAAGGACGGTGAAAGACGCTGGCACTCCGCGTTCCCGCTGTTCATCGCGGCAATCGGATTGCTGGGCCTCATCGCTCAGCCCCGCTCAATTCCACTCTCAGTCGTATTGTTCACCATGGTGTGTTTGGCCTATGCATATCTCCCGACGTTTTGGGCGATACCCACCGAAATCCTGAGCCAGTCGGCCGCAGCAGCCGCAGTCGGAATGATCAACGCGGTTGGCAGCGTGGCGGGTTTTGCAGGACCCTACGCGTTCGGGTACCTGCGCACTCGAACGGGATCTTTTTCGAGCGGCCTGGCCGTGATGATGGTCTCGGCACTTGCCGGAGGGCTGCTGATTCTGTGCGCTCCCAGAAGCACGCGAGCGCCTGTCCGCTGAACAGGCGGGGTTGTGAGCTGCGGCGTGTCATCCGAACGCCGGGTTGTAGTGCGCCCTCCAACGCGTCGCTAATTGGATGTTCGGTGTCGCGGATGGCGCGTCCCACAATCGGACAGCCGCGCTCGATTGGGCGAAGGGTAACCTGCTAAGTCGTGCGCCAGCACTCGCCTAGAGGGCACCTTGGATGGGCGGCGACCTGCTCTGAATGGTTCTACCATGCAACTGGAGGTGCGCGGATGACCTCGTTCTGGCAAGACGTGCGGTACAGCCTGCGGATGATCGCGAAGGCACCGGGGTTTGCGGCGATTGCTATCCTAACGCTTGCGCTGGGTATCGGCGCGAACACCACGATTTTCAGTTGGATCAATGCGGCATTGCTGAATCCAGTTCCCGGACTTGCCAGTCCGAGCGAGGTGATGTCACTGATGCTGAGCAAGCCCGGGGACAACCCCTTCCCGTTTACCTATCCTGATGTCGAGGCGATCCGCGACGGGCAACAGAGTTTTACGGGCATCGCGGCGTGCAACTTCGCTCAGATGAGCCTGACGGGGAAAGGTAAACCGGAGCGCGTCTGGGGCATGGTAGCGTCTGCGAATTATTTCGATGTACTGGGCGTGCGGCCTATCCTGGGGCGGGGCTTTCTGCCCGTGGAGGACGAGAAGCCGGGAGGCGCGCCGGTGGCGGTGATCAGCTACCGGTTGTGGCAAACGCATTTCGGTGCGAATCCGAACATCGTGGGCCAGACAATTGAAATCAACCAACACCCATACACCATTGTGGGCGTAACGCCGGCCGTGTTTCAGGGGAGCCAGACGGGGATACGAACCGAGATTTGGGTTCCGATCATGATGGAAGCGCAATTGGACCCGCTGGGCGACCTGCTTCATGACCATCACCAGTTCTGGTTACTTGCGTTTGGACGGTTGAAGCCGGGCGTCGTGCTGGAGCAGGCGCAGGAGGAAATGACGCTGCGACTGAAGCGGGAGGTAAAGAATTATCCCGAGGAGCACAAAGGGCACGACAGTGTGACGGTGTACCCGCTGTGGCGTAACCCATTCGGCTTGAATTATTTTCTGTCGACGCTACTGCCGGTGCTGATGACCATCGCGGGCCTGGTGCTGCTGCTGGCATGCGCGAACGTGGCGAATCTGATGCTGGTGCGGTCGGTGGGGCGGCGGCGTGAAATCGCCATTCGCATGTCGCTGGGTGCGAGCCGATGGAGGCTGGTGCGGCAACTGCTGGTGGAAAGCCTGATGCTGGCGCTGGCCGGAGGCGCGGTCGCGTTGTTGATCACGTTCTGGACCGCGGGAACATTGATGAAATTCATGCCGACGATGGATTTCCCGCTCTCGCTCACCGTCCGGGCGGACCGCGCGGTGCTGCTGGCGACGCTCGTGATCTCGGTGCTCACCGGCGTGATCTTCGGAATTTTGCCTGCGCTGCGGTCCTCGGGCGTAGCGCCGGTGGCGGTGTTGAAAGAGGACACCGGGAGCGCGTCGGGTGGACTGCGGAAGGCGCGCCTCGCGAGCGGGTTGGTGGTGGTGCAAATTTCACTGTCGCTGCTGCTGCTGATCTGCGCGGGATTGTTCATTCGCAGCTTCCTGAGCGCGCAGCAAATCAATTTGGGATTCAATCCCCATAATGTATTGATCGCTTCCTACGACCTGTTTACCGCGGGATATTCGGATGCGAGCGGGGCGGAATTCGATCGCCAGCTCGTCGCGAAACTGGAAGCGCTGCCGGGCATACAGTCGGTGGCCCTGTCGAGCCGCGTGCCGGGATTTGCCCAAGGCTCGACCAGCGTGAAGCCCGAAGGGTACGTTTCGCAGGCGAATGAATCGATGGAGACTCAGGTGGCGATCATCACGCCGAATTATTTCCAGACCATGCAGATTCCGATTGTGAAGGGACGCGACTTCACGCTGCAGGACACGAAGAGTTCGCAGCGCGCGGTGATCGTCAGCGAAGCATTCGTGAATCGCTACTGGCCGCATCAGGAAGCCCTCGGTAAGCAACTCTACTCCGACTTGCCGAAAGAATGGTTAACGGTGGTCGGCGTGGCGCGCGATAGCAAGATGACCGGCCTGAATGAAAAGCCAACGCCATTCGTGTATCTGCCGCTCTACCAGGTTTACCAGGCCATCACGATCATCAATGCGCGGGTGACGGGAGATTCGCTGGCGTTCGGCAAGACGGTCGAGAAAACGATCCATGAACTGAATGCCGACCTGGTAGTGTTCGATGTGGCCACGCTCGAATTGCGCGAGCAAATTGCCAGTTTCCCCCAGCGCATTGCGGGAACCTTTGTCGGCGCATTCGGGCTGCTCGCTCTAGTTCTGGCCGCGGTGGGAATTTACGGCGTCACGGCCTACACCACGCGGCAGCGCACACATGAAATCGGCATCCGCATGGCGTTGGGTGCGAGCAAAGAGGACATTCTGCGGCTGGTGCTCGGGCATGGGCTTCGGTTGACGTTCGTCGGGATGGGTGTGGGCCTGGCAGCGTCGTTCGCACTGACGCGCTATCTGGGGAGCATGCTGCTCGGGGTGACGAGCACCGATGCGCTGACCTTTTCGAGCGTGGCGATCTTGCTCTGCGCCGTGGCGCTCCTCGCCTGCTTCATCCCCGCGCGCCGCGCAATGCGCGTGGACCCGATGGTGGCGCTGCGCTACGAATGAAAGGCGTGGGGATTCAACTCCCTAAAAACGCACTTCCGACAACTGCGGATCCGCATAGCTGCCGAGAGAAAGAGTACAGCGAAGCAGCGGCCGGTCAGAGCTTCGCCGCGATGCGCTGGGCGATGGCGATTTCAGTATCACGGCCACCGGGTAGCGTGCGGGCGTCAATCTGGACACTGACATCGCCCTTGCGAAACATCAAGAGGCTCTGGAGGGGACCAAAAACAGCTTCATCGCCGATGCCTTGGACATCCTCGCGGAGAAGCTTGCGAGCCTCGGGTTTGGCGTCAACACCCACCACAGCGGCTCCCAGTCCCGCACCGAGTCTGAACCCGGCCATGGCGGCTTTGGCGTTCTCCGACTCGACCTCAATGTTGAGCACTGGGTCATTAACGGTGCCTGCGGCGGCGCCTCCCACGCTCCGTACCATGGTCTCCAAGTTCTTGAGCGCCTCGTCCTGTTGGGCGGGAGAGTCGTTGGACTTAGACATCTTGAGGGGAAAAAGTTGGTGCAAATGAGTCAAGTTTTGTTCGTGTTTCGTTCGCCCGAGGACATGCTTGTTGGGCTGGGGCGAAGCCCC
>JBARRP010000021.1:0-2567 GCA_049644285.1 Candidatus Acidiferrales bacterium | reverse complement strand
CGGCGCGATTCGGGAAACCGCTTCTCCAGGAATTCATCAAAAGATTTCAGATTCTCGATTCTCCAGTACTGCCCCGCCCGGACTTCGCATAGGTAACGGCCCAGCTCTACAAATCGCACGTCTCGCTCCTGCTCCTTCCTTCTCTCCCAAGCCAAAATCTCATCGATCTTGTCCAGAACGAACAAGGCCCGTCGGCGGTCGAGCTTGGGTGCCATCGGCTGCCCATTAATCGGTAAGCTCGTCAAGCCAATCAAGGTCGCTGGCTCCCGGTCGACGGATGAGCTTGGACGCGATCAGCGTCTGGTTTTCGAGGCACAGCCCCAGGTGCGGACAACTCACGCAACCGTTCTGGGGAAAGCGTATCCCGCTGTGGGGTAGGAACTGGCCCGCTTCGATCTGGCCAATCGTGGTTTCGACGAGTTGACCAAATTCTCGGCGTTGCCCTTCCGAGATCGATGCTCTGAGATATTGAATCTCGGGTGAGCGCTTGCGCACGAACACGACCAGGGCCACTTCGCAAATGCCGCTGATCCACGAATAACAAATCAGCTGGGGATCGAGTGACAGCAATCCTTCGGGCTCCTCCGAGTAGCGACTCGTCGTAGTTTTCCAATCGACTAAACACCGCCGGCCATCGAGTTCTCCAATCGCGTCCAGATAGGCAACGAATTCATTGCCTCCGGGGAGGGCCTGAATGATCTTGATCTGGAGATTCTTCTTGGGGCAGGGAACACGGACGCGATCGTCCTGCGCGAACTTTTGGAGCAGATGGACTCCCTGGTGAACAATCCGGTCCCAGGAATCTCCTTTGCTGTATTCAAAGGGAGCCTCGCGGAAGGCACTCCATTCCTTGAATAGCGCAGCTGCACTGTCCTCTCGGCAGAAATAGGCGTCGAGCGCTTTTTCAAAACAGCGACCGAACGCCATCGCGGCACGCGTTTCCTTTTCTCGCCAACCGTCCAGATACCTATAGCGGTAGCTGCGCGAACAGCGAAGGTATTGGCTAATCTGGCTGTAGCTATAGATCATCCGCGTTCTCGCTGACGGCTGCGCACGAGAGTTCTTCCCACTCTCCAGCGGGAGCGAAGGCTTCGAGATTTTGAAAGGACCGCCCGTTCAGGGTCGTGTAGGAAGTTCGAATGACTCCTCGAAGATTTCGGAGAGCTTTCTCATCCACTTGATCCTGGCCGAGCAGGTCGGGGTCGTACCCAAAATCCCGCAGAAACCAGTTGAGCTTCCAGAGCGCCCTTTCGGTGCAGTACAACCGACCGGAAAGAGATCGGGCTGCATAGGACTTGGGCTCTAAGACAACGAATCGGACTGAGATGAATGGTTTCTGCGGATGCCAGCGGTAGAAGCCTCCGTCGACGCGAACCAGGAACAGACCCTCGAGAAGATTCCCGGGATCCTGCTGACGCGAGTGCAGGCCTGGAATATGGCGCTTCATGGCTTTGCCTCCACGGGTTGAGCATAGGAATTGAGTTTGCAGATCAAACCATCCGGATCGTTTTTCGCGGACGCCGCAAGCTGTGAAATGAAAGATTCGACGAGATCTCGACTGGCTTCCTTAAGGGTTTGGGTACCGCAGAAGTCCGCGGCGTATGCCTTCACGAGCGTGGGGTCGAGATTGTACTGACGAATTAGAAGGCAGAGTTGGTCGCGCAATCGGAGCTGGCCGTTGTTTGAGGAGTTTGCGCCGCGGGGCCCGTTCGATTCAGCCGGGGCGACGAGTGACTTCGGCGTACGGGAGAACGAGCCCAGCTCTTCGACAGAACAGAGCCCAATTCCATAGGCCTTGCGCAGAGCGCGATTGACGGCCCTTGTCTCCGCGACACGCAATTCGGCGCCGTGGACCAAAGGAGACACGTTCGAGGGATCGGCGTCTCCGTAGCCGACGAAGCCCCTGGACCCAGTCGCCCTATACACCGTCGCCTTGAACACCCATCGATTGGAGCTGGGATCAGAGAGGTGGCGTTCAACCCTGGTTCTAATTCCAGTGCAGCGGCGGCGTTGGGCTATGCGCAGCAGGCCAGCATGCGTTACGTACCAACGGCCCTCCAAGAACTGGAGGTCGCCCCAAGCCACCGATAAACAGTATTTGGTTGTCAAAATTCTGAGCGCGTTCATCGCCGAGGGGGAGAGTGCGCCCCAGGCTGATCGAGCTAACTTGAGATTTGAGCGCCACGCACCAAAGGCTTTTCTCATGATAGGTCTCCTGCAGTGCTATGCACTGCAAAGCATTGCATTTGACCGTGGTTTTGTCAAGCTTTTTGTCCCGCAGAAAGTTGGTAAAGAAGGATGGTAGAATCTGCCCTGGATGAAAAAGGACACGCAATTTACCTTTCGGATTCCCTCGGACTTGAAGAGGCACCTGGAAACTATCGCTGCCGAGGAAGGTCGTAGCGTGGCACAGGTTTGTGAGGCGTTCTTGAAAGCGGGTTCTGAAAGTTACAAGAAACAGGGCAATAAGTTTCTCCAGCGCTTCCTTGCTCAACCCCGAGCAAAATTGAAGGTCCCGTAGATGAGTTACTTCACCGGCGCGGCAAAAACGAAAAATTACAAAACGA
>JBARRP010000020.1:0-2711 GCA_049644285.1 Candidatus Acidiferrales bacterium | reverse complement strand
TCGCTTACCAACTTAAACACCGCGAATTGCAGGTTCAGCAGCTCAAGTGGAAAGCCGCCCAGCTCGGATACAACGTCACCCCAATCCCGGCGGCGGCCTAGAGAGTGAGTTTCTGAGGAGAGAACTCGTCGGGACTTTTGGTAGGGGCGGTGGGGATCGAAACGACAAGCACTAAAATAAGGCTTTTGCCCTCAATGCGTTGCAGCCGCCTACCCCAGCCAACCGGAACAAACGGAACAAGATGACTGACCTCTTGGTCCCGGACCATATATGCAAAACAATCTAGTGCGTTGAATCGGCGTCGGATAACTGTACAACTTCCTCCCCTCGTCGGGCTACGTGTTGGGCTAATCGATCGCGAACAAGCATGCAAAGCAAGAATGCGCTTAGCGTAAACGCGATGCTTTTGGGCTAGATTCGGGTAGGCTGAGTTGGAATCTATCTCTTTTACTCACGAGGAGTCCGAGATTGCGTATAGAGCCCTTCAAGGTAGCGGTCGCTGAGCAGGTCCTCTCAGATCTTAAGACACGCATTCGGAACACGCGTTGGCCTGATAGCGCACCTGGCGCTCCATGGTCGCAGGGGACGGATCTCGAATGGCTGCGGAATTTGATGGACTATTGGGCCGAGGAATTCGACTGGCGCGCTCAGGAGCAAAGACTCGGGGAACTCGCGCAGTTCCGCATCGAGATAGATGGCGTTCGGATCCACTTCGTCCATGGACGAGCGCGAGGCGGTCGTGGGATTCCGCTGATACTAACTCACGGTTGGCCCAGCGCATTCTTCGAGTACCTTCCGCTCGTGCCACTACTCACGGATCCGGTCCGACACGGCATCGACGGCCCCGCATTCGACCTTGTCATCCCATCGCTACCGGGCTACGGTTTCTCAGAGCGCCCGAGGCGTGCCGGTGTGAATTATCGATATGTGTCGGCACTTTGGCACCGACTCATGACCGAACTCGAATATGAGCGTTATGGGTCTGGCGGCGGCGACTTTGGCGCCGGTGTTGCCACGCTGATGGCACTCGACAGGCCAGATTCAATCATCGGAATCCACCTGACCAACCTGGAGCTTGCCCCTTACATCGGTCCCGGATCACGGGCGTTATCGCCCGCGGAAAAAGCGTATATCGGGACTTCCGACCTGTGGTGGCAATCTGAAGGCGGCTACAAAGCGATCCAGTCAACAAGACCGCAGACACTCGGGTATTCACTCAACGACTCTCCAGCCGGACTGGCCGCATGGATTGCTGAGAAATGGAGAGCTTGGAGTGACTGTCATGGCGACCTCGAAGGGCGCATTCCACGTGATTTTTTGCTGACGCTCCTGACTCTGTACTGGGTCACTGGAACAATTACGAGTTCGATTCGCCACTATTTCGATAACCGCTGGCACGGGATTACGCTTGGACCGGAAGACTTCGTCCGCTCGCCCACTGCCATCGCCAACTTCACATCTCAATACGCCTTCGAAGGAGATGCACCGCGCGAGTGGGCTGAGCGCCTATATAACATCCAGCGGTGGACACCAATGGAGCGCGGTGGGCATTTCGCACCCACAGAAGAACCAGTGGCTCTCGCCCGCGACATTGCAGCGTTTTTCGCAAGTTTGATTTAGGAGACAAAGGCGAGGTTTAGGATAACTGGCGACTATGGTCGGGTTGCCAACGCAGCCGAGGAGAAGCTTCATTGACGGTCAAGCGTATTGTGGCAAATATAGAGTCAAGGGAAGTCGCTCGAGCAGTTAAGTCAGTCTGATGAGATGGTGAAGGAAATGACAGTTCAAAGATTTGATGTCCCGTACTCGGAAGCGGCGGTCGAAGATCTTCGCCAGAGGCTGGTGCGGACGCGGTGGCCGGACCAGATTCCAGGTTCACACTGGGATTACGGGGTAAGTCTCGACTACATGAAAGAGATTTGCCAATACTGGAAGGATGAGTTCGATTGGAAGCGGCAGATTGAGAAAATGTCCGCCTTTCACCACTATCGCTATACGTCGCGAGGTGTAGGTATCCATTTCATCCACGAGCGCGGCGAAGGGCCGGCGCCAATTCCACTGATTCTCACCCATGGCTGGCCGGGTTCCTTTCTGGAAATGCTGAAAGTAATACCCATGTTGGCTGACCCCGCAAGCTGCGGCGCAAACTCAGCCGACGCGTTTGATGTGATTGTTCCCTCTCTTCCCGGATACGGTTTCTCAGACCGCCCCACTGAATCTGGAGTAAACACATTTCGCATCGCCGACATATGGATGAAGCTCATGAAGGAGCTGGGCTACGAGCGGCTGGCAGCACAAGGAGGAGACTGGGGTGCGGATGTGACCACCCTTCTGGGGTTGCGCCATCCTGAGCGGGTCATCGGGATTCATCTCAACTCCATCCCACCGTACAAGCCGTATCTGGAGGCCGGCACAGTCCTGTCTGAGGTCGAACAAGCATTCCTAAATGAAGCGAGTCGCTGGTATGAAAAGAGCGGGGCGTACGACCATATTCAGAAAACCGCTCCACAAACGGTTGCTTACGGCCTAACTGATTCTCCGGCTGGACTGGCAGCTTGGATACTCGAAAAGTTCCGTGACTGGGGGGACTGTGACGGCGACATAGAACGCAGATTCACCAAGGATGAGCTGTTAAGCAACATAACACTCTACTGGATGACGCAAACCATCCATTCCTCATGCCGGCTCTATTACGAGGATAACCGCACCCC
>JBARRP010000019.1:0-21829 GCA_049644285.1 Candidatus Acidiferrales bacterium | reverse complement strand
AGCGCGTCGATTCCGGAGCAACAGAAGCTGCGGACCGCTTCGCGCGGATCACAAACCAATGGCTCTCCAAAGAGATTGAACGAGGTGTTCACGAGCGCTGCTGCCGGGGCTGTCTCGCCGAATTTTTGCAGCAAAGCCCAGAAGCGCGGGTTGACATGCTTTTCGACCGTGTGCACCCGGACTGTACGGCCGTTGAAGGCAAAGCGCTGGAGCTCAGCGAGAGTGCTCTTGAGGGTTCCGGTGGAAGCCATGAATCGGCAATTGTCGCCGCACTCGAACAGCTCCGAGCTCTTCTCGTAGGGGACCGCGAGGGCAAAGGGATGGAAGTCCTCGCGATGTTTGACATATATGTTCAGGTTTTCCATCACGTAGGGCGAGAAGGGCGAGGCCAGGATGCTCCGGTTTCCCAGCGCTCGATGGCCAAACTCCATCCTGCCCTGGTACCAGGCCACGATTTTGTGTTCCTGAAGCAGCCGCGTCGTTTCCTCGATCAGTTGATTGTCGCTGGGCAGATAGCGGTAGTTCATCTTGCAGTTGTCGAGAACGACCTTGATTTCTTGACTGTCGAACTGGGGGCCGAGATACAAGTGCGAAAGCCGCTCCCTGTCGGGCGCCTCGCTTAGACGCTCTTGAGCCAGGTACCCGGCGCCCAAGGCAGAGCCCGGATTGCCCGATACGGGTTGGACAAAAACCTTCCGAAAGCCGGCGCGCTTCTCGAGAGCACGGACCAGAAGCACATTCAGAAAGACGCCTCCTGCAAGGCACAGATACCTCGATCTGGTTTTCCGCCGATACGTCTCGGTCAGTTCGACTACGGTTTCTTCCAGAAAGTCCTGAGCACTTCGTGCAATACTGGCGCCCAGCGCACTTTCCCGAGGGGGCGAAGAGGCTGCGACTTGTAAGTCCCGGCCAATCTCAGCCGAAAAGCCCGGACCATCGCCGAGCCGGTTCCGAAGATAATGAAGATTGACGATGGGCAGGCCCTCGGAATCTTTGGAGAATAGTTTCCGAAAAACCGTTATGAAATCCGGCGCTCCCTGCTTGCTGAGCCACTGCACTTTGTGCTCGTCGCGATGCGGACGGAAGCCCAAGAGCCCGGTGACTTGCGTGTAAAACCACCCCAGCGAATGGGGAAATCGAAGTCGGCTAAGGACTCGCAGCTCGGTTCCCTCGCCCACTGCAATCATTCCCGAACACATATCCCCGGCCTCGTCGAGAGTCACAATCAAGGCCCGATCGAAGTCGCTCGGGTAGAACGCGCTGGCAGCGTGACAGAGGTGGTGATCGAAGCAGACGAACCGGGTTCGGCGGTTCAACGATTGTCTCAGCAGTTGTTCGCTCAACTCATCCAAGCGGCCATCAGCGCACGCCGGCTGGTAGGTCACTGCTGAGCGCGGTGCAATCTTCCGATTGCGCAGTGCTTCGCCACGAATCCGAGCTTGCCTTGGACGGCGGGCCAAGGCAGCCACGGAAAGATCGGAGAGCTCAGCGCCTGCT
This sequence comes from Candidatus Acidiferrales bacterium, assembly GCA_049644285.1. Lineage (GTDB taxonomy): Bacteria > Acidobacteriota > Terriglobia > Acidiferrales > UBA7541 > CAVRXT01. The sequence continues at coordinate 20,332 of JBARRP010000019.1, read as the reverse complement.
TCGTGCAGACAGCGGTCAATGGCGGCGCTCGGAATTCCGCAAGTCGTCGCGGATCGGGTGAGCTTATCCTCTTCAAGGGCTGCAACCGGACCCTCACGATCGAGCAGAGCGGCTGCCGTGTCATGCTTGAGGTCGGAAACGCCCAGAACCAACATAGAGAGCACGTTCTTCAGTTGGATTGGCTAGCTAAAGGGACAACTACCTAGCTTTTTCAATCACCACGTTGCGGTTGATCCAGATCAAGATCACCACCGGTGGAGTGGTGACACTCTCGCCCGATATGTCGATCGAGCTCGTGAGCAACATCTTGTCTGTTACCCCACGCTCGCAGCTTTACGTGCGGCGGTGAGCCGCTGGAGGTTAACAGCGCGGAACCTCCGGAGTCCTCTCTCTCGGCAGAAACGCAGCCAACCGTAGTTGGCATCGTCGGAAATGAGCATGCCACCCGGGGCAAGGCATGGCCACACCAAGTCATATTCCCATTTCATGTGCTCCGGCGTGTGCAGGTCGTCATGAAAGAAGACATCCAACCGCGGGAGACGCTGCACCAAGGCCGGTAGGACTTTCTTCACGTCACCCAGGATCAGCTCATTTCTCTTCCCGATCTTGCTTCGGATCTCCGTGGGAACGGCCCATCCCACGCCCCGCTCTGGCCACGCAAATTCGAGCCCATCCCGGTGCAGTTGTCCTTGGCATTCGGAAGGCGGCAATTCGACCGAAAAGAGTTGCCCGTGATCGTTTTCGAGCAGGGCGGCGCTCAGGAAGGCATTCGACACTCCAGCAGCCACCCCGGTCTCGATCACATATTCCGGTTGCAAGGCGCGCACGATGCCATAGAGTAGGCGGCCATCTTCTAGGCTGACGCCGCCGTGCTGGCCCGAAGCTGCCCGCACTTTCAAGAACATTGACTCAAGTAGAGGCTGCCATTTCCCGTAACCCGCAAGCGCAGAGGTTGGATCGATTCCAAGCGCGGCAAGCAGGCGCTCTGGACTTTCCACCCTGTCGTGGGCGTAAACCCATCTAGCATACGTGTACAGGCATGCTTCTCGGAGGTTGAACCGGTAACAAGGAGAGCGAACCAATTCCCGAAAATGCCGGAGAAGGCGCGTACGAGCGGTCTCAAAAGCGACTAGCGTGTTAAGCACTTGTACTCGAACCTTGATTCGAACTCGCCGTCCATCGGCAACCCGCCCACCGCGCTTGCGCCGCTTACTCCCGCCTGGTGCCAACCACGATTCGGTTTCACGGCTGAGACGCCATTCCGAGATTGCAAGGGCTAGTGTAGGTAACCTTCTCGACCAAATCGTTTACTACGTATTTCACGTTGGAACTTACTGACACTCCACAGTAATGCAGCCTCCATTGACCCGAGTTGATGCGAATCGCGGCGTCGGCAGAGCGGCTCTGAAAGACCAGGCTGTTGATCCAGACATCCACCGGGGTGGGCCGGGCAGAATCGAGCACGATGGCGTTCCGTTGGTTCACTCCGTCCGACTCCGCCTTGACTCCATCGATCAGAATGCTGATCGAGCCGGTCTTCGCCCCGACATCTAGGTGAATCAATCCCAGTTTGTTGTTGTCTCCCGAGATGTGCTCGAGCTGGATCAACTGGTTCCCGTGGTTGGTTGTCTTGATTTCCAAACCGTATTGTCCGCAACCGAATACATGAATGTCCCGCATGAGTAGCGGCTCACCACCGTTCTGAAACAGAATTCCATTCTGCGGAAAGTTGTTGATCACAAGGTGCTCGAACCTGGTTCCCTCACCGGAAACGGCGAGCCAGTTGATGCCGTTGCCGATCGTGCTCGCATTCGTGGGCGGCGGCGCCGCGTAAAGCCGCAACGTCGAGACTCCGCCGAACTGGGTGAAGCCGACCCCTGTCGATCGGTCCGAAACGACCAAGTCCTTGTTTGCGCCGTTCGGCTGGCGGATCGTCGCGCCCCAATTAGGGGAACTCATTCCCGCACCCAACAGCGTTACGCCGTCTTTTAGCTCTACTTCCTTGGCGATGCAGAACTGGGAAGGGACCTCGACTGTGCCGCCTTTGGCATAGGCGGCCGCGATTGCTCTCGCAAGCCCTGCATCATCCGGCTGTGCCGCATTGCAGTGGGCCCCATAGTCCGCCACATTGAAATACAGGCCCTCAGCGGATCGCTGCTGTCCGCGTGCCCCCACAAGGTCGACACACAGCAGCAGGGCGGATAAGACGATGAGACGTTTCATTGCGCCCCCAAGAAGACGAGATTGCTCAAAGCCGTCAGCCCTCTGATTGCGAAGTCTGATTGTCATGGGAGGAATAAACGGGCTTCCTACCGCCGACACACCTAGGCTTCCTCGGTCGATGCTTGTTATTCCCCGCCTTGGAAACTTGTGACTGGGGGAGTAGAGCCCGTCTTCGCGGGAAGAAGATGATCGTTCTTTAAACGCTGGAGAATTGCCTCCGCTCCCACCTCGTGTCCAATGGCCGAGTAGTGAGGGTCACACGATAGCGAGAAGTATGGCGACTTCAGATGATGGGCGTCCCGGTAAGCAGCGAAGTACGGCCTCAGGAAATCCATCGGAATGTTGTTCCGTTGCGCGATCGCCTGAAGCCTCTGGTCGAACGTGGCAACGTTCATCTGCGGGGGAATTTGCCCTTCGCTCTTTATGAATCGTATCCGCCAATCAGGATCAATGTCAGAGAAAATGGGCGGAACGACAACCAAGAACTTACTTCCATCCGCCTCAACCGTATTCTTAAGTAGGGTCAAGACTTTTTCCGTTATCGTCCACGCTTCCTGCCAATTGGGGTCAAGCGGGTCGCCATATACGCCCCACCCGCCTCTGATGCCTTCCCAGTGGTACAGAACCGGATCGAAATGGAACCAGACTCGAGCCAGATAATAGAAGAGAATAGAATGATTCTCGAAAAAGGTGCGCACTGCGTTGAGCGACCTTGGCTCAACAGGTTGAAAGACTAATTCTCCGTCGGGACCAAGGTTATAGTAGGGCGCGTACCAAGTGTGAATACCGTAGATCTTAGGCTGAATCTTTGAGGAATTGTTCGCCACGTCGTTATCGATGAAGACGAGGATGACTAGATCGGGGTGAAACTGGCGGACGCGGTTCTTATACATAATATATTCCTGCGCGGTGCCGATGGATCCCAAGCCGAAGTTCAGTACCTCCGCGTTGGAATAGCCCTCGCCGGCCAGCAGCTTCTCCATCTGGATATTCATCACCTGATCTGGCTTTACGTGGACGCCTTCGATGGTCGAATCTCCCACGAGCGCAATTCGCAATTCGCCTTGTTTTTTCGCGAGCGATCGGTCACGGTCCCGCATACCCCAACTGTTAGTCCGAACCTCTCCCTCAAAACACCCTCGGGAATGGATGACATCCTCGTTTGGAATGAGGGTCAAGCCGAGAACGGGATCGTATTGGCGGAACGGAGCGCTGCTGTAATGGCCGGGAAGCCGCGTGATCACGCGCAACGCCACTTCCCCGAGAACAAACAGCAGGCAGAAAGCCAAGATGTTGGACAGGATGATAAGCATGATCTTCCGTCCCGGGCTTGCGCTTGGCTTGGTTTCAGTTCCAGGTGATTCCTGGTTTGCGATCACGCGGTAACCCTTCGCTGGAAGGTCACACGGCGGACTTATCTACTAGACTGTTCCCCAGCACCAGACAATCCATTTCGCTCTTCGCAAAGGTGTTGAACGCGTTGGCCGGAGTCGTGACGATGGGTTCGCCCTTCAGATTGAAGGAAGTGTTCAGAATCACCGGCACTCCAGTCGCCTGGCCGAATCTCTCAATCAGGCCGTAATACCGCGGGCTCTGATCGCGAAAGACGGTTTGCAAACGGCCAGTCCCATCGACGTGAGTAATCGCGGGCAGTGTGGCCTGGCAACATTCCTTGACGGGCACGACATACAGCATGTATCGCGCTGGATAATGTTCAGTTGCTTTCGGAAGCTCAAAGTATTTTTCCGCGCACTCGGCGAGCACCGAAGGAGCAAATGGACGATAAGGTTCGCGGAATTTGATCTTAGCGTTGACGATATCCTTCATCTCGGGGTTGCGAGGGTCGGCTATGATGCTGCGGTTGCCCAGTGCGCGAGGTCCCCACTCGAAGCGTCCTTGGTACCACCCCACGACCTTACCATCGATCAACTTGTCCACCACCGTGTCGAGCAGGTCGGTTTCGTTCTCGATCATGCGGTGGGGAATGCCCTGGCGGTTGAGGAAATCGCTGATTTTGGCAGGCCCGTATTCCTTGCCCCAATAACCATGATCCATTCGGAACGACCTCGGTTTGCCGAGCAGTGTGTTGTAGGCCCAAAGCGCCGCCCCAAGCGCACCGCCGCCGTCCCCGGCCGCGGGCTGCACAAAAATCCGCTCGAACCCGGCCTCGCGCAACATCCGGGTGTTTGCCACGCTGTTCAGTCCGACTCCGCCCGCAATGCAGAGGCTTTTCATGCCCGTCTCCTGCTGCAAGCGACGCGCCATATTGACCAGCAGATCCTCGGTCACTTTCTGGATGCTGGCCGCAACATCGGCGTAATGCTGGTTGATCTTGCACAGCTCTCCGTAATTCGAAGGGGGATCGCCGAAGTATTTCGGGAAGCCTGTCGCTTCCGTGAAGAACTGCAACTTCGCTGGCCTCGGCTCTCCAAACAGCTCCGAAAAGCGGCCGTTGAACGTCTTGTCGGTCGAGTGGTGGAAACAAAAATAATCCATGTTCAGCGAGAACGAGCCATCCTCATTCGCTTGGACCAGTTTCCAGACCTTGTCCACGTAACGCGGCATACCGTAAGGGGCCATGCCCATCACCTTGTATTCCCCCTCGTTTACCTCGAAGCCGAGAAACGCAGTGAAAGCGCTGTAGAGCAGCCCGATGGAGTGAGGGAAATCCATTTGCTTGTTCAGGCAGATATGACTGCCGCGTCCAGTCCCGCAAGTTGCCGTCACCCACTCGCCCACCCCGTCCACCGTCATAATCGCGGATTCCTCGAACGGCGAGCACAGGAAGGCGCTCGCAGCGTGCGAGAGATGATGGTCCGAGTAAAGCACCTTTTCCCTCGGCACGCCGAGTGCCGACTCGATCGTGCTCGCCACCCAGAGCTTGTCCAGCATCCACGTGATCATGGATTCGCGAAACACCTTCCAGGATTTTGGATAGGTCTCGAGAACGGTGGCCAGAATGCGGTCCAGCTTCCGAAAGGGTTTCTCAAAGAAGACCACGTAGTCCAGGTCCTGGCCGCGAATGCCGGCTGCCTCTAGGCAAAACTGGATGGCGTTCTTGGGAAACTCGAAATCGTGTTTGACCCGCGAGAAGCGCTCTTCTTCCGCCGCCGCGATCAGTTGGCCGTCGCGCAAGACAGCCGCCGCTGCGTCGTGGTAGTAACAGGAGATTCCCAGGATGTCCACGAATCATTGCCTCCGGGCCCAGCTCATGTCGCAGGTTTCATTCGGATGTTCAAGCCAGTGCGTGGGACGCCGTTTGATACGCAAGGGATCACCAAACCAACGGACGGCGAGTCCAAAAGGCAGGACCATCAGCGCGTAGAGGGCCGTCAACAAAACACGAGCTTGGAAATTTCCAATCTTATGCGCAAGGCAAGTCCAGGCACGCCAGCCGCGCCGGACACATTGCCAGATATTCTTCAGCATGTTTCTCTCGTGAAGAGATTCAGAAGAGGGTGTAGATGAATGGTGCAATCGCTGAACTCTGCGCCAGGACAATGAGAATTCCTAGCACCAGCAGCACCGCAATCATGGGTATCATCCACCAGCGCTTGTGGTTCAGGAAGAACGAAAAGAGCTCTCCGACGATGCCGAACCTCCGCCGGGCCACAACGATCAAACTCATAGCACCCTCCTTGAATCAGACGTTCGAATTGGGACGTGGACCTGAGCCTGCTTGAAGAGCTGAAGACCAAGTCTGTTCAGATAGCTCAGTCATTCCTCTGCTCTCCGTCCGCGTTAAGTCCGTTGCGATCCTCACTGCGTGTTCCTTTTCAGCCTGAATGAATATGTGGTCAGCACTCCCGGGCTGGAGCAACCGATAGGTCGCCTTAACTTGTCAGCAGCCATGTGCTGCTGGGGAAATGTCCCTTGACTGGGTACGAGGGACACAACCCCTCAATATTCGCTTGTGGTTCGTAGTCCGAAAGGAGCCTTTTCATCTCCCGCGTCCGGTCGTAATGCAATGCCGAGAGCGAGGCGAGTATTGACAATCGTTTGTTGTCGGTTAGCAACGCCGTTAGCAGCGCGGTCTCCTGAGAATTTGTGTGGAAGTACGCCGAGAGCGTGGAGCGAGTGTAGAGGTAGGGAAGATTCATGTCATGAATGTGAACGAAAACACCAGCGGGCAGACTGGGAATAATTTTCAAGTAGATCCGAATCACATCGGAACCAACTTTAACAGCGTGACTCGAATCGATGAATAGCAAGTCACCGGACCGCAATTGTGAAAAAACCGTGTCGGGGACGGCCTGGCAGGGTTGCTTTATGAGAGTGATGTGTTCGACGCCTTGAAGCGATTTCCTCGGATAGGGATCGATACAGGTGATATGTGCAACAGACCGTCCTTCCCGCACATTCAATCCGGAAGCGTTGAGCATGCAGACAGTCGACTGGCCGCTCCCGATCTCGACGATCCGCGCCGGGGCTTTGTTACGGACGAGACAGTGAAGTACCTGGGATTCGATGGCTCCGAAGCCCGGTCCCCACTCGCGGGCGCCACTCTGGTTAAAGAACGCAAGCCCTGCCACTTCGTGATAGTAAGGACCACAGATTTCCTCGAGCCACTCAAGTTGTTGATCCAAATTCCACGCGATGCCGTTCAACGGTGCGCGTCCGATCCACACCTCCTTGTTCTTTTCTAACCACCGGTAATCTTGGATCGGGGTGTAAAAGTTCTTCGGCAACACATGTACCCCGAGCCTTTCGGAAAGCAAGAAAATCCCGAACCAGAGTCGCCGCAGCGGCGCGCGTGTCCTCTTACGCATCCTAAAGTACAGCACGTTTCCGGAGACCATCTCAGTCATTCCCTGCCTACAGGGTTCGTTCCGCAGCCACCATCGAGCAATCGTCCGTGGCGATTTGGCAATTCACTGCGCTTCGTTCTCGCGCGCCCTCAGGATTTGCGATACGCATAGATCAGAATGGGCTGAACACTTCCGTGAACAATCGGCATTCTCGCCGAGCCGGAAATTTGATAACCGAACCCGTTCTCCTCAAGCGGCCTTAAGATTCGGGAGAGATAATCCTGACAGGGGTTCAAGTGGTGATGATATTCTACGATTATTTGCTTGATGAATTTCAGCTTGCCAGCCTCCGCCAATTCCTGCATCACCGCTCCCTCCGCCCCTTCGATATCCAGCTTGAGCAGATCGACCTCTTCCAAAATGAAACCGGAGAGACGCGCGGCTTCTACTTTCTGGCGTCCCACGACTCGGCCCGCAGACTCGGGGAATCGTTCCCTCACCGCGCTCATCCTGCCCGAGCCCGGACGATCTAGATCCGTATAAAACTCCACCTCGCCGTTCGCGGCACAAAGCGCCTTGTTGTGGAGTTGAACTTGTTCCAAGTGGTTTCGCTGAATGTTGGATCGCAGGACGTTGAAGGTTTGCGGATCCGGCTCGAAGCCGATGACCCGGCATTGTGGATACAGCCGCGTGAAGAACAAAATGCTCATCCCGATGTTGCTGCCGGCGTCTACGATCAGGGGAGAGCGCGAACTGGTCTCAAAGTAATAGATGCGCTGGATAAAGATTTCAGAAACCAGGGATAGAAATGTGCCGTAGTGCAGTATCTGCATGGCTGAACCCAGGACTTTTTCTTCCGAGACTCGCTTTGCAGGGATCAAGGGAGACAGAATCAGTTTGAAGATAAGCTTCAGATACAACCAGCAAACCGCGCCGCGATCCTGGGCAGGGGGAATCTTGGAAATAGCCTGAAGCCCCGACGCAACGTGTGTCCCAAGAAAACCGCTGAACTTACGAAGCGAAGCGGCTGGGGATCGTAAGACCTCTGTGCATATCGGGAAACGCAAAGGATCAGCACGCACCTTGCTCGACCTCCATAGGCACGTTCGTAAAGGCTCGCAATCTTTCCTCGGCGGCTGAGCGAAATGATTTAGCGCTCGGTAAGAATTGCTTCAAGCTTGACGGAAACTTCATCTTTCTTCTTGGTCGTGACGTACCAATCGATCGTGCGGTGCAACCCGTCCGTAAACATCACCCGCGGCTCCCAACCAAGCAGCTCCTTCGCAAGGGAATTGTCTGCGACGCGGTTCAGAGGACCGGTGGGCATTTCCGGGTGTAACTCAATCTTGGATTTACACCCAAATGTCCGCAGGATCTCACGAGCTGCATCGATCACCTTGATCCGCTCCATCGTGCCGAGATTCACCGCCGTGCCGTCATCGACCTTCTCGGCAGCCAGAATTGTTCCGCGCACGATGTCGTCGATATATGTCCAGTTTCGGACTTGCTCGCCCGTACCCCACACGATGAAGGGGTCCGAGCCGATGAAGGCCCGCGCAATCATCGCGATGATCGCGTGGTTTTCGACTCCGCCGGGACCGTACACGGTAAAATATCGGCAGGACGCGGACTTCATGCCCCAATCTTTGTAGTAGGCCCGAAGGGTCATTTCAGCCATCAGTTTGGCCCAGCCGTACATGTTGTCGGCGTCATAAGGGGGACCGACCATCTCTTCAGTCAGATACAGGGTTTTCTGTGGATCTGTTTGAATGTGGTTCGGATACACACAGCCTGAGGAAGCATACACAACCTTCTCCACTCGGGCCTTATGGCAAGCGCGGAACACCAATCCATCGACCAGCAAATTCACTGCACACGCGGCTTGATGTAAATCCACGTAGCCGCGACCACCATGATCTGCCGCGAGGTGAAAGACAGTACCCATGCCCTCCACGGCACGGTCGGCCATGCCAGGGTCCCGCAAATCTCCCTGGACAAAATCAATTTCGCACTCCTCGGCCAGGTTGCGGATGTTCTCGAATTTTCCGCTGCTGAGGTCGTCAACCACTCGCACCTTCGCGCCCCGCTCAAGAAGAGTCCTAACAAGGTTCGAACCAATGAAGGACGCACCTCCGGTCACCAAGACCTTGCGATTTTTCCAGTTCATTTCTCCTCCCTCAGCATTACTCGATCTTTCGGAGATGACATAGCTCGAGAGACACACTCCACATGGATTTTGGAATTGTCACCAGGTATCGTTTCCAAAGCCGGCGAGGCTCAACCAAGAGTCGAAAAAACCATTCCAGACCATTCTCGCGCATCCACTCCGGGGCTCTCCGGAGCCTGCCGGAATTCAGGTCAAAGGCAGCACCCACACCCAGCATGACCGGAACCTTCAGCCGCTCCCGATGTTCATACATCCAGCGCTCCTGCTTCGGAGTGCTCAATCCCACCCACAGCACATCGGGAGCGGCCTCCTCAAGCCGCTCTCCGACTTCCCGCTCCTCCTCGTCTGTGAGCGGATGGAAAGGCGGACTGTACGTCCCGGCCACGACGATTTCGTAGCTTTGGCGAAGGCGCCGCGCCAGATTTTCCGCGACCCCCGGAGCACCGCCATAAAAGAAGTGACGATAACGGCAGCCCGTCTTTTCGCAGAACTCCAGCATCAGCTCCGAACCAGGCACTCGGCGCCGCAGAGGATGACCGTACCAGCGTCCCAGCCAAACAAGAGGCATTCCATCGGGAACGACGAGGTCGGCACGATTCAGAATCTCTCGAAAGTGTGAGTCTTGCTCGGCTTCGGCCACTCCATGCATGCCCGTCACCGCAACATAGCTACCTCTTCGGCGACTTTGAATCAGGTTCTCCACCTGCCGGACAGCCTCGGACATCCGAACAGCATCGACTCGTACGCCCAGGACCCGAAAGCTTGACGTGCTTGTCTTCCGTTCCGAATCACCGGTTTCAAGCATAGGCATTCACCGTTCGCTGATAAATATCCATCAAGAGCGAATAATTCCTTTCAGGGGTGTATCGAGTTTCATATTCGCGGCGAGCTTCTCGGCCCATCGCAGCAAGTTCGGCTGGATGTGTCCAGGCCCATTCGACTTTTTGGGCTAGGTCCTCGACGTCACCGGGAGTGAAGTGCAGCCCCGTGCGGTGGTCCGCGACGTTTTCCTGCAGCGCCCCGAGCCGCGAGCAGAGCACCGGAGTGCCGCAGGCGTATGCCTCGACGATGTTCATCGAAAAGGTCTCGTAGCAGACGCTCGGTACGATCAGAAAAGCAGCCCGCTTGATCGCTGCCCGCGTTTCGCTCACGCTCAACTGCCCGCGGAACGTAACGTCTCGCAGGTTTTTCTCGGCAGCCTCCGCCTCGAGCTGCTGCCGCAACGGTCCGTCGCCCACAATTACGAGGGGTATCGAGCTGCGAAGGCGCTCCCAGGCTCGCAGAAGTGTCGATATACCCTTTTCCTGCGAAAGTCGGGCAGCAAACAGCGCAGAGTTGCCTGGGGCGCTTCTCTCGCCCGGATCCGGGTGAACAAAATGCGGTTTGACGTAAATCTTCTCCCCCGGCAGCCCACCCTCAATGAACTTCTGTCGCGTGAACTGAGTGAGTGCCAGATACCCGCTAACCGACTCCTGCCAGGTTCGCCGCTGGCGATGGACGTGGAGCATTGATGCAACGGCCGCCGTCGTCGCACGGGAATCGCGATAGCAGCCATGTAAGACACTGCGCCACAGGCCGCGTTGGCGGCACTCCTCGCAAACATGGCCATCGCGATAAAGACTCGCAGCCGGGCATAACAATCGGTAATTGTGCAGGGTCTGCAAGACAGGAACTGCCGCTTCCCGACAGGCCTCATAAACAGAGGGAGACACCATTAGGAATGTGTTATGAACATGAACCAAGTCGGGCTTCTCCGCCCGAAGAATCCCGCGAATCTCCTTCTTGCTGTCCTCGGCAGAAATGATCCTCTTCAGCAGCGTTATGCGCTGGAACGCCGAGTATTGCTCCATCTCATCGTTGCTACGCACATAGGCGATGGTGCGATGCCCGTGATGTTCCAGCAGTTGACGTTCCTGTTCGAAAGCAATGTCTTCCCCTCCCGCCTCCTGGTAGGTGTTGTGAACGAGGAGAATTTTCATCTTGACCAATGCGACCAGCAGCGGCGCCAAAACCAGTAGGGCATTGAGGAGAGACCCCTCCCCTCAGAATCCATTAGTTTTACGACAAGGCCCGCCAGAACATTCGCAGCTCGCGCCGGCGTATAAGGAGCGATCGTTTCCGATGAGCACGCGCCAAATTCCAAAACCAAATGCGGGTTCTGGATGAAGTGTGCCATGTAGCTGGCTAACTCTTCGGGACTGTCAGGATCGAAGATGAAGCCGTTTAACCCGTGCCGGACCATCTCTTTCGACCCGGCATACTTGGAACACAATACCGGCTTCCCGAATGCCATCGCTTCGAGCAATACAAGGCCCCATGTGTCTTCGCGTGTGGGAAACACGAACACATCGGAGGCTTGATAGTATGCGCCGAGGTTCTGGTAAGAGACTTGACCCACCTGGTGGACGAATCCTTCCAGCCCGCGTAATGAAATTTGAGCCTGCAAGTCTGCTCCCTGATCGCCGGCTCCCACGAAGACAAGCGAGAAGCGGTCCAGTCCGCGTTCGACCAGACGACTGGCTGCCTCTATCAAACAAGACCAGCCTTTGCGGGGAATGATGCTCCCCACGAACAGAAACGTGGGATGCTCTATACCTCCTAGCCTAACCTCGTTAGCTCCCGAACAGAGAACGCTCGGATCGGCGACTTCGTAGGGATGATGCAGAAGCTTGGAATCGGGAACCCCAAGTACGTCTCGCAAATACTCAACTCCCATGCGCATATTGCTTACACTCGCATCGGCGAGTCGAGCCATTACCTTACGAATTCTGAGCCGCACCGGGGAATCAAGATATGCCACGGTAGCTGAAGTGCCCTCCCAGAAAATGATCACTCGGGAGCGAGTAAATGCCTTCAAAGTAAGCGCATACAGGGTCCAGATGCTAAACGCCGATGTGAAAATAATATTCGGACGAAACGTCAGCAGTTCTCGGATAGCGGAAAGTGGCGCCCAAAAAAACCCGCGACCATAGCCCTTCCCGGCTTTCTTGAGAGTTACGAACCGGTAACCCGCTAGCCATCGGAGACGGAAAGTTCCCTCGCATCCCGGCACGAACCCGTGCCACAATCCTGTGAAGACAATGGTGTTCGAAAACAGTTTGGTGAATTCCCTGAACAACGGCTGCATGTAATTCGCTCTCGCCAGCGATGGTATGAGCCAGGCAACCCGCGCAGTTGTCGTGTCAAAGTGAGCTCGCTCGGCTCGATCACGAACCTCGAGCCGCCTCAGCTTCGAACGGTAGCAGTATGTGACCGTAATGAAGAAGCACAAGGACGACACCGCCATCCCCAGCACGTTGCCTGCAAGTCCCCAATAGCGTGTAAGCGCAAAGCCCGCTAGGATCGAAAAGGCTGCGGCCACACTGTAGCCGGCTAGAATCTTGGAAGGCGCTTGCATGGCCCGCAGTCCGATCGCCGGCCCTTGGGACGCAGCTATCAGCACTACGGAAAATGCCAACACTGGAATCAGGCCCGCCGACTGAACATACTTGCCGTGGTAGAGGATCACCGTCAGCCATCTTCCGAATGCTGCGATACACACCCAATACGCCGCCCCCGCCCCAACAAACACCAAACTGATTCGATTGATAGCTCGTTGAAATGATTGTCCGTCCTGGCTAGCAAATCGCGCCGAAGCCCAGGGTAGAAACAGGAGACTCAGGGCGGTTACAAACTGAGAGAGAGGCGCAACAAAGTTCTGCAGAGCCGATAGGGTGCCAACATCCTCAATTTTCATCAGGGCAGCCGCGATAAAGTAGAAGGCCTGTCCCGAGAACCAATACACAAACGCAGTCATGACGACCCAGCGGCCATACTTCCAGTGCTGGCTCCAAATCGAAAGCATCGGAATCGAATCCGGAGCAGATTTGAGCTGCGGGCGAATCCACGTAAGCAGGAAAATGCCGGCGACAATCGCAGCAAGCGCCTGGGTGAGAAATGCGCTGAACGCGGTCAGCCACCCTGCAAAACGAAGCACAGAAAGCATCAATACGATCACGAGTGCGTAAGTGACTGCGCCCCGAACCGCCACCGCGGGCCGTAGATCAAGGTAAGCAGCCTGGCGCAAGAACCAAAAAAACAAAATCCACGGAATTCCTAGACAGGCACCCCACAGGGCCGTAGACAGGCCGGTAACACTCGACAGATGCGGAATAACGCCCGCCCCAACTGCCACAAGCAGCGCAAGAAAGAGAGCAATCGCAAAGTGCAATCGAATCAATTGTCCCACGTACGCCGATAACCGTTTTCCATGCGAAGCAGGTCCCAAAACGCCCATGGGCTCAAGAAGCAAAGCGTTGTGAAAGCTCGCAGCAAATAAGAATATGGAATAGGCTAGTGTATAGGCGCCGTATGAGCCCGGCGCCAGCCAGCGCGCCAGGAGAATGGTAAGCAAGAAATTTGAACCCGAGATCAGAGCCTGGGCCAGCAGGGCCAGCGATCCCTTCCTGATCATCGGGAGAGCGCGAACTGAAGAATCCACAACGCGCTCATGAACCGAATACAGTTCCTTCGCGAGTGTGACGGGCGGCATGCTTTCCTATTCGGTAGAATGCTTCTTAGCGAGGAAGCGCTAGCAGTAACCGTGCGCAATGTGAGCATCCGGCGCGTTTTCTTGCAGACAAGGGCACGCAGAATTCAACAAGCCGAGCGGGCGACCCGGCTTTGCCGTCTCTTGTCCTTTGATCCCGACGTCCGGTTTGGACTCCTGACAAATCCGCTCCGAGACTTTCACTGCCACTAAGTTGCACGTTGTGCTCCCTTTGGGCAAGATTGGATCGCCGTCCAGACGCACCAGCTTGGCGTCGAGGCAGCTGTAGATCGTGTACCCAAGCTCCCGGAGCAATGTGAGGGTCTCCGAAGCAGAGTAATTAAACCGTTCGGAGTTGTCGGTTCCATATTCGAAGATGAGGACTGGCGCTTCCGAGTGAGGCAGTGTCAACAGAGACTTAGCACCCTGCAACACTTGCAATTCGGCCCCCTCGACGTCCACTTTGATTAAATTCGGTTTGGGAAGTGATGGCGAGGAAAACCAGTCGTCAAGACGAATGGCCTGGACTTTGACGTACGAAACCCCGGGTCTACTTGGGCCCTGAGCGCGCAGCGCACTGACCGCGGGCTCCGACGTCATTTCGAAATCGCATAGATCGTTCTTGCACCATACTGCATGCGGGTAGGCCGAAACGTTGCGACACCCATTGAGTTCGATGTTTCGCTTGAGGATGTTGAAAATATCGGGACGCGGCTCAAAAGCATACACTTGCCCGGAGAGTTCGAGAATTTTCGCGGCAAGGACCGTGTACTCGCCAAGATGGGCTCCAATATCCACAAATACCATGCCAGGTTTTAAAGCTTGCTCGATGAAATCTGCGATGTCCGGTTCAGAGGATCCTAAGTAGTAGATGAGAGCCCCGACTCCCCCGCGAACAGTCAGGAGCGGGATGGAGCCATGGGAAAAAAGCAACCAAGGTTTGTTTGGATATAGCCACCATCGGAGGTGCCAAACGACGCGCCTAAGGGCTCCTCTGACCGGATGCTTTCTTAAGTCCTGTTTCCTGAATAATGCCTGAATTCTCCGCAGCATTGGAACTAGAGGCTTTCCTTCAAGCGATGATCGGTTGCCCGTCCCGTTCAAGCAGTTCACGTTCCTGTTCGAAGATTACGTCTACTCTTTCGATTGTTAGTCGTTATGGACGAGAACGACTTTCATTTTCGCAGTACGCCGGGGGATTCAATTCCGCCTTGCGTTTCGCGGGGAGGAACTTCAAAGCCTCCACGTTCGAAACATAAAGGACTCCCTGCTGCCGGCTGACGTAATCCAAAACGTCCGCCAGCCCGGTCCATAAGCTGAATTCTTCGATTTCCCAGGAATGACCGTAGATATGCCAGATCCCACCCTCCCGAAGCACACGATTGAACGTCCGCTTTGCCAGTTCCACCCAAGTGCCTGCCCGGCGAAAATGTGCCGCCCAGTCGAGCGCGCGCGTGAAATGAAGCGAGCGGGCCATGTTCTTCAAGTATTGAGTCTTCGTGTGTGGATAGACCTGAAGTGTGGTGGACATGCGATACGGATCGAAATCGAGATCGTGCCCGAGCATTTCGGTTGTCCGCCCTCCGCGATACCCGGCCTTCGCCACCTCGCGAATCACTCGAGCACTGTACCGGCCCTTCGGATAGCAGAACATTCGAACTTCGTCGCCGAGAATGTCTTCGAGCCGCTCTTTGCAAATCCGGATTTCCCGTGTCAGTTCCTTCGCGCGAAATTTTGGCAGCGTGTGATGAGAAACCCCGTGCGCGCCGATTTCGAAGCCCTGAGCAGCCAGTGTTCGCAGGCCTTGAGAATCCAGCGTTGGCCGGCCATCGTAGCCGATGATTGGAATATAGAAGCTTCCCCTCAGGCCCCGGGCGCGCAACATCTCCGCGATTCGGAGATCCTGGGGATCTCCATCGTCCCAGCTCGTCGTGACGATTCTCGGTATGGACAAGGAAATCTCTCGGCTCGCAAATCTCTCAGAAAATCCTTCGGAACTGTGTGATCACGGGGTCCGGAACCTTCACGCCAACGCGCTTGGCCACCTTCTTCATTCTGCGCAGGAGGCGTCGCATCGGGTCGTATCGCCCCTGCACACGCCCGAACCGAGCCAGCAACGGCTCCGACAAAGATCCCTTGGCGGGGAGCTCCAGATCGCCACATCGGCCGGCGAAATGACCGGCTGCCATTGCCGCTAGCACCTTTTCATTCTTCGGCGAAGGCGCCTCAACCTCAGTGAACAGCCGATCGAACTGATTCTTACGGTGAAGGTCTTGACCATAGAAGGCCAAGAGTTCAGACTTGCGTTTCTGCAGTCGCTCGATGAGCCGAAAGGTGCTGGGACGTGGCGCGTACTGCCCATCATGCTTTGAGTTCCAAGCCTCGATGCCCGCTGGTAGTGTTTCGAAACTTTCGATCCAGGAGAAGGCCTCGTCACGGGGGTGAGCGATGACGCCGATGCCCTTCTCTCGGGCAATGTGCTGGAAGACCTCTTCGGGATCGCTGGAGTTCACTCGCGACGTCACCCCATAGCCAAGGACGTGCATCTTCTGCCGGCACTCGAACTCAAGCCCTGCCACGAAACGAAAATTCGCGTCGGATAAGTCCTCGCATTCCCGGACGTACGCCTCCAGTTTGACGGCGTCAAAACTCTCGGCGTGATCGGTCATGCAAACGAAGGAGCATCCAGCAGCGACGAAGATCTGCCGCAACTCGGGCAGCGTGAATTCCCCGTCCGAATAGTTGCTGTGAACGTGGAGCGCTCCTTTAAGCATGCAGTTTTGCCGTCTCTGGCGACGGGTTGGTTCCTCGTCCTTTGTTTATGGCCTCAGGAAGCTGTCGCAGAGCGAAATCCACCCAATCGCCGACTTCGGGCAAAGGATCCAGCAAGGTGAAATTGTCGTGGTGAGTCCCGGGAACAGGAAGGAAGAACCGGACTGCTGTCGCCAGGCGTCCCGGAAACTGGCCGGGATATCCAACCGGGGCGCCCCGCCAGACCTGCAGGAGATGACGAAAGTCACCAAGGAGCCAGCGGCAGCGGACTCCTACCTGATAACTGTCCGGGCCTTCGACGTCTCCCTTTTCCACCATGCGCGTTAACAGCGCCGGAAAATCAACGCCGGCGCAGACCGCCAGCGGAAGCGAGTTCCAGAACCGGCCGTTCACTTCCAAGAACACTGGTGTTCCATCAGGTCGGATGCGAAATTCGACCATCGCCACCCCGTGCCAACCCAGGGCTCGGAGAATCGCCGATCCGGCCTTGCGCACGCGGGGATCGAGTGGAATGCTGATGCGAACGGCGCTTCCCGAACCCGTCGGTAGGACATCGCGAACCCGCTGATGCGCGAACTCCGCGCGGACTTCGCCGTCGCGCAAGAGCGCGAAATAACCTGCGCCTGTGCCGCCGACGAAATCCTGAACCAAAACCGCGGAAGAACGGCGGCGCAAGCTTTCATAAGAAGAGAGGAACTCCGCCGGGCAGCTTGCGTATGCCGGGCCGCCCGTCTTTAGAAGTCGGCCGGCCGGAGACGTTTCTTCAGTGGAGCGCGGTTTCAAGACAAGCGGATACCGGGCCGAACGAGCGACGGTAGCCTGTTCCTCCGTTGTCAGAAGCGCTGTCTGCGGCACGGCAATTCCCAAAGATTCAGCGAGCTGCGTTGCCTGGAGTTTGTCCGTGGTCCGCAGGATGGTCTCGTGTGGCGACAGGACCAGCTGCCCGCCAGCCTCGAAAACGGCCTCCCGACGACTTGAAAGTGGCAGAAGAGTACGATCCGTCATCGGCAACACGAGCGTACCGGGCTCCCGCCGAACTTCCTGAACGATCCTCTCTACGAAAGCTTCCACCCCTTCCCCTCTGCCGGGATAGTGGAACACGCCACGACAGTAGCGTGACCATCCGGCTTTGGGCCAACGGGACGAACCTCCAACCCACACGGAATGCCCCGCGCGCCCAAGTGAGCGGACACAGGCAACGGCGGAGTTCTGATTACCGTCTAGAACCAGAATTCTCATCGGCGTTTATTTCGTCCGGCACGAAGCAGCTTCACCGAGGACAATGAGCTCAGGCTGGACTCAACCCTTCGGCAGGGCTTTGTGCGAATTTCATTCGACGACGCAAGAACTCGGCGCAGCCCAAGATCGTCAGAAAAGCAAGCGCCACGTGGCTGGTGATATTTCCTGTCACGAAGGAACGTACTGAGACGACACTGACTGCTAGGAGGATTTCGACCGCAAGGTGCCTCTCGGACGGCTTCAGCGCCGGATGACGTGAAGATCGAATCAAGTGCCACCAAATCGAGACGAGGACGGTCACAAGCACCGCCGGTCCCCAGATTCCCACGTCAAGAAAGCTTTCGACCATGGTGTTCAAAACCTCGGTGCCGCCGGGAATTCCGAGCCCTGGAAGAACGACGAATCGGCCCCCGGCATAGCCGCCGTAACCTATCCAAGGTCTTTCGGAGATTTTTTGCAGAGCGAATTGCCAAAAGTCACGGCGGCCCGTGAGAGATTCTGCCTCTGTGAGAGACTGACCGCGCAGCAAGTAGCCGGCCACCGTGTAACCGAAATTCGTAAATAAAACGGTAATCACCCCGGCGAGCGATGTCGCGACCGCCAGTACCGTCCCCAACAGCAGCCGCCGGGTGAATATAAACACGAGAACCAAAGAAACGAGGAACGCTGCCACGTCTGCACGCGTTTGTGTGAAGATCAAAGTCACGAGCGCCGCAACAAACAGCAGGCGATACCATACCCGATCGTACTTGTGATCGGGATCATCCAGCAGCCGGCACAGCGCGATGCCTGCCAGAATCGCGCAATACTCACCGATGCTGTTGGCATCAACGCTCGGACACACGCCCTCCAGTCGAATCCGAAGCGGTCCGTACGAGTAGCCCTCCAGGAAGGCGTCACCGGGGTCCACGATCGCGCCAATCCAGGCCGACAGCACCAGCAATCCAAGCAGCGTCCAAGTCCAGTTTGCCCATTTCTGGAACTCTTCGACTGAATCCAATGTCGCCACAAGAGCAGCGGCGACTGAGAGATCGAGCAGGTATTCCGCAGAGCGAAAAAGGGTGAACCCGGGGGCAGCCGACCAGGTCGTCGAGAAAAGACAAATCAGAGGATAAACAACCATAATCCCGATCAGCCCACGGAACAGCGGACGGTTCCAACGGGTCTTTCCATTCAAGAGGCGCGTTATCAGGACGCATCCAACGATGGCGTCAAGCCCAATTCGGTACATGGCCCAACCGTCAATCGCCGATTGCCGGATGTCGTACTCATCCCGCAAGCGAAACACAAGCCCGCTGAGGAACATGACCAGCCAGAGTCCCTGCCACCAGGTAAACGACCTTGCCACATGGGCCGATTCGCGGAACAGCGTCTTGGCAGCAGGAAGGGCGACGAACACGATCAATAGGGGCGCCAGAACGAGCACAACGTCGAGAAGCGTATGGCGGAACGGAGCCGCTGCATAAAATGCCAGCGCTGTCAACAGCGCAAAGATGGAAAGTTCTCCGATCCATCGCACCGTGGTCACCGTTGTTAACCCGTGAAAGAACGCACTGGATTGTTAGTTACGACTGCAAGCCAAACAGCTCACGCTCTGACCAGCCGCGCGTAGAGAGCCGCCAGTTGGTCGCCCAATTTCTCCCAATTAAAGTGTTGCTCGATTCGCGCGCGCCCTGCCTCACCAAGTCGAGCGCGACGCGATGAATCACCCGCGATCTGCTCCAAAGCCGCCGCAATATCGGCCACGACTTGCTCCGGGGTGATCGCGGGAATCTTGATTCCTGTGGCCTGTGTCACTTGAACCGCGGGGCCCCCGAGATCCAGACAAATGACGGGGCGACCGGCTGCCATGGCCTCCACCGTTACCCAGCCTCCCGAATCGTGCAACGAGGGATGCAGCAGCACATCGCAATCTGCGATCTTCATCAGTACTTCGGACCGCGGGAGCGCCCCCCAGAAAACGATGCCTTTTTCCGCGCCCAAGTCCCTCGCCAGCCGTCTCCATCGCTCGTCTTCTGGGCCGTCACCGATCAGCCAGTACCTGCTTTCCGGATACCGTTGATAAAATTCGGCAAATGCCTTTATGCCAAGCTCGAAGCCCTTCCAATGAAGGAACCTGCCCACGCTCAGGACTCGAAACGCGCTGCCCGTGCGCAGCGGCACTCTTCGCAGCAGGGACAGCTCCTCGACTGACAACGCCGATTGGGACGACAAGGAAACGTCGCGGCAGCCCAGCGCCTTGAGGCGGCATGCGGTTTGAGGAGTTACCGCGAGCCCTGCGACGGCTCGCCGGGCAGTCATTCGCACCAATGGGTTGAGTTCCCCGACGAACCGCGCCACATCGCGAACGAGTTCATACAATTTTCCGCGGAGGCTGAACGATCCCCAGAAGTTGTGCGGTGCGGATTCAGCGCCTCCGACAGGCCCCCAAAGAAAGGGCGCGGGCAATAGTGAAAGAAGACTCGGCAACCAATAACTGGCAAAGGTTAGATGATGCACGAGGTCAAATTGGACTTGGCGATGCAGGTTCTTGGCTAGGCGGTAGGCTCCAATCTGCCACAGATAATAGTAGGCCCGGGTTCCTCTTTGGCCCTTCTTCCAGAAACGCGCCCATTGCGGCAAGTCGTAATAAACGAAATGAACCCGTGGCATCGG
>JBARRP010000018.1:0-2652 GCA_049644285.1 Candidatus Acidiferrales bacterium | reverse complement strand
CCACAAAACTATCATCGTGAATTACTCACACTCTGTAAAGACGGTGGGAACCAGACGCTTACGATTAGAGATCGGAGAGGAGCGTAAAAGCGGCCGAAGGCGTAATGAAATCAGGAGGGAAGAAACTCTGAAGAGTTGCAAAAACTGAAAGAAAACGCCAGACAGAAACCCGCCCAAGCGCCTGAAGAATTAGCCTTGGCGTAGACCCGGACTGTCGGCTGCGCCGCTCAACCAGGCTAGCACCAGGGCATTCGCAGGGATGTATAAATTGAAATCGGCCAAGCTGTGAAGGCCCATTGTCAAAAGCGCGCCAAGAAGTCCTACCGCTAGTTCCCAGTTATCTCCGCGTCGAAACCAGAGCACTACCGATAACAGGCGATACAGGATAACCAATGCGAGCGCAGCGGCCAGTCCTGCTCCCACAAATCCTAACTCTGCGATGATCTGTAGATAATCATTATGCGCGAAATCCACCATATTGAGCGGTGCAGCCGTCTTGAACCGGTAGAGTCCGCGCTCGTATGCTCCTAGCCCGGATCCTGTCCACTTATAGGCGGCAATCAGGTGCAAGGTATCATTCCAAATATCCACGCGCGTCTCTTTCGTCAATTGTTCGGTCGCTGCCGTTTCCGCAAAACGGTTGAGCAATTCCTTTGTGGGCAAAAATAGGAGGAGGAGAAGGATCAATGCTACGGGTATTGCCCAACGCCAGCGGCGACCTGAGTCGGATTGCCGCGATTCGGAACCTAGCAAGATGACCCCAGTGAGGAGCCCCGCCGAGACAATGGAAACGAATCCCATTCGCGACAACGAAATGACGACACCAAAGAGCAGGCATGCTGCCACACCAACAAGAGCCACCGTGGCTAAAGCCGTTCCGGCCGGGCGCGTGTGCCGAGTGTTTCCCTTCCGCCAAATCGCTATGGCGGCCAGGACTGACAAAGGAAGGGCCATTTCTAACAGTCCTGCAAAGTGGTTCCGGTTCACATAGGTCCCTGTAACCGATGAAACCTCCGATCCCGCCATGCGCAGCAAGTAAAACTGCACTAGGCCAAGCACGCTTTCTAGCCAAGCAACCGCGATCACTGGAATCACGACGATCCAAGTGCGGTGCCGCCACACGCAACAAAGATCGCGTGCGACAAAGAAAGCGACCATCGCCGGAACGACAAACAGCAGCCGCTCCATCGTTGCTCCGGGCGCAACCGAAAGAGCCGTCCAACTAGTAAGCGTTTGTCCAGTCGCGCTACGGGCAAGTGCAATGGCGTTCGATCGTTCGGGAGAAAGCCAAGCAACCAGGTCGAGCGGCAAAGGGACTAGTTGGAATCCCATCCACAAGAGCAACGCCACCATCAGCCAAAGGGCGAAACTCCTGTGACGGCAGTGGTCTGGCAAGGAAGCCGGGATTGAAATAAGAATACCCGCAACAGATACACCCAACGCGCTCCACACCCACTGTTCTGGATACACCCCGCCGCGCAAAAGAACGGCAGCGGCCAGTGAAATACTCATCAGCACGTATGCCAGCCATTGTGCCGCTTGACTACGCACAGTTTTGCCGCCAGTCACGTCAGAATTAGTGGTCTGGATAACCTGAGGAGAAAAACACCGGGGGTTCGCTACCGAAGCCGATCAACGGCAAATTCAATTCGGGCATTCTTCAATGAGTTTTTAGGGCGTTCCGCCACTGCCACGATCGTTGGGATCCCTATCAAGCGTCGACCGTCACCAATTTGCGAGCGCTTCTGTTTTCGACGAGATCGTCGTGCTACCTGCTGGGACTGACCGGCGGACCCTCGTTAAGTTCCGCATAGATCCCATACGCAAGTCCGCCAGCGGCAGCAGTCGCACCAATGTAAAACAACGCCTTTTTCCGATTCCGAATCAGCCCTGGATGCACAGCCTGTACGACAGCTCCGCCTCCCTCATTCACCACAAAATCACCCGTCAGGTCCTTGGGCGATATTTTCTGTCCACTGTGAACGAGTATCACGGAAGAAAGAGTCTTAAGCGAGAACTGGCCCGTGCCACTGTCCAAGTCAAACTCGGGAGTCTGGCCAGACATTTCTATTCTTGCCCTCGACGCTGCTCCCAGGATTACCCACGACCCATCGGGAAATGTCACTGTAACTGGTGCATCCCCGGCAATTATCGCGTCGCCAGGCATAACTGGCCAACCTGGCACCCCTTGTCCGGGGGTGACGGAAGCCCCACGCAATTGAAATGGTGCAGGAGAACTTGCCGTTGCAACCTGATTTTGGGCCCACACTCCGTTCGTAAACACGAATAGTCCTACGATCAACTGCAGGCATTTCTTCATGCTGAGACCTCCAAAAATTACCTCGTTATGCTGAACCAGAATTAGCTCTCGGGGCCGAGAATGTCGCTTAGAGTTGTCCAATTAACTAACGGCCTTCTGCAAGGAATTCGACATCTCTTCAATGTGCTGTGAATCCTGCTCAATCACAGGATGGCGCTCTAGGTCAACACGCGTTCTGAGAATCTCGGCTAAAGGTCCCAGCGATATTGCTGCGAGCCCTTTCTTCTCGAAACGGTGTGCCAGCTCAATCCGCCCCCCTCCTGTCAGCGGGATTGTTACAAGCCAAGCGGTAGTCTCGTTCGATTCGTCAAAAGACTTGAAGAATTTCATGC
>JBARRP010000017.1:0-8610 GCA_049644285.1 Candidatus Acidiferrales bacterium | reverse complement strand
GGTGGATTCGATAGGTCGATGCAACACCATCTAAGAAATGATCTCTTTAAGGATGGTGTCTATGACCCAAGGAAAACGATCGAGGTTCTCTCCCACGCAGAGAACTGATATCTGGAGCCGATGGAAGGCCGGGCAGTCGTTGCATGAGATCGGGCGTGTCTATGGCAAGCCACATAACTCGATTCGCTGTTTGTTGTTGCCTCGCGGAGGGATTCCTCCAAACAGCTCGCCGGCGCTCTCGTCTAGCCCTCACCCTAGCTGAGCGAGAGGATATATCTTGAGGGATCGCTTGCGGCTCGTCGATTCGTGAGATAGCCAGACGCCTCGATCGAGCCGCCTCGACAGTGAGCCGGGAGGTCAACCGCCATGGTGGTAGTCCTACCTATCGCGCCCATGACGCGGATAGCCAAGCCTGGGAATCAGCGTTGCGACCGAAAAGGTGTCTTCTTGCCATGAACCGCAAGTTGCGGAACATCGTGGCGAGTAAACTGATCCTGGACTGGTCGCCGGAACAGATTTCCGGATGGCTGAAGACCCAGTATCCCGATGACGAGAGCATGCGAGTGTCCCGCGAAACCATTTACCGTAGCCTCTTCATTCAAGCGCGGGGAGTATTGAAAAAAGAGCTGATGGACCACCTGCGGTCGAAGCGGCGCATGCGCCGCTCTCGACATGCAAGCGTCAGCGGGCAGTCACGGGGTCAGATCGTCGATGCCATCTCGATCCGCGAAAGGCCCCCGGAAGTGGAAGACCGAGCGATTCCTGGCCATTGGGAAGGCGATCTGCTGAGCGGTGCAAAGAACAGCTACATTGCGACGCTGGTAGAACGTCATTCGCGCTTTGCCATGCTGATCAAGGTGTCGAGCAAAGACACGGCAGTTGTCGTTGCTACATTGAGCCGGCACGTTCGTAAGCTTCCCGCTACCCTGCGACGCTCGCTGACGTGGGATCGAGGGCTGGAGATGGCCAAGCACAAGACTTTCACCATAGCCACGGATGTGAAGGTCTACTTCTGCGATCCGCAAAGTCCCTGGCAACGGGGTACGAACGAAAACACCAATCTGTTGTTACGGCAATACTTCCCCCGAGGCACTGACCTGTCTGTCTATTCGCAAGCGCAGCTCGACCGGGTCGCGCTACGCTTGAATCAACGCCCGAGAAAAACCTTAGGTTTCGACACCCCTGCGAGTAGACTTCAAGAAAGTGTTGCGTCGATCGTCTGAGCCGGCAGCGTTTATTGGGCATTGCACAGGCAGCTGGTGCGCCCACTCATCCTTTGCGAATCGATAACGGTGAGCTACCAACCACAGAGGCGGAGGCCGCTCTGGATGCTTTCGGTTGA
This sequence comes from Candidatus Acidiferrales bacterium, assembly GCA_049644285.1. Lineage (GTDB taxonomy): Bacteria > Acidobacteriota > Terriglobia > Acidiferrales > UBA7541 > CAVRXT01. Next base: position 7,268 of record JBARRP010000017.1, on the reverse strand, counting down.
GATGGCTGTTGCGCCTTTGCGGGCTTGGTCGGCGCGGCCTTCCGGGTTTCCCAGGCTTTGCACAGCTCCTCGCGGCGCGCAAGCACGTAGGCTTTGGCCTCGTCGAAACTGCGGTAGACGCGGCGGCCCTTTATCATATTACATGAACGACAGCAGGCCACTAGGTTGCGCGGATCCTTCCTGCCCTTGCGAGCCCGTGGAATGACAAAATCAACCGATTGGCCAGAGCGTTCCCGAAGCTGGCCATCCCGTCCAACCCACAGTACTGGCAACGGTACTCATCTCGTTCCAGGATATTCACGCCTTCTTCCAAAGTCACTGGTCTGGCTACCAAGGTAAGCGTCGTAAGGTCCAATGGCATCGGACACCTCCAAATCGGAATCCCCTTGATTCGTCCGGGATTCGCGATTTCGACTCTGTCTTTGTGCAAGACCATATGGCAGCCACCCTATCGTGTCAAGCTCGGATCACGGCTTTTGTCAAAGCTCCTTAGAAATGTCCCCTTTCTTACCTCATTAGAAGTGTCCCCTTTTTGTTTTGTTCGGTTGTTGATCGTTGGCCTGGCCCGGAGCGAAGTCCTGCGGAGTCCGCAGGGCGAAGCGCTTAGGGCGAAGCGGAGGGCCAGGCCAACGGCGGCATCGCCGCCCCTCCCCTCTCTCGCCTCTGCCTGCCTCGGCGCGCGGCTTCTCGCCATGGGTGACTCGCGGGTGGCACCCACTTCCGCTTCGGCCGACGCACTTCGCTGGTGCGTTCGACGGCGGGCTTGGTTTCCGACACTCTAGGCCTGATCGGCGCCGGGATTTCCTGGCACCGCAGTGTGCGGCCGCGGTACTCCATGGTGATGCCGCCGTGCCGGCTTTCACACACCTGCACTTTGCCCTGCGCTGGCGCGTAATGGCCACTCTGCGGCTCCAGTTGGAAAAATCGGTTGTCGTACCGCACTACCCAGTCCTGGCTAATCGTGCGTTCGCTCTCCAGCCGGAAGATCCCATCCAATTCCGTGGCGCGCGGCGCGCGACGGTGATAGTCCTCCGGCTTGGCCGCCGCCCGTGCAAACCTCCGGTTGTGTTCCGGCAAATATTCCCGCTCCATATACACGTTGGCTGCTTCGTGACCGGTGATTTGCTTCCGCCGCAGTTTTTTCACCAGCCGGTCCTGATGCGTGCCGTGCACCCGCTCGATACGCCCCTTGGCCTGCGGCGAATGGGCGGCGATCAGCTCGATCCCCAACTTCGCGCACATGCGTCCAAACTGCGCGATCGGCTCCTCTCCCCGTAGCCGCTCCTTCGGCGTCGCGCTCCGCTTGTACAGGTTCTTCCAGTCCACGTACAGCGCCAGCGGCACCCCGTACCGCTCGATCCAGGCGCGCAACGAATCGGCCACCGCCCAGATCGTTTCTTGCTCGCCCAGTTGCGCCCACGTCCTGTTCGTGGCGTCATCGACCATGTCGATCAAGCAGCCCTCCGGGTCACGCTCCTCCAGCCAAGGGTGAAAGCTGCCATCCATCTGCACCATCTCCCCGAAGTGTTCCTTGCGTTCGCGTCGACGGCGATGCTGCCGGCGCTTCCGCTCCCGGCTCCACAATCCCTCCGCCAGCATCCAACGCCGCAGCGTTTCGGCATCCACCCGCAGTCCATCCTCCGACTCCAGATGCTCCGCCGCCAGCGTCGGCCCGAACCGCTCGCCGATTGCTCCGCCGTACTTCTCCCGCACCAGCCGCAACACCTTCCACCGAAACTTCGGCACCGGTGCACGATTCGATGCTCGTCCCGCGCTGCGGTGCTTCAAACCCGCCGCGCCTTCCTCCCGATAGCGCTTCCACAGCCGCTTCGCCTGTCGGTAGCTCACCCGCATCAGCTTGCTCGCATCCACGACCCGCAGCTGTTGGCTCCGCACACCTGCCAGCACTTCCACTCTTCCCAACTCCCCCTTGCTCATCTCCGTCCGCCTCAATCTGACCTCCTCTCGGAGGTCCTATTAAGGGGACATTTCTATCGAGGACAAAAGGGGACACTATCATCGAGGTACAACAGCTCGGATCACGGCTTCGCAGAACGCCGTTTCGCTTCGGACTTATCCTTCACGTCAGAAGGGTTGCATTTCGGAACGCCGGGACCGGGGTCGAAGAGGCTCAAACCTGAGGCACCGACAATTATGGCCAAACCTGAGCGGACTGCAAATGGCCATGAGGACTACGATTCCCCCCCAATATCGAACAGAGGTTCGTCGTTTTCTGTAGACATGCGCGTTCGCAGCTCTGCTATCTTGGTCTCTATTAGTTTCAAGTCACCCTGCGCCATTTCTCGTTCTAAACGCTTCCTGCTAGGGTCCTGCACTATCGACAGGTAATTTTGCCTCCGTTGTTCCAATTTTCGAAGTTCCTCTTTTGCGTCCATGGCTGACTACCCTCCCGTCATCCTCGCTGAATTTCGAGCGGGAGACCAGAGTCCATTAGCGAGGACCCACCGTCAACGGCGATGACCTGGCCGGTAATCCAGCTTGCTTCGTCCGAACAAAGCAGCGCCACGGCGTTTCCGATATCGGCCGGGGTCCCCAGTCGTCCCATCGGTGTCCATTCTCTGTGCCAAGCTCGAATCGTGTTCTGCGCCTCCTTCGGCAGGCTGTTCAAAACGCTGTCCTCGATCCACCCTGGACTGATGGCATTGACGGTGATTCTGCGCTTGGCCAGCGCCACGGCAAAATAACGGCACAGCGACTCCATCGCCGACTTTGCTGCTCCCATGGCCACCCATGGCTGCCAGCTTCCTGTGCGCCCACCGGGAGCGTAGGTAATGGCGATAATTCTGCCCCCTTCACCCATCAAGCGGCTCGCCTCCCGAGCCCCTAGCAGAAAGGCCTTGGCCTGGGAGTCGACAGCAGTGTCCCATTTGTCCAGGGTGATCTCCATCGGCCCCTGGTAAAAGGTAGATACTTCGGTTCGGGCGTTGCTTACAAGAATGTCGAGTTTCCCGAACTCAGCCTTGACCCTGCTGAACATTCGGCCGATCTCCTCGGCCTGGCAGACGTCGGCTTGAATAAGAAAACCATCGGAACCTCGCTCTCTTATCTTGGTTAGCGTGTCCTTGGCCGCAGCCTCGTTCTGGTAATAGTTAACAGCGACTTTAACCCCGCTCTCCGCTAGCTTCAGAGCGATTCCCCTGCCAATACCACGCGAGCTTCCGGTAATCAGAGCGTGCTTTCCTTTGAGCGACATACCCGCCTCCCTCTTTAGGATTTCGCTAGGAAACCATGGAGGTGTTAGTGGGAGCCATCCTAGGCCCAGCCCACAGGCAAGTCAACGCGACCGCGCGGGCGATTTACGTTCGGGGTGGGCTGATCCAATCAGGCTGCTCCAATATGGTTTCCCTCCGAGCCTCTTCCCCAATTCGGTCGCTATGGCTTGAGAAGCTAAAACCGATTGTCGCGAGTATTTCTCAGGATAGCCGCTAGCCTATTTCAAAACCCTGCAGACACCTTTCGGCACAGGTGCCCGTGCGTCAGGGTGGTCGGTGAGCACGAGAGAGCGACGATTGAGAATCGTCAACTGTGGGGACTTTTGTGGGGACCTCTTATACATCTTGGCACATCTCGCCACATCTCAAATCAACTTGCCACAACTACTGAACTGATTGAACCTGAGAGGGTTGCAGGGCTTTCTGCCTTCCGTTCAACAAGTTAGCTTTTTCGCTGAAAATGGTCTCCAGAACCATCTCTAACGACGTCGACCCCGTCAAGAGATTGTTTTGCCTGTCCACTGACACCCCGACGTTCAATGCGCAGATCCGCCTTCTCCAAGAGTTTCGGTTCGCTATGTGACGTGATGGCCCGCCTTAAAGTCGAGTCTGCAATCCTCGACGGCGAGATTGTCTGCCTGGCGTTGTTGCTGATTCTTCTTTCCGCGAACGCAGCTCTAATCGCGTGAAATAGGTCGACCTGGATGTCCACTTCGAGCGAGTGCGGCCGAATTCGACTGATCGGTTTGAATCCCGCCCGCAGCTGTGGGTAACAGACTGATGCCTCACGAAGAAGTTGTTTCTGGATTGCCGCATAATAATCGGCGAACCACTTCCTGGGAACCCTGTGCTTTCTCGCGATTCTGGAAATCCGTCCCAGGTGACCAGAGATTTCGCGCATCATCTCCCCGTGAAACGCCAGTGGATAGCCGTGTTGCGACTTCTTCCCTGTGAACAGTCTCGCTTCGAGGTCGTAATGGCGTCGGAAAAACCACGCCGTCCTGCAACAAGAACCACGCAGCATGTTAGGCTCTTTCGGGCTAACGACGCTTACGAGCGTTTGTGTATTCTGACCGTACTATCAAGCCTAGGTATCCGCTCCACCTTATGCTGGCAGATGCATCGTCGCCTCGCGGTTCCGATGCCACTCTTGCGAGTGTGGGTACATTGTCCGAGGGCTTCGAACGGTTTGTTGCCTCCCCGCTCCTACCTCGTAGGCTACGTGCGATGGGGCGCACGGTCTGACAGCTCTTCCTCCTTCAGACAATCATTCCAACAGCTTTCAGTTCGCACTCCGGTTTGCCCGTCATACATCAATTGACAAGGCCTGCGTACGCCTGTATTCGTTATTCTGCCAGCAGAAAGGCCGAAGCAACGCGGGGACCGGTCTGGCGTAACACTTGGTGCCCGGAAGGCTCGCTCACGGATTTGGCGGTGGTTTTGTGGCCTTTGTGATGCCCCGGTGCTCACCATCGGAGAAGATTCCAAGTCCATGGTGAAACGAATCGCGAGTTTTTTTCGCTCAGACTTAGGTGTACTGGTTCTCGTCGCAGCGGCGCGCATGGTGCTCCACATCGCGACGGATGGCCAGTACGGATTTCACCGCGATGAACTGCAGACCCTCGACGACGCACGCCACCTCGATTGGGGTTTTGTGGCGTATCCGCCCATTACACCGCTCATCGGCCGCTTGGAGTTAATCCTCTTCGGGACTTCGCTTCTCGGTTTTCGGGTCTTCTCCGCAATTGCCGTGAGCATGATCATGGTGCTGGCCGGGTTGATTGCGAAGGAACTCGGCGGAAACTGCCATGTCCAGGTACTCGCTGCTGTGGCCGCGGGAATCTCTCCCGTTTCTCTTATACAAGGCGCAGTCTTCCAATACGTTTCGTTCGACTATCTCTGGGGCGTCACCATTACCTACCTTCTCGTTCGGCTGCTGAAGTCAGAAGATCCACACTGGTGGGTACCCATCGGCGGTGCCTTGGGTCTCGGCATGGAGACGCGTTACACGATGGGCTTTCTCGCTCCCGGCATCGCTGGCGCGGCGCTCCTCACGCCCGCCCGTCGTTTCCTGCGCAGCGGCTGGCTTTGGATCGGTGTTGCTGTTTCCATTCTCGTCTTTCTGCCAAACCTTATCTGGCAGATGCAACATCACTTTATATCTCTGGCGTTCTTGTCCCATCTACACGCCCGCGACTTGCGGCAGGGCCGATACAGCGGATTTTTCCGAGAACAACTTTTAATTTGCGTGAACCTTGTCACTGCCGCTTCGACTCTCTTGGGTCTATGGTTCTATTTCGTTTGCCAGCAGGACCGGCGCTACCGCTTTCTTGGCTGGACGTTTGTCGTCACTTTCGTGCTATTCGCGTTGGCTGGCTCACGTTCCTACTACACTGCGCCGCTGTATCCGATGTTGATTGCTGGAGGCAGCGTCCTGTTTGGAGACTTGCTCGGCAGGTCGCGCCCCGCATGGTCGCGGCTCGCATACGGCGTGCAATGGACGGCGATACTTATCGGAGGAATCGCTTTTGCGCTGCTTGTGATGCCAGTTGCCCCCATCGGGTCCGGCCTCTGGAGGATCACAAGCAAGATGCATGATCAATTTCGCGAGGAGATTGGCTGGCCGGACCTCGCGCGTTCCGTCGCCGATGTCTATCGCTCATTGTCTGCGGAAGAGCAAGAGCACACCGGAATTCTCACCGGGAATTACGGAGAAGCAGGCGCTCTGAATCTCTACGGCCCCGCGCTTGGCTTGCCTCATGCGATGAGCCTGACAAATTCCTTCTGGTATCGCGGATACGACCCGCGGCTGCCGCGAATTGTGATCCTCGCAGGCTTCGACTTGGATGAGGGCAGAAAACTCTTTGGCAGCTGTGTTGTGGCCGCAAAAAATACGAATCCATATGGTGTCGAGAACGAAGAGTCGCGCGACCATCCCGACATTCTGCTTTGTAGGAACTTGCGCATGCCTTGGCCTGATTACTGGGAGCGTTTCCGGCGCTTTGGATGACTTCTCCCGGGCCGATTCTTCGACGCTTGATGGTTGACCCGCGCTCTCCGTACCTCGAGCAGGAGTAAGCTCCAATTCTTCGGGCGGATGGTGGGCTAATCGGAAGTTAGGAGGAACTTATCCGTTAACGGGCGCTCTAGCCTGCGTCTTGAAGTCTCAACACCCGCGCCGCCAAAACCACAGAGCGGTTCCCACCGCGTGCGCTATCTATCGTCCCGATCGTGGTCGTGATCACCGTGTCGGTCGTGGTCCCTCTCATGGTCTCGGTCGCGGAAGTCCCGGTCCCGGTCCCCGTCCCAGTGGTGATCGTGTTCAACACGGCCGCGATCTCCTTCCCAGTAACCCATAAAGAACCGTTCGCCGTCGTGGTGCGGCACAACCCAGCGAGCTCCCTCGTACGGTGGTCGAGTCCAATAGCCTTCATGCCACTTGTAATGCCTTCCCACGGGATACCAATAACCGTCCACCCACACGAACTCAGGATCTGGCCTTGCGGGTTGAACCAGAACCACCCGGGGCGGCGGTGGCGGCCCAATTGTGATTCCAATGGAAACCTGCGCTTCAATTGCCGAGACTGTGGCTAACAGCATCGCGGCAAGCAGCGTTGTTTTCATGAAGTTCCTCATATTGCTCAGCCTCCCTGACCCATCGTACGCACAAAGGGGCGCAACACGTTGGGCAGTGCGATTTGCGATTGCGAAAGATATAGCTGGCCGTATGTACAGGTGGTTGCCCACACTGCCGCAATCGGGGGGCACAAGACCCGCGGCTTGGAGCCGGGTAAGCATTTGAATCTACGCGGGCGCATTTACGCGGCATCATCGCGGATTGTGGGCGGATTGTCGTGCATCCGGAGTCATATAGAGCCTGCCCCAAGAGCGGCAACATAACTTCCGAGTAGCTAAAAATAACCGGTCCAAACTATTTTTCCGTGTAAGTCTTAGTTAAATCAAATAGTTTGGCCGGTTATTTTCGGCTTAACTGGTCCAATCTGTGCACGCGTGTTCAAGATTTAGATTCTGCCA
>JBARRP010000016.1:0-11899 GCA_049644285.1 Candidatus Acidiferrales bacterium | reverse complement strand
CCAGTCTCTTCGTTGGACGGCGACGGGGTTGCTGGAAGCGGAGAAGAGGTTTAACCGCCTCAAGGGCTATCGGCAAATCGGGATCCTGAATCGCCGACTGAATCCGTCAACGGTTCAACAGGAAGAGTTCAACAGAGAACGAGTCGCTTGATCTTCGGTAGAGGTGTGGCCTAAAGTGCGCAACTACGAGGGCCGCTGCGATCAACTAAACGGGGGACAACTTCCCGCTCGGTACCACGGGGAGTTCTTTTGGATGACTCAAAACCGTCCCGCGTGCAGGCTGTGAAACAGTCTCGTCTCGATCATTCGAACGGGGGAGAGATTGGTTAGGCTCATGAGCGTGACTTGGAGCACGTTCCTGGTCTTCGAATCCGATTCCGGAATTAACCGCTGAAACCGGCGCAATAACAACGCCGTTCGTGATTTCAAGTGGCGCAATAAAGCGATATCCGCGGCGAGGAATGGTCTGGACATATCTGGGATTCGCGGCCGAATCGCCCAGCGCGTTACGCAGTTGGTTTATCGCCGTGTTCAGGCCATGGTCAAAATCGACGAATGTGTCCGACGACCAGAGTCTCTGGCGGAGCTCCTCGCGAGTGACCACTTCTCGCGGTCGTTCCAATAGCATCAGCAACACTCGGAGTGCCTGTTCCCGAAGCCGAGGCTCCGTTTTCCCGTCCTTGCGTAACTCACCGGTGCTGCTATCCAGCTCGAAAACGCCGAAGCGAACGACTTGGCGTTTGCGTGGAGCTTCCCGCACTCCTGAACCTCCGGCAAAACGTCCTCATTCTAAAGGATAATCCTGTTCAACCGGCTGATTTGATTCCGCTTATGAATTGAGCTTCGTTTGATCCAGAAATGACCGCCAATCTATTGAAACTAAGGGCGTGTGACACCATATTGCACATGCTTGAGGGAGGAAAACATGCCGATAGACAAATGCATAGAACTGAAACGTACCTTCACTGAAGCAATGCCGTTGGAATTCGAGAATGCGATCCGGATCCAAGAGAGCGCTACGGCTCGACTCGAGCGGAAAGCGCTCCTGTGGTTGGCTGCACACATGCCTTCCTGGATTAACTCGGACCACCTGACTCTTCTTGGATTTGCCTCCATGTTTCTGGCATGCGCCAGCTACGCACTGGCGCGCTGGAACCGCGTTGGCTTGCTGCTCGCGACGCTGTGCCTTGCGCTGAACTGGTTCGGCGACAGCCTCGACGGGACACTGGCGCGCGTGAGAAACCGCCAACGTCTTCGCTACGGCTTCTACGTGGACCACATGACGGACTCGATCGGGGCGCTTCTACTCATGAGTGGCCTGGCGATGTCACGTTATATCAACTGGCAGATCGCCGCTGGGATGCTGGTTGCCTTCCTGCTTCTCTCCATCGAAACGTACCTCGCGTCGTACACGCTGGGAGTATTTCGCCTTTCGTTCTGGAAACTCGGACCCACGGAGATCCGCATCCTTCTGGCCCTCGGTAACATTGCTGTGTGGTTCCGTCCCAATCTGCAAGTGCTGGGATCCGCCTATCGCTTGTTTGATTTCGGGGGTCTTGTGGCCACCGGTGGAATGGCAATCATGCTGGTGATCACAGCGGTGCGGCACACCGCAACGCTTTACCGGGAGGAGACGCAGTCGTGAAGGTTCTTAAATGCATCCACGCCGAGCCCAAGCAGGGCGCACTCTAAACCTGCCCAGGCGAAGAGGGTGTGTTGTTCGAATTGACATCCTTAGTTGACTTGCGAATCGTTGTTCTTAAGAATGAATACATGCCTCAGCCGGCAATCGAATTTCTTGGACTGACCAAAGACTACCCGGTGGGCTCCTGGCGGAAACGGATGCGCCGCGCCTTGGACGGCCTGACGCTCCAGGTGGAAGAAGGCGAAATCTTCGGTTTCCTCGGCCCGAACGGCGCAGGGAAGACCACGACCCTGAAACTTTTGATGGGCCTGATTTTCCCGACGGCGGGAACGGCGAGGATTCGCGGCCGGTCCATCGAAGACGTGCGCACGCATCGCCAGATCGGCTACCTGCCCGAGCAGCCGTACTTCTACGACTATCTGACGGCGCGCGAGCTGCTCGATTATTTCGCGCGGTTTTTCGGCTACGATCCCGCCGAACGTAACCAGCGCGTTGCCCGTTTCCTCGAACGCGTAGGACTCGCCTCCGCAGGCAACGTCCAGTTGCGGAAATTTTCGAAAGGCATGTTGCAACGCGTGGGCATCGCGCAAGCCATCGTGCACGATCCCGAGATCGTGTTCCTCGATGAACCCATGTCGGGACTTGATCCGGTCGGTCGGCACGAGGTGCGCGACATCATTCTTGAGCTCAAACAAAAGGGACGCACGGTTTTCTTCTCCACACACATCCTTTCCGACGCCGAAATGCTCTGCGACCGTGTGGCTGTCCTAGTCGCCGGAAAACTTCAGGGCGTCGGCGCGCCCGCGGAACTTGTGTCCATGCAGGTACAGGGTATGGAAATTCTCTGCGAGCTGGGATCCGGTCGGGACCTCCCGAGGACGCTGGTAGGGCATGCCATTCGCGCGGGGGATCGCTACCGGATCAACGTTCCCGAGGCGCGGCTCTATGAAGCCCTCGAGCAACTGCGCTGCTTAGAGGCGCGCATTCTTTCGGTTGCACCCGTGCGTCCGACCCTCGAGGACTATTTCCTGCGCCTGGTCGGACAGCAAAAGCCGTCGGACCTTCCGGTGGAGATGGCCGCGAAATGAGCGCCTTTCCGGGAATTGTGGCTATCAATACGTTCCGCGAGGCGGTGCGCGACCGCGTTCTCTACAACCTGATCCTCTTCGCGCTACTGATGATCGCTGCAGCCATCCTTGTGGGACAAATTTCCATCGGAATCGAGCGCCTAGTGATCATCAATCTGGGGCTGACGGCGATATCGATCATCGGGCTGGTGATGGCCATATTCATCGGCGTCGGCCTTGTTTACAAGGAGATGGAGAAGCGTACCCTGTACAGCCTGCTCTCGAAGCCCATCCGCCGTTGGGAGTTCCTGGCCGGGAAATTCGGCGGGCTCGTGTTGACGCTCGCAGTGAATACAGCATTGATGACTCTGGGCCTGGGGGCGGCGCTCTTTTACGTGAGCCGGACTTTCACGCGCGCGGATTCTTCGATTCTTGTGGCCGTCTACTTTATTTTGCTCGAGCTCGCGATCGTGACCGCTCTGGCACTGTTTTTTTCCTGCTTTTCAACGCCGATGCTTTCGACCCTGTTCACACTCGGCTTGTTCATCGCCGGTGTCTTTGCAAAGGATCTGCGTGACGTGGGCACGATGACGCAGAACAACGCCCTCGGAGCCGTGCTTGGGGTGCTCTATTACCTCTTGCCGAATTTTCACAACTTCAACGCGATTGCGGCGGTGGCGCACGGCGAATCCATTCCGGCATCGCTCGTCGGGCAGAATACGCTTTACGCCGCACTCTACATTACGATTGTGCTGACCGGCGCCTCCGCCATCTTCGCGAATCGCAACTTGAAATGAGCTTCCAAGAACGCTTCCGGACAATCTGGGTCGCTTCGATTGCCACGCCTGCCCTGTTTCTCGCCCTGGTTCCCCGGCAGAAGCGAATCGACGCGACCGCGATTCTGACGCCGCAACAGGAGGATGAGCTCCTCATTCGTTCTGGCACGCTGCTGAAGAAGTTGAGCCTGGGATACGATTCCCTGCTTGCGGACATTTATTGGACGCGCGCGGTTCAGTATTACGGCAACCACGTTCAGCTCCCTCAGCCCGAGTACGAGTCGCTGTACCCGCTGTTGGATATAGCCACGACCTTGGATCCCCATCTTGTCATCGCCCACGAATTTGGCGCGCTTCTCCTTTCCGAGCCGCTGCCGGTGGGCGCCGGCCGGCCAGACCTTGCCATCGAGCTGGTTCGAAAAGGAATCGCCGCCAATCCGACTGACTACCGGTTGCCGGCCAGCCTCGGCTTCATTTATTACTGGCATCTCCACGATTACCAGAAATCTTCGGACGCTTATCTCGCCGGCAGCAAGTACCCTGGAGCGCCTGTGTGGCTGAAGGGCATGGCGGCGCGGGTCGCCGAACTAGGAAATTCCCGCGAAACTTCGGTTTTCATCTGGAGCCAGCTCTATCAGTCATCAAACGAACCCAGCGTTCGCGAAAACGCGCTCAAGCACCTCCAGGCATTGAAAGCGGATCAGGATCTCGAACAACTCAAAAAACTCGTCGCAGAGTACAACCATCGGTTCGGGCACTTCCCCTCGTCGACGCAAGAGCTGGTGTCTGCCGGCATGCTGCGCGGAGCTCCTCTTGATCCGGCGGGGTTTCCTTATGTCATCAGACCGGGTGGAGATGCAGGTCTCAGTCCCCAGAGCACCGTCAGCCTCGACATCCTCAGCCCTATCTTCCCACCCCGGAAATAGCATCTCTCTGCATCCAATAGACTTCCTTGCACCTGTCCGGAGTCTAGCCTCCCGATTACATATGCACATTATAAAGACTTTAATTGACAAGTAGGAGGGATCGTTGGTTGTTAAAAGGAGTGACATGAGTACCCTTAACGCAACAACTGTAACTTACCCACGAACTCGCCTTCTGGTTTTTATTCTTATCGCCTTGGACTTTGTGATGGGAATCAGCCTTCTGTTCGTCGGCTGGCCACATTTGCCTCAGCCAGCGCAGTTGTTTTTGCTGGTAGCGACAGCGGGCATATTGGTTACAGCGATAGGGTTTGGCGAAATCAGAAACGAGTTATCGAATAAGGGTGTGCTTTTTGCGATCAAGATTTACGCAACCATTGGCTTCTTGCACCTGTCTTTCGGCTGGATGCTGCGACACTGAAGTGGCGGAAAGGGCAGCTTTGCTTCTTAGGGTTGCCCTTTCTGTTTCTCTCTGGGGTTCGGCATAGCAGCTTGCTGTACACAGCCGTTTAGTCTTGATTCTCTCTCTCCGCATCTTGTTTTGTTGCGAAGCACAAACATGGCGCTACACTTCCGCCGCGTACTGGCTGAAGATCAAGAATCCGCTGTACACACAGGCTGAAGGACGCCGTGAACTGTTCGAATCAATGCGCCCTGGTCCGAAGAAGGCCAAGCTCCCTGCTGCTCCGGTCGAAAAAACCGGGACCTGAAATTGGATATGAAGTGGACACACGGTTTGCGGTTTATCGGCCTTGCTGACGTATTTCGCCGCTACGCCACCCGCGAATTCATGGCTACTTGAGCTTGGCGGCTTCGGCAAGTGCTTCGGCAACGACCTCGGTGACCGGCGCCACAACCTTGAAGTCGGCGGCCCGGCGAATCCATCGCACGGTTCCCGTCTTGTCAACCAGCACCAGTGTCGGCGTGTGATTGGGGTGCCCTTGCAAGTCGTGCATCGAGCCAGTGACCTCGCGCGTGCCGTAGACCTCCATCACCTCGTACTTGAAGTCAGCGAGAACAGGGAAGGGGATCTTCAGCTCCTCCTGCGTCGTCCGGCTCTGGTCGAGCGTATCGGCACTCACGGCAAGCAGCTGAACATCGATCGCCTTCAACTCATCGTAATGCTTGACGAACTCGCCAAGTTCGACCATGCAGTACGGTCACCAATAGCCGCGGTAGAAATCGATCAGGACGTTGTGCCCGGCGAATTGAGAAAGCCTGACGGTGTTGTCGGCGGCAGACTTGAGGGTGAAGTCAGGCGCCTTGCCGCCCGCCGAGATTTTGAGCGGTGGCGGTGTCTCGACTCCCGCCGAGCTCGAGCCAGCGGGGTTCACTATCCCGATCAAAGTCACCGCGAAAACCAGCCGCACAGCGAACCTGCGGTAAAGCTGGCTGCTTGCCATTTCACCCCCTCCGCGTCTGTGCCACGCGGGAAACTGCCTTCGAGTCATCTTAATCTACTTTTTGTTTGTAGGTCCCAAATTTCTGTGCGACAGGCTTGAGCGTTGGGTAAAACTGCACAAACGAATGTTCGACGGCGGCGTGGTCTTCGTGGCACTGCCAGCATGCCGCTTTGGGGTTCACTTTCGCTGATTTGGTATCGGAGCCAAAACTGAAATACGCCCATTTCTCAGGAAAGCGGCTCTCGTCCTTCACCTCCACGCCCATGCCTTCAAAGTCCGTCTGGAAGTGGCCCCTCTTATTGATCGAACCCCTGTTCTGCGCGTCTCTTTCCTCCACGACGAAGATCGTCTTGTCCGGCCACTTCCCTGTGTTCAGGAATTCGTGATACGCCCACTGTGGCACAAACACGTTGGTGAACATCTCGTGATCGTCAGCCGAAGGGCTGTAGTTCATGCCCAATCCGCAGGAGAGGAATACCCATTCGCGGTAGTTGTCCGGGCGGAGGAGCTCGTTATTGTCGGTGTATTGTGGCATCGCCGGAGGCGAATCATTTCCGGCTGGCTGCGCCAGAGCAGTCCCAAGTGAAACGATCAGCAGGGTTGCCCATAACAAAGCGTGCTTCATGTTCTCTCCTCAATCCTTCTTCTCGTTGCGCGACACGGGTGCGGCCCCTATGAACCATTTCTGCTCGCCGGAAGCAAGTTGGCAAGCAACGCGAGAGCAAGAGCCGCGCCGATCCGGAGCAGCGCGACTTTCTCGAACCGATTCAGCCTTCGCTTTGGCTTTGCGTTACGCACTCCGGCCAGAGCACGCGCCGTAATCGAAATCGTCGGTCGAATTGTAGTCCAAAACTCCGATTTCGAGATTTTCAGCTTTCCTGGGCAAAGATGATGGGATGGCGCCGGTGTCATTCCGCATGCACCTCTCGTAGCTGGATAACGAACGCTTCCCGTGGCGGCTCACCGAAATTGGCTTGCGGTGAGCACATGAACGCAGCCGCCCTTCCGAACTGCAAGAGCTGTTCGTCGCTCATCTTTCGCAGTCGTGTCCGCACCTCGTCTGCGTCGGTGGGCTCGTTGCTGGCGAGCGATACACTGTTTCGGCCCTATTTTTCTCCACGAACCGGTGTCGACAGCGGACCCTCCTTATCACAAACGAGCATTGCGAGGAGCTTTGCAGGTTCAGTCGCGCTTACGTTTCTGGATATCTCGTGTACTCCGTTTGGAGGCTCATAGAAGGTTTCTCCCATGCGATAGGTTCTTTCGGGTTGGCCCTTCACTTTGGATTCGACTACTCCTTGCTCCACATACGCGATGACCGGACAAGGGTGGCTATGCGGCGCGGAAGACGCAGACGGGGCAAAGTTGACTTCGACCAAAGTGACCTGCAAGTGGCCACCGTTCATATCGGGAAGTTCCTGAGTGATGACTTTACGAACGGTCGACAGCTCATTCGGAATTTTCTGTGACGCCCTCCCGGGATTGGTCAATGTCGCGCAAACGATGACAATCAGAAACACTAAAAACGCTCCAAGACAGTCATACCAGGATTTCTTGTTCATCACTCAACCCCCATCAAATGCAGAAGTTCCTAGGGACTAATTCCAAGACGCCGACCGCTTCTATGCGGCTTTTTGGCTTCGGTTTGTGATCGCACGCAGCGCGGATTCGGTGTTCGGCTGCATCAAACTATCAACACTCCATGGATAAGCACCCACGCTGGCAAGCAGGAACGATCCGGCAGAGAACGAAAAAACCGAGTAATTCAGCGCGCCTTGATCCCAATCCCAAAAACCATCCCGAGTGCAAACGCAAGCGTCAGAAGACCACTAGAACTCGCTGCGATTCGCACTTGGAAACCCAGGATCAACGTGATACCGAGAGCCGCCCCGCAAATCGTCGCGATCCAGCCGACTGTGGAACCCACCCCTCCAAAACTAAGCGCTGGGAACATTGTAGCTTGACGCTGGAGCTCGACTCTACTTCATTAGCGCTCGCGTTCCGACGATGCGTCGATGCGCCCCGACCGCCATGCTATGTGCAATCCTTTGCCTACCGGCGTCAAAATGCAAATGAAACCTGGCAACTGCTCGACGAAGGTCTTGTAAGCGGAGATTTCATCAGGATGAGAAAGGGCATTGTCGGCGAGCAGGAGAACATCATCGTTCAATTTTGGCAATAGCAGCCGTAATTGCGCCGGAGCGCTGATGCGGTCTGCATCGAAGAAGACACAATCAAAAGGTCCTCGCAGTCTAGAAACGACATCGGTTGCATTCCCTTCAATGAGTTCTACCTTGTGCACTAATCGCGCGCGAGCGATGTTCTTACGCGCCAGCACGAGCTTGTGTGGGGAAACCTCGATGCTGATTAGCCTAGCTTCGTCGGAGTGTCTCAGCGCAGTGGCGATCCAAATCGTGCTGTACGCATTCGAGGTCCCGATTTCCAAAACATGTTTGCGTCCTGAGGCTTGCAGCAGCACATGAATCAGCTCGGCAGTGGGCCGCTCGAGGTTGAGGAATTTGTTCTTTCGATCTTTTTCGTGCGAGTCATTTTGCTGGCCTGCGGCTTCCAACTCGCGCAGGAATTGATCCAGCTCCGTGTCCACTACCATCGTTCCTCCGTGCCTCGCTGAGCGCAGGGCTTTCGCATTGAGTCTACTCTATCGGAATTGGCCCGATCTGGCGTTCCGAAATCAGATGATTTAGCCTCAGGTCAGCGAATTTTTCCACTCCGCCAACGATCACTTCCGCAGCAGTCCCGCTCGACTTAGCACCCGCCACACGCTGGCCGGACTCACCGCCACGATGTCGGCGTCCAGCATCATGAATGTCAGCCGCCGGTAGCCTTCCAGCGGATTCTTCAGGTGGAACGCAATGATCGCCTGCTTCTCCCAATCCTCCAGCCAAAAATCCCGGGGAACCCAGCCGTTATGCTCATTGAGTTTGCCGTATCGCTCGCGCCAGTCGTAGAACTTGCTGGCCGTGATGTCGAGCCACCCGATGAACCGCCCGGCGCCGATCTCGGTCTTCTCCGATCAGCGCCGGACGAAATCCACGATCTGGTCCTGCGTTATCATGCGGAACCCAGACCCCGGTCAGAGTTCCCCAACTCTTTTTTTTAAGGGCAACATGTTCCGCCATCAGTTCGGCCAAAACCTCATCCTTCGTCTGGATCTTCCTTTCCAGATGGGCGATGCGTTCCTGTTCGGCCTGATGGTTGGTCCGTCCTCGCTGCTGAAAAGCCGCGGGCTCCGTTCTCGAAGAACTCCTTCTGCCAGCGATAGAACACCGTCGGCTGGAGCCCCAGCTCGTCACACAGATCCGAGATCGGTACCCCTTCCACCAAATGCCTCCTCAGAATGGCGTTCGGTCATGTCGTCGACCGGTTATCTAGTCTTAAACACAACCTTGGTTAGCCGCCCGCACCCACGGCACCGGCTGATTCTCGCGCAGCCAATGGCATTGGGTCCTTTACAACGTCTCAAGTCATAAATAAAATGTCGTCATCGTGTTCCCCTGGGAAAATCCTCGCTGGATCAGGGCTTTCGTCGCGATCCTGATCGCGAATGTCGCCATAGTTTTCGCGCTCTCGCGGTTCACTCAAATCAAACCTCTCATCGCCTTGGCGTGGGTTGTGATTCTCTCGAATTTGGGCATCCTCGTGTGGTTTTTTTTCCAAATCCACTTTCGAAATCGAAAGACTCTCCGAGATACGCTTCTCGTTTTCGTGGGAGGAGACGCCCTCATTGCCTGTTCAATGATCCTCTACGTGAGAGCCAAGACGCCTTACGCGGCGATACCGATTCTGATTATCTTGGTCTTACGCAGATTTTGGGGCCCGCCCCTGATCGAGAAACTCCAAGCTGAAATTGAGCAGGAAAAATCGCATGATAAGGGATACCGCAATAGCGCGGCAAGTTCGCGACCTGATGATCGAGATTTCTGGCCGTCTGGACCATTCGATCGTCACGGTTAGGGAGTGCTGCCCGCCCGAAGAATTTGAGGCCTACAGGCGTGCAGTGGGACGCATTCTGGGCGAGATGCTGGAAGTTCTGAACCCGTTGTATGCGGAGCATCCTTCTCTTAAACCCCCGCAGATGGACTAATTCGCGAAGGCCGCGACGAAGGGAGAGAGAGAGGGGGGTTCGTCCTTTCCCACTCCCGCCACTTTCTCGCGCTCGCGCGATTGGCGGGCGTCGAGTCGGTCTCACTCCGAAACGCGCGATCTGAACCCCTCGCGCCGCACGCCGACCCCGACATTCCCATCCTCGTCGCCGCCAAGTCCGAATACGCCAAGCTGAAGTAATCTCGGCACCAGAGATGACGTGCTTGTTTCCGCAGCGACCATCTCTTGCTCGTTTGATGATGTATCAGAGCCTTGAATACCGGTTGCGCGAGTCAATGCGACCTGCTGGGCCGAAGAAAGCCAAGCCTCAGACGGCTCTTGATGAGAAAACTGGGGCCTGATTACGATCAGCCGGACGCGCGGGTGAAATAAGCCAAGAGGCACCACACAACAATTTAATTCAGGAATGAAACCCGGCCCATGCTGTAAGGGGTTCTTCGTTCCGCAAGTCAGCATTGCGGTGGAAGGAATGGAGCGAGGAGGGTGAACACAAATTGAAGACCGTGCTATGCTCAGAGCATGATAGCGCCGCAATCGTCGCACCCACATTACGAAGTTCTTTAGTGAGTGATTGCTGCCGCTTCCTTGGTGCTTACACTCGCAGTTTCTTCCGTTTCTTCCACGCCCGCTTGAGGGCTGTGCTAATTTCTCGCTGATGACTTCTTTGCTTTTCTCCATCGCTTTCGTTGAGCCGCAGCTATTTTTCTACGGGCTCTTGCCGACAATCTACGACGACGGGGCTTACTACCGTCCATGGCACTTAACACAGAACTGATTTGCGCGAGCCGTTTCTCCAAAGTGACCTTCTCTTTGCGAAGTTTGCGCGTTATTGTTTTTAAAACGTCCATCAGTTCCTCCGATGCTTTATCGCCCGGGGGATTCTATCGGCGCGGATGACGCGCAGTCAAGCGAAGGGCGGACTGCCATCCGAGGCGATGACGCAATGCGTTTCCACTCAGAACACTTGTAGATACGCCAGGTCAGGGAGCGAGGCTATCTAGAGGATACTAACTTCCGTAACAGCTGAATCACCTTAGTCCGGATCTCTGTTTCATTCGACAACTCGAGCAGTTCGTTGATGGCGTCAAGGGCAGCAAGTGTGACCGAGGCTCCTAGGGGCAGGGCTGTGCTCAGGTTTCCTTCGGGCGCATCGAATGTGACCAATTGACTTCCGTCCCACAGATAGTGCTGTTTTATAGCCGCCATATCGGGGTGGCAGAACTCGCTTAGGAGGCTGTAGATGTCCGCTGCGTTGCCCTCCATGATCTCATTGAAACAATTGATCACCTGGCCGCTGTGCGCAGGCGAGGGGAACAGTTGACTTTCTAGCGGATACGGAGAGATTGTGTAAAGGCTGCTGGTTCCCACTGGGATCAAAAAATCCCACGTCGCCTCTAGATTGTTCGCTTCCAGGTGTTGCTTCACGTGCTTTTTGACGTAGTAAGAGTGAGCTCCCAACTCGAATAAGGCTCTCACGATTATGCGGAGAGCAGGGATGTTGCGCGCTTCCATCAACGGAATCACACCACGAAGCAGGGCGCGGAACTGACTCAAGAATGAAAACGAATAGAGCTGCATTGTCCAATCGACCAAGTCTTTGGTTGGAGCCGAGTTGAACGGTACATTGGGACGAACCAACGGTGGGAATTCAAGTTCTTCGAGGGAGGCTGCGGCGATTCGGAGCAGTTGAGCCGAATCGGTGTTGGGAGGGATGCTCACGGATTCCAACAAGTCTAACACTTCGGCCAAAAAACTATCCGTTTGTGGGAGGCCTGCCAATTCAGAAAATGGTGTCCAGAAAGCACGCTTAACGCATAATGTTTTCGAGATAGTCTGTTGTACCTCGATGATAGTGTCCCCTTTTGTGCTCGATAGAAATGTCCCCTTAATAGGACCTCCAGAAGGAGGTCAGATTGGGGCGGACGGAGATGAGCAGGAGGGAGTTGGGAAGGGTCGAAGT
>JBARRP010000015.1:0-6038 GCA_049644285.1 Candidatus Acidiferrales bacterium | reverse complement strand
AGTCTTGCGCCGGAGGCTTGGGAGAGGATAAATGCGGCTCTCCAGATTCGTGAGCTGGAGCGGTAGTGCCGCCACGTACCCGGCGTGTACCTCACTTGGGCGAATCGGGTGTTTCTGGCGTTTTTCGCGTTTAATGGAATCATTAACGTACGCGCTTGCAATCTCGCTTTTGGTTCGATCCCCACCGCCCCTACCAATGATCCCATTTGCCTGGAATGACTTAGCGCTACGAGAGTTCTTCGCATTATAGCTTAAAATGGCAGCCGCCGGTTAAATGTATACATTTAAGCTCCGCCAACGATGTAAATATATAGCTTGATTCTAACCAACTTTCATCCTAGTATAGATTGAGACTGGCAGCAAAGGGTGTGGATATGCGTCCTAAATACAGAGAGTTACGTGTAAGACAGCTATCTCGAAGCTTAGGGGCATTCGACACTGCAAAGGCGGTGACCCGTCCACGGCGGGGCTGGCTTCGGGCGATTCGCGAGGCAACGGGCATGAGCCTCAGACAGGTGGGCGAAGAGATGGGAGTGACGCCTCAATTAGTCGCGTCCTTCGAGAAGTCTGAAGGTAAGAATCGAATCACACTCCAAAGTCTCGAAATGGCCGCTCATGCAATGGGGTGCAGGTTGATATACGCGATCGTGCCAAAATCGGGAACCTTGCAGGAACTAAGCGAAAGACGAGCTAGACGAGATGCCGAAGAGCAAGTGCGCGCTGTCGAGCACACAATGATGCTGGAAAACCAAGCTGTCGGCGGGCTCGACGAAAAGATAGCCGAGGAAACCAAAAGGCAGCTGAAGCGAGGATAGAGCTCTGTTCAATGGTGATCACAAACGGCAATCCTAGTAACACCCCGCTTAGCGCCGAAGAACAAGCAGAACTCATTCCTAGTTTGGCGACTCAAGGGGACTTAAACGAGTGGGAACGCGAGAATATCCTTGAAGCGCGCAAGTGGGCGCTGTCGGAGAGAGAAGCAAGAGTGCGAGACCCTGTTACCGAAGCTTATGTGAGAGAACTTCACAGACGGATGTTTGACCAAACTTGGAAATGGGCTGGTAGATACCGAGAGTCGGAAAAAAACATTGGCGTTTTGGTTCACGAAATAAGAGACCGACTCGGTGCATTGCTGGGAAACGTCAAGCATTGGATCGAAAAAAAGACCTACAGTCCCGACGAAATCGCAGTGCGCTTTCACCACGAATTGACGGTCATACATGCGTTCCCGAACGGAAACGGGCGACACGCAAGGCTAATCGCCGATGTCTTGGTGTTTAACCTAGGGCAAGGTCCATTCTCGTGGGGCGGGAAAGACATTGTCCCGGCTGGCTCTCCCCGCAAGACTTATCTGGCGGCGTTACGGTCTGCAGACAATGGCGACATCAAGCCGTTGATGATATTTTCGCGTTCTTAGCAGGCAGATGCTCAGATCGAATTCCGGTGCGTAGCTATTCGTGAATCCAAAACCTTTTTCAAATCCTTGCTCACCTGCTGAACCGGGAAGCCGGTTCGAGCTGCGCAGCTCCGCCCAGAGGAGAGGGGGGACGGTTCTCTAAGAAGGCGGACTTAAAAGGGGAAACGGCGAGTAAATTCAATTTCAGCCCCCAGACTCAATGGGAAGGCTCTCCGGCTCGAGGTACTTGTTCTCCAACAATTCGCATCGCCACTCCGGTCACCCTGCCTACGATTTCGGCCTGAGACGGGTGGTCAAATCGGCGAACATCCTGGTGGGAGTGAGGATGCGGAATCACGATCAGCTGACCCCGATCGATCTGACACCAACTGCAAACGTAGCCGTTTCGGAGTTCGACAAAGTAGATGGGACGGTCGAAATCTGTCGTCCATTTCTCAGCACTGAGCTTCCTTTGGCTTGCGTCAATCTGCACGAGCGAGCCAGGACGGATGAGAGGGTAAAGCGTGTAGTCCTCCAGGCCGATGTAGCCGTAGACCGACTTGCGGAGATCGAGATGCTGCAAGAGGCCGACCGGGACTTCGTCCCATTTCGCGACAACTCGCGCAAGAAGGTTCGTTTTCTCCAACTGGAACTCTGGTTTGAACTCCACTGGCAGCGTTACTGTCTCGATGTCGGCGTCGGCTTCGCTGTCCAAGAGATGTGTTTTGGGGACTCCGATCGACGCGCGGTCGCGGTTCAAGTCGCTAATCCGCAGCCCAAAATAGGAGAGTAGCTCCGTGAAGCTGCGATGATAGATCGCGCTCATCGTGTAGAGCTTGTAGATGCTCGGCTTGAATTTGCCCTTCTCAATGTCAGTCAGCCAAGCGTGGGAGAGGTAATAGTCCTGGTTGTGTTTTTCGTCCGCAATCTGCTGGCTCTTCGCCTCCACGTCGCGGGTGGTCAGTCCCAGGCGCACCCGCAATTCCCTAAGCCTCTCATCGGCACCCGGGCTCGGCTTGCGTACGTCCATTGGCGGGAATCCTACGCCGGTAACTCATCCATGTCCAGCTACGTGCCATTCTAGCTATACACACGGATCGATTTGTTCGCACGGAAGATGTAGTTTGGTCGCAATAACAGCCATCGATGTGATTTGTTTGCCGACGGGCGAGTTCTGCTGTATCGGCATAAACCTCCGGCCAGGTGAATGGACAGAGCCGACCGTGTCCGACAGATCCTCTCAACGAGAGGCTTGACCCTCTATGAAGTGTCACAACGCTCTGCCGAGATTTTCGGCCGACCGTCACGCTATTACATCCCGCACCGTCTGTACTACGATCTCGCCGTTCCCTCTTTTCGCCCGAACATCCATCAGTTTCTGGCTCTGAGCCGGATAACCAACTATCGAGTATGTGACTGGCTGACAGTATTCGGATTTCACTTGGACGACATTCCGCGACTCCGCCTCCTCCTTCCTTGGCCGCGTACGGTTGTGCTGGACTCGTCCGTTTATGATCAGTCCGCGTGGATTCCATGGTTCGTCGAGAGACTCTGGAACGCTCCCGTCTCTTTGATCGCACCCTTGGCGCGAATCCTTCGGCGTGGCACACCTAAGCGCGCGAAAGAGCTGCTCGATCTAAACCGTGCAAGCTTCCTTTATGCCAAGGTTGGACGGGGAGAAAATTTTGCATTTCCCGACCTCGTTCCGGGAAACATCGTGCGCGTAGACACGCGACGCGCCGCCGACGTCCACTCTTTAACCGGAGCGACTCCGAGCCGCCAAGTGTTTTTGGTGGAGCATGGTTTCTTACTCAAGCTAGGGCACCTGCGCCGTACCGGCAAAGACAGGATTGCCCTTTGCTCAAGTCAATTTCCCTTCGCACAGATTGAGTTGACGCTCGACCGGGAGGTTCGTATCCACGGCGTGGTGGACGCAGAAATCCGTCCGCTCTTAAGCAGGCCCGTGAATTGGGTCGAGACGTCAGCGGCAACTGTGCGGCCCCGGGCTTGGCTTATTTCCGATTCGCCCAAGAGTTTGAAACAACTGATTCGCTCAGCCCGAATGAAGACAGGATTGTCTTTTAGGCAGGCATCTGCGGTTAGCGGGCGGATCGCTGACCTACTCGCCGATGAGATGTACTTCGCCGCAATCGGCACGCTTTCTGACTACGAGACCGCCTCCGTACCACCTCGCCACATTCAGAAGATCATTTCCCTGTGCATACTTTATGGCATCCGGTTCTGGGATTTTCTTCGTGCTTCAGACCTGCAGGTGGAGCCCCTCGCAGGAGATCCCATGCCCGACGAATTTGTTTCCCGCCTCGGCGCAAGGGCCTTTCAGCGATTGCATCAAGAACAGGATGGCCAAGAATCTCATGATCAGGAAGCGGGTTTCCTTCGGACTTTCATCAACCAATGGGAGGAGCTGCCCCTGTTCACGAAGGACGCTCTCGATTCGATTTCGGGCCTAAAGAACGTATCCCTCTCTGACGTTTTCTGGATCGGTGGCGACCCGCGTCCGATCCACCCCTACCTCATGAACGCAAGTTTGCTCGCCGTCAACCGCCGGGCTAAGAACCCTCCCAGATCACCCGAGAAGACATTTTGGCAACAACCCCTCTATGTTGCCATCAGACGAAACGGCAGCTACCTCTGTGGTGCCTGCGTTCTGGAACAAGGGCAACTGGTCGTTTATCCCTACACCGGTTCCTCCTTGCTTCCGGGGCCGGCCAGAACTGAAGATGCTGAGGTAGTCGGACAGGTGACCGCTGTCCTTAGGCGTCTTGGATAATGGCGCCGACTCAGTGGCGGATGAGCAGCGGCCACCGTACACACTGTTTCGTAACTTCTCTGGAGGTTTCGTTAATACGCGGCCCGACAGCGATTCTTGCCGTGCCAGAACGTAAACGCGAACGCGCCTCGGACCGAAACATGGATTCTGGGCAAGCGTGCCGCGACTTTTGGGTAGGCGCAATTTCAGCGGGTAGCGTTAGCGCGGGAAGTGGGGATTTTGGGCAAGGCAGGGTTTTTGGGCAAGCTACGAAGGGCGCGTTGCGCCGTTCCCTGGTCAGAGTCGTTTTTTCGCAGGCAACGCACCAGGAAGCGCGGCTTGCGTGCAGCATGGCAATTCTGACAGCGTTCACCTTTACTCGAAGCCGACCGAGTCTCGTACCCTCGGAGCCATCCGAAAACAGAGCGCATCAGAAACGTGATTTTGGTGCACCGATCCGCGGCTACGCTTTGTCCGATACTAGAAGATGAGTCTCAGCGCAAACTGGAGTTGCCGAGAATCTTGTGCGCTGGCGCTCTTGCCGAAGTTTGGAGTGAAAGCGGTGCGACTCGGGATGTTGAAGTTGGGGTGATTGAACAAGTTGTACGCTTCGGCCCGGAACTGCAGCTTCACATTCTCCACCAGTCCAAAATCCTTCTGAAGCGAGAGATCGAACTCCTGCAGGCCGGGCCCGATAACGGCATTTCGCGGTGCGTTCCCGAACGTGAAGAGCGCGGGCAAGGAGAAGACGGACGTGTTGAACCATTGAGCGGTTGTCTTGGACCCGTTATTCGGGTTGCCGGACATGTTGGGCCGCTGCGCCGGGCCAGCGCCGATATTGGCTTGGTCACTTGAGATGTTCACTGTGAACGGGGCGCCCGACTGCGCCGCAAGATCGCCGCTCGCCTGCCATTGTGCGAATACCGCGTGCATCCAGCCTGTTGATTGCCTCGCTAGCGGGATGTCGTACACGAAGTCGACGACGAACCGATGGTGGTGATCGAAGCTCGAACTGGCCTTTTCTGCTGCCATGTTTCGTACATCCTGGGGGAGGTTGGTCTCGTTCAAGGTAGTGCCAGGGTCGGAAGCGTCATCGATGGAGTGAGACCACGTCCAGTTCACGTCGAACAAGAGACCTTTGGACATGCGTCGTGTGCCTTTCAATGTCAGCGCATGATAAGTTGCCCAGCCATCCCAGCGAATTGTGTTGAATTGACTCATCTGCGGAATCGGTCGCCGCGGCCCGACGGCTCCTGGCCCAGGCGTGGGAACGTTCAGCACCGTCGAACTGTCTGCGTGCACAGTTCGCGATCCGATGTAGGCCGCCGAAAAGTCTGTGCTGGACGCCAACTCGCGATCCACGCTGACGTTCCAGACTTCGTTGTACTCAATCTTGAAGTCGTGGTTCAAATCGTTGGCCCCGACCGTGCCGACGGCGTTCGTCGTCAGGATTGTTGGCGTGGAGAACGTCGGTGTGAGTACAGTCGCGCTCGTGTTCACAGTCTTCGTCACGAAGAACGGCAGGTTCTGTGCGAAGTTGCTGACAATGCTGTACGCGGCTTGATTCGGATAAATTCCGAAACCGGCCCGGATCGCTGTTTGCGTTTTGCCCGGCAGATTCCACGCCAGTCCCGCCCGCGGAGCGAGACGCAGGTTTCGAGACGTCAGGAGGCTGTTGTTCCAGCCAGCGTCGGAAGAAGGCACGTGCGGAATCGGTATGAACGGAAGCAGCGTGCTGACCGTCGGTGAAATATTACCGGCGCTGTCGCTGGCGATCACGAATCGGCCACCAGAAACCAGCGTGTCGACAGCCGCCATCCGGTTGTTGGTATCCGTCATGTTCTGGTTGTATTCGTACCGAAGACCGATGTC
>JBARRP010000014.1:0-36671 GCA_049644285.1 Candidatus Acidiferrales bacterium | reverse complement strand
ACTGTCTGTCATCCCTATCCCCTGCGCCGCATGGGCGTCGTCACCTAAGGCAAGAGCCGGATGCGGTAGCTCCGCTCGTCCGGATCCGTGGAGGGGGTTGTGAGCAATCATGATCCCTACTCCGACTCAATTTCACTTCGAGTTAGGCGACTCCGCGATGAGGCCGGGCGCGATTGTACTCCTCTGGAAGCGGAGGCAAACAACACTTTCTGGAGGTGGGCAATTCGCGCGATTCGGACAGGCTCAGAACCGCGGCGGCATACGTGGTAAGAGAGCCGAAAATCCAAAACGAACTAAGCCATTGACCAGAAAGGGCTTTGGGAATTTCGGGGCGCGGCGAAATCGAGCTGTCTGGAGTAAGTCGACGCGCGTCACATCCTTATGTCTCCAGCCCCATTCCGGCCGGGCCCGGCGAGGCGAAGCGCAGGCGCTTGCTGATCACGACTTTGGCCAGCTAATAGAAGGTAGCCGAGGCGCTTCGGTGAGGGGCGCAAGAACCTCGGCACCCCTTCACTATGAGACCCATGGGGGTCCTATCCAACTGCCACCTGCTGTGGGAAATTGCAAACCGACGGCAAACACATCTGCCTTCAGCGGCTTACAGTAAGCGATTCGCGCGCCAAGCCGCTGGTTCCCCCGGAGCAATTTAACCATCACGCTATCGTTCGGCCCAAAGTGCCTCTTGGTGACAACGCGGGCACCGTGACGACTGACGTTTTCGGTTAATGCGATTTCAATGATTGAGGGTTCATCCGGGCCGGAGATCTCAACTCCAACTCTCGCCAGAGCCCGGCTTTCTATTCGGTGTTCTTCTCTCCGAAAAAAAATGAAGAGCATTAGCGCCATGGCATCCACGGCGTCTAAGAATGTCGCCATAGTAATCGCCCAGATCATTTGCTCGCTCTCGAACCAACGATATGCCCAGCTTACCTAGAAGAAACAAAGCATCCCGTTGTAAAGGCTCATGTACCGGATCGCTTCAGCCGGTGCAGCACTCCTCGGTAAAAAACATTCCGAGCGCACTGAATTCGCTACGCACCAACCCTATGACTAAGGAGGTGATTCCTAGCCAGTAGCTCTACCGATGATGTGCTTGCCCATCGGAGTGCTCCTGACTCTGGTTTGTTCTGAGCCCACCCTCGAAACGTCTGTGGACGACGCTACGCTACACGAAGTGCAAAGTCAACGATGAGGACACAGACAGATGTGGAAAAGCTGTGAATTCCCGGTGCAAATCACAGACTGTAATCGCCTAGTTCTCCCGTGCCCGCTCGGCCCCTGCGGTTCAGTCTTGCCGGTATCTGGCCATGTTGCCAGTCGTTGGGCTGACTCAGGCAGGCGCGCCGGATCGGACGTTTCGTAAGCAACGTCATTGATCCACCCGGAGGGGAAGCGCATGTCCTGCTTGCATACCTTTTCGCGAAACGTGTTCCTACCCATTCGTTCCAGTTTCGACAGATGTACTGCTTGACGGACCTGAAGAAGGCTGCTGCAACTGCGTCGGCAGCAGCATCCTCCTGATCAGATGCGGCCGTGGGTACTACGATGAGGAAAACGAGCAAAGCGGAAAAGATCAGCTTCGTCATACCGCGTCGGATCGATCCACCCGACGAGGTTCGGGAGGAACGCGGGTCAGAGAAGCTCGACGACATCCTCTGCGTTCGCGAGTTCTTCCCGCCCCACGGAAGCGGGATCATCAGGCACCGAAACGTACTGGACCACCAGCCAAGAGCCGTCTCTCGGATTCTCTTTCACCTCTGCGACAATTCCGCCCTTAAGCTTGATTCTCCGGCCAGGATCCAATCCCTGGATCGCAAACACAGTCCACCTCCCTGGGCGCCGGAATTCGCAGTTAGCGCCCTGCCGCCGCGAACGCCCCATAAAATTCAAATGAAAATCGTCAAATTCTTCGCGAGGAACACGGTGTGGTTCATGAGAATCTCGCGTCTGGCAATTTTCCATTCCTCGCCCACTCGGCGCAGCAAGTCTGTCCGAATGCCCACGAAGTGCTCTGATTCGTAGTCGACGCGATGCCTCTCGATCAAAAAACGGCTTCGAACCCTGACCTCGCGTGGCGTCTCGACGGAAGGCTGGACCTCGAGCAAATGCACATTGCTGACCAGGCGCGTTGTCCGGGACAGCGGCTCTTCGGCCCAATGGATCCCAGTCATGAGTTGCTCCACGCGCTTGGACAGCGTCCACTTATCCTCATCAAACCAGCAGATATCCTTGCCGATTCGGGTATTCTCACGCTCAGCATGCTCCCCGAATCGAACGTTTCGGCGTAGGGGCATGGAGTAGGAAATATCTTCCGCAAGCAAGTTCAGCCATTCCTGAAATCTTCTTTGGTCCAGCAGGTCCGCTTCGGCATAGAGGAAGTCTTCGATTTCCTCTTTTAGCTGGTAGTAGAGCAGGTTTCTCTGGAGGCCCGTATTTGTGGCCGTGTCAGACATTTTGGCCGCTCCCACTAGCAATCGTAACTTCGACCCGTGCAACCCTTCGAGCATTCTGGAACCACGGGCAGGATGGCGATCATTCCCAAATTCCCAAGATATCATCCGCATGCAAAATTACGAGCAGTTCCCCCGTGCGCGGATCTCTCAAGGATGTCCAACTGTGGGGGCTCTGTCTTGCGGCGAGCCGGAATGGTTCCCAATCGCCGGCCGCACCACTGGCTGAATTTGGGCATCGCGCGAGCAGCCAAACCCCATCCCGCGGGTTCTGTTCCACTTCAGCTGGCAGATCCCCGACAATCCTTATCTTTGTCCCCGGCGATAAATTCTGAATTGAATCCATAGTGCAGCTTCAGCCTTTGGAGCGTCGGGGGGCCTCCGGGACATCGCTCCCTCGCCTCTCGGCGGTACCCGCCTCGGATTCTCTGCGCGCGGATTGACCTGCGGTTTTCGATGGGATCGGGCCACCCTGGTGAGAAAAACAACCGACATCGAGCACTGCTCCGGAGATGACGGCTGCTTCATCAGAAAGAAGGAAGGCAACCGCCGACTCCACATCTGCCGGGGTCGCACTGCGTCCGGCTACCGTGCCGCTCGCGCCTCGGTTTAGCCTCTGGAGATCACCACCAACTCTCCCCAGGCTCATCCCCGTCATGATTCCACCACCACCAGGGACGACCGTATTGACCCGGATATGGTCGCTAAAGTGATCGTAAGCAAGCGCCACGCTCAGCGCAAAGACTCCACCCTTACTGGCAGCATAGGCCAGCATATTGGGCTTCCCCCAACCCGCACCGGAACCAATATTGACAATCGATCCGCCGCCCTGCCGGATCATGTGTGGCAGAACTGCCCTGCAGCACAGATACATGCCCTTGAGATTGACATCGATGATTTGGTCCCAGAGCTCTTCCGAGGTCTCCAAAATAGTGCCCAAAGGGCCAATCGCCGCGTTGTTCACTAAGGCATCGACGCGGCCGTATTTCTGGAGGGTAAACTCGACGACTCGGCTGACGTCGGCCGCTCTGGAAACGTCAGCATCGAGAACATCCAGTTGCAGTCCGAGGTCGCGCGCCTCAGACTGCAAGTCTGCGATTCCGTTTTCCGCCAGGCTGCCCGGCTGGCGAGTATCCAGCCCGAACGAGACAACCCTGTGGCCGCGGCGGCTGAGGCCAATGCTGATTCCTTTTCCGATTCCGTAGTTGCCGCCGGTGACGATTATCACCTGCATTCTTCAGCCCGAGGTCAGCGAGGAAACCGGGACAAGTCGCGACCCGATCGTTCTTCCCTAGCAGCTCATCCCAACCCTTCCCTTCTATGTAGGAAACCCACCGGCGATAAAAATTGCGTGCGTTTTCTTCGTTGATCTGCAAAGTGACAACTCCCGGCACGGGGTCATTGATGTGCTGCGCCTTCATGGAAAGCTGATAGTTATAAGGATAGCGCCGCGCGATGGTTCCACGGCTCGCTACGGTCGCGTAGTTCCAATTCTCGGCGTCATCCTGCTCGGTCATCCCGCCTGGGCCGGAATATCGGAGATAGTAATGACGGAGAAAATCCTTGACCTCTTCGGGCGCATCTTTGTCCACAAGATAGAAGCGCCAGATCTCCATCGACATAGGCCCATTCGGATGCCACGCGAAAAGGGCGCGAGGCTGAAGGCCCAGCATGGAGGTGTTGGGGAATATCGTTCCTGTATGCGTCACCAGTCTTGCTCGGCTTCCCAGCCGTCGCTTACGTTCTTCAAAGCAGTGGCGGAAGTACTCCTCGACGATCTTGTTGTCGAGAAACATTTCGGTGTATTCCTGGTTTTCCGGTTTGAGTGCGCTGTGGAGGCCATGCCCTTGTGGAAAGCTCACCCAAATGTGTTGGGCTTTGTCGAGCTCCGAATCGCGGCGCCCCTTGATTCCGCTCCTGGAACTCGGACTTATGCCGACCAAATCCACGGAGCGATGGCTCACGTTGTGGTAGGTGTCGCCGAGAAAATTCTCCGCGCTGAATTTCCAGTTGCAAGGGATATCCCACTTTTGGATCCCGGACAAGACCTCCGAGCCCCCTTCACGTCCGTCACGACAATCCAAGAGGTTATCCAGATGAGTTCGGGCATCTCCAAGGTAGTCGAGGAATGACGGCGCGCTCTCATCCCAGGAGGCCCAGATCGTGCCCTTATAACTCTCCAGCTTGGGAACCTCGATCAAGCCCCACTGCGACCTGTCGAGGCACCCGTCGTAGTGAGTCTTGTAGAGGGGAACCCCTACTAACTTTCCATCGGTCGAGTAACTCCACGCGTGATAGGGACACGTAAAGAGCGGCGTGTTGCCTTCGTCGTATCGGCACACCTTCATACCGCGATGACGGCAGGAATTCAGAAAGACGTGGATTCTTTTGTCGCGATCCCGGCAGAGGATAACCGACTCTTCTCCCATGCGCGAAACAAAGAAGTCGCCAGGATTCGGAATCTGACTTTCGTGCCCGACAAAGAGCCATGCACGGGTGAAGAGATTTTCCAGTTCCTTCTGGTAAATCTCGTCGTTGACAAATAGCTCCCTGCTGATGCGCCCATGCTCGCTGTCTACCAGTTCGCTGATCGATTTTGATTGCACCATGATTCGTAACTCCGTACCTATCGACGAGAGGTCAGGCCCCCAGAGTTGGCCATCTTCGCCTCCGATGACCGGAAAGAGTGGATCGCAAAATCGAGAGATGCGGATTATACATCGGAAATCGGCCAGTGAATCGCGGGATCGGAAGCTCAACCCGACTGAAAGAGAGAAAGCAAGCGACGCTGGGTTTCGGAGCACGGTAAACCGGACATGTGCTGGGAGACGATTGCGCGGTTCGGTGTATATTGCCGGATCATGATGACTCGGAACTAAGGAGAGTGAAACGATGTCCACGTCATTGAGTACGGCCCGCCGTCGGCTTGTCCAGCTAATAGTCGGCCTAATCCTGGCTACACCCGCCGCTTATGCCCAGGGCAAATGGATGAAGGTAACGCCGTTTCCGGAGCCTTCTGAAGAGATATTAGGGATGGCAGCGGCGGGCAAGATGTACGTTTTTGCCGGCCTCGCTCCAGTCTGGAAGCCCAAGGGGCTGGTCTACGAATATGATCCCGCAACCAATCAATGGAACAAGAAGAAGCCGATGGCACTGCCTTCGCACCACGTCGCCTTCACCGAATACCGCGGCAAGATTTATGCGTTTGGCGGTTTTGTGTATCCGCAATCGGGCCCGCCAGCGTGGGCGCCGATCAACAATTCCTGGGAATACGACCCCGAGACTGACACCTGGAAGCCTCTGGCGCCGCTGCCGACCAAGCGCGGTTCGGCTTTGGCCGCAGCGGTGGGCGACAAGGTCTACGTCATTGGCGGCGCGAGCACACCTCCGGGCTCCAACCAAAAGGCTATTGATCCGTCGCACCCCCAAGTGTGCCTGGGAACCGTTGAGGAATACGATCCCCCCACGAATGCCTGGCACGAACGCAGCCCGATGCCGACACCTCGCAATCACGCGGCGGTGGGCGTCATCAATGGCAAAGTTTATGTGATTGGTGGACGCGTCGGGGCGGCATTCATCAGCCTCGATTCAGATGTGTCCGTGGTCGAGGAATACGATCCAGCCACGGATACATGGGGAGCGCCGCGTGCGCGGATGCCCACGACACGCAGCGCTTTGGCGGCCGGCGTCTACGGTGCGCGAATCTATGTCGCCGGCGGCGAATTTCAGGATCCGAATATGATGGCCACTTTCCGGGCGGTCGAAGCTTACGATCCTGCAAGTAATACGTGGACCACGATGCCGCCGTTGCCTGTATCGCGGCACGGACTAGCGGGGGGCGTCATCGGCAATCGTTTCTACGTGGTGGGCGGTGATGTGCAATCCTCCGGCACAGGAGTGGAGGTTTCCACCGGAGAGACCGACGTAATCGAGCTTCCCAACCCGGGGAAATAGCCCTCCCCCGGCCCAAGGCGGATCGTCCAATTGTGTGCAACCGCGCCCGGGGCTAGGGCCTCGCTCGCTTGATCGAAATCGCGGACATTAGTCCTCCTGGGAGTGCTCACAAGTATTTCAAGATAACCGAGCGGCAGTGGATTCGTTTCACGACCGATTTCTTCGACACCTGGAATCACCAAGCATTCAGCAGCCCGGCATTCACGGACGTTCAGAATCAGTCCGCTATCGGCAGTATCGTCTCCACGGAAAACAACCCGCGGATCATCCAGTTCTCGCCAGTTGACCTCATCTCGTCCGAAATCAAAAAACCTGATTCCCCTAATCGACCGAAACACATTGATTCCCTCTGATATCGGATGTATGAGATGCGCGTGGCTTAGTAGACTGGGAGTATCATCGCAATGCGAGAGCCGGTTCAGCTACAGGGGCAAGCCAGGCAGCGGTAATTTCTTGAATCCCTGGCTGGGGATGCTGAGTCTGAAGTTCTATCAGTTCCGACTAGAACCTGGTAAGACCCGAGCGGCTGTGAGTCTTTAGACCTGACCGCAGAACCGCTCGGCAATTTGAGGGAGCCGAGATAAGCCGCTGGGGGGACAGCGGCGGGGTGCGGCCCGCGTCCCTCCACGGCCTATGGGTGTCCCTTCTTGGGGGAGACCAAATGGTGGCGCATCTGAACTCTGCAAAAACAACGGTGCTTTTCGTCCTGATGTTTGTGGCGCTCTGGCTGGTGGCTCCGAGAGTGGGGTGGGCGCAGGGCGGTGCGAGTGGAGCGATTGCCGGAACCGTGCTTGACCCCAGTGGTGGCGTAATTCCCAACGCCGCCATCCAGATCGTCGATGCCGGCACCGGCCAAGCCGCGCGAAACCTGGTGACTAACTTGAGCGGAAGCTTCATCGCAACTCTGCTGCCGCCGGGCGCCTACGCGGTCGTCGTGAACGCACCGGGCTTCGGAGAAGGCAGGGTCAACTCCGTCGAAGTCCGCGTGACTGAAACCACCACTCTCAATGTCGTCTTGAAGCCCGGCACCGTCAGTCAAAAGGTCGAAGTTTCGGCGCAGGTGGTTACCATCAACACTGAGAACGCCACCACCGGCCAGACCATCGAGCACGAAGAAGTTGGCGGCTTGCCTTTGGCCACTCGGAACTTCCAGCAGCTTCTGACGCTTTCGACCGGCGCCTCGAGCGCCCTCAACAACTCCGAGCAGCTCGGGCGCGGCAACGTGCGCATCAACGTGAACGGCCAGCGCGAGGACAACAACAACTACCTTATCGAGGGTGTCAGCGCCACCGACTACAACGTCGGCGAATTGACGAACACCCCTCTTCCCAGCCCGGATGTCGTCCAGGAATTCAAGGTCCAGACCAGCCTGTATGATGCGAGTCAGGGTCGGAACGGCGGCGGCATGGTCAACGCGGTCCTGAGGACGGGAACGAACGAGTGGCACGGCGATGCCTTCGAGTTTTTCCGCAACGACGTGCTCAACGCCAACGACTTCTTCTTGAACAGGGCTGGACAATCGCGCCCGGTCCTGAAACAAAACATTTTTGGCGGCAGCGTTGGCGGCCCGCTGGGTTCGGAAGGTCACTTCGGCTATATCTTCGGCAACTACCAGGGCAGCCGACAGCGCAGTGGAGCAGATCTGGGGACACTTATCAGCACGGCCATTCCTGTTCTGCCCTTGGACCGGTCCGCTGCCTCGATCTCGCAAACATTTTTCGGCAATTCCACGACTGCCATTGATCCGGTTGTGCTGAAGTTGCTCAATGCCAAGGGCAACCAATTCTGCAGCGGCCCGGGCGGTTTCTTGGTCCCCACGATTCCTGGAACACCGGGGAGCACCGGAAGCTTTACTTGCAGCAGCCCGGGCAAGTTTACCGACGACCAGTTCACGACGAATTGGGACCGGGAATTCCACGCTCATAAAGAGAAGGTTGCTGCTCGCTTCTTTTTCAGCAATTCGGATTCACTGAAACCTTTCGGTGGCGGTGGCCTGACGACGACCTTTGGCGCCCCTCCCAGTAAGACCGATCTGAACTTCCCATTGGACGTGCCCGTTAACACGCGGTTCCTGAATGGCACCTGGACTCACGTCTTCGCCGGGGATCGGATCAACCAGTTCCTGTTCGGCTACGTGCGCATCAACAATGCCTATACCAACGTACCCATCATCACCGCGGCCGATTTGGGGATTAATCGTCCAACGAACAGCATCACCAAGGCCATCTACAAATTCACCTTTCAAAGCTCAGGCTTCCAACTCGGTCCTGATACGGGGGACCAGTCTCAGGTCCAGAACAACTACGTTTTGAACGACGTCTTTAGCTGGGTCCACGGCAGCCATCAGTTCCGCTTCGGCGGAGAATTCGACCGCATCAATCTTCATAAGCTATTTCCCCAAATCTTTAACGGTCAGATCTTCTTCTCCAATACTCCTGCGGCAACCAACCCTCCCACTCCGGCCCTCACCGATTTCCAGAACTTCCTGAAGGGCGCTCCGATATTCGTCTTCGGCCAAAGCGGCGTCTTCGATCACGATTACCACCATAACAACTTCTCCGGCTTCGTCCAGGACGACTGGAAAGCCACTCGGAATCTCACACTGAACCTCGGATTGCGTCTGGAGGCCTTTGGCGCCTGGTATGACAATCTGTTTCACATCGGCAACTTCGATCCCGCGCTGCTCCTTCAAGGTAAGTATCCTTACATCTATCCGAGCGGCGTGAATCAATTCAATGTCCCGGGCTTGCATGGCACCGCCAACTCAACCACCCTCAACAATACCTATACCGTGGGCTTGGGTCCCCGCCTCGGTCTGGCATACGACGTCTTCGGCCACCACACCACGACCATTCGCGCCGGTTACGGCATCTACTATGTGCAACAGGATGTCGGCAACGTCGATCAGCTCTCTTTCGCAGCCCCTCTCCTTGACGTTGTGTTTTTCCCGGGCGCCGCAGGCTGCTTAGCCAATCTCTTCGAAATCACGACGCCGCCCGGATGCCCAAATCCGAACCCCAACGGTTTGCCTCCCGTCGGCGTTATTTCGCCGGCCTTCGTTCCGGTCGTGTCGCGGGTTACTGGATTCGTGGTCAACGGGACAAATACTCCAACGACCGACACGTCGCAGACCCCGCAGTTCAATGGCAACGCCATCAACCTGTTTAGCCTGCAGGTCCCGCGCCACTTCCGAGTGCCAAGCGTCCAACAATGGAACCTGGGCGTGCAGCGGTCTCTGGGGCACAGTTGGGTGCTGGAAGCCGGATACGTTGGAACCCACACCACTCATCTCCGCGAGACTCATGATTCGCTTCAGTCCATCCTTGTCAGCCCACAGAACCCTCTCAACGTAACCTTGACGAACGGTCAGACACTCCCGGTCACTAAGAACACTCTTGCGAATGCCGCGGTACGCACTCGTTTCCTAGGCGTCAACGGCTACTCCGGTTTCGAAATTTTCGCGGATGACGCCTACGCCCATTACCATTCCCTCCAGCTCACCCTGTCGCGACGCTGGGCCAGCAGCTACTTCCAGGCGGCTTACACGTTCTCGCGCTCAACCGACGCCACCTCCAGCTTTAATACCGCTTTCAACACGGTATTTAACAACCAGCTCAATCTGAACGGTTCCCGTGGTCTTTCCGATTTCGACCGCACGCATCGGCTGGCAGTGAGCTACCTCTACAACCTGCCTTTCTTCAGTCATGCCACCGGATGGAAGCGTCAATTGCTGACTGACTGGTCCTTCTCCGGCGTGAGCGTTTTCCAGTCTGGCTTGCCGTTCTCGATAGTCGACTCTGGGGCCGGATCCGCGTTTGATGGACTCACGACGGTAACGACCACTGCCAATCTCGCCCCGGGCGCCACACGCGCGAGCGGCTTGACCTCCGGCAACATCGGATCGCGCCTGAACAATTACGTCAACTTCAATGCCTTCGCAAAAGCACCGATCATCGGAGATGACGGCTCGGCAACCGGCTTCGGCACCTTGGGCCGCAATATCTATCGCGGGCCCTTCCAACAGAACTGGGACTTCTCGCTGATCAAGTATTTCAAGATAACCGAGCGGCAGAAGATTCGTTTCACCACCGATTTCTTCGACATTTGGAATCACCCGGCCTTCAGCAGCCCGGCATTCACGGATGTCCAGAACCAGTCCGCTTTTGGCAGTATCATCTCCACGGAAAACAACCCGCGGATCATCCAGTTCTCGCTGACTTGGTCGTTCTGAGGAAAGCGAATTAGTGATAGATTCGGCTGCTCCGGCGCGTAGAGCTTCCCTAAGTTTCCGCGCGAGCTCGCCGGCCGGAGGCGTGTTGCAGTTACTGCGCCGTACAACATTCTGCCTTGAGGGGAACAATTCATGAATCCGAAGAATTCACGAGCGAAGTGCTTTGCGGCAGCGGCGTGTCTGCTGGGCTTGCTTGCCTGGTCCTCACCAGTTTGGGGTCAGGCACGCCCGCTGCCGGATAAAGATGTTACGGCGATCTACCAGCGGCTGCTGGCGCAGATCGAGAAAATCCCGATCGTTGACATGCACGCGCATCCGGGATATTGGGACGACACCGATGTGGACGCCATGGCGGTCACCACCACCGACCTCGACCCGCTTCGGACACGCCTGTCAAATCCGGAGTGGATTGCCGCCGCCAAGTCTCTCTATGGCTATCCTTATTCCGACCTTTCTCCCGAGCACCTGCGCTGGCTGGACGAGAAAGACGACGAATTGCGCAAGCAGTGGGGCAAGGAATACCTTTCCAAAATGCTGGACAAGGTCGGAATTCAGTTTTCGGTGGCGAATCGCGTCGCCATGGATTACCTCGAAAACAACCCGCGATTCCGGTTCGTCACTTTCGTGGATCCGTTCATGTTTCCGTTCAACAACAAGGACCTGGCCATCAATCCCGATCGCGCCGTGTACTTCCCGATCCAGGAAAAGGCGCTGCATCGCTATATGCAGCAGGCCGGCGCTTCGCAGCTTCCGTCCGATCTCGCCGGCTACGAGGCGCTGATTCGCAAGGTGCTCGATCTGGACAAGCAGCAGGGAGCCGTGGCGATCAAATTCGAAGCGCCTTACTTCCGATCGCTCGTCAACATCACCGATCCGCCGCGCGAGCAGGCCGAGGCCATTTACGGCAAGTACGTGGGCGGCGCAACTCCCTCGCAGGCTGACTATCTCGTTTTTCAGGACTACGTCTTCCGCTACCTCATCGCTCAGGCCGGCCCTCTGCACCTCGAGGTTCACATCCACAGCGCGGTTGGCAGCGGCACCTACTACCATCTGGCCGAAGGCAACGCCATGGATCTGGAGGATATCCTGCGCGATCCGCGATACAAGGACACCACCTTCGTCATGATCCACGGTGGCTTCCCGTACGACCGGCAATCCATCTGGCTGGCTGCTCTGCCCAACGTCTATCTGGACTCGTCGGAATTTATTATCCTCGTGTATCCTGCCGAGTACAGCCAGATCCTGAAACGGTGGTTTGAAATCTTCCCGGAAAAAATTGTGTTTGGTTCCGACGCCTTCCCCTATTCGAGAGAGGTCAATGTCCCGGCCACTTACTGGTTGGGCGTCCATACAGCCCGCACTGCCGCAGCAGCGGCCTTAGCCGAGATGGTTTCAGAAGGTGAGGTGACCGAATCCAAAGCACTCGAAATCGCTCGAGGCTACTTCCACGATAACACCGCCCGACTCTTTGGCATCGAGCTTCTCTCCGCCCAGCACTAGCTGCGCTCATCGCTGCTGTTTCGGGACCAGGACGCGGCGCCGAAGCGTAAGCACCACTTCGCCTCGCTGATTGCGCGCGCGGGTCTCGACGTAAACAATCCCACGGTCAGGCTTATCCTTCGATTCGCGCTTATCTAAAACTTCGGTCTCCGCGTAGATCGTGTCGCCGTGGAATGTGGGCGCGAGGTGCTTGATGCTTTCGTACTCGAGATTCGCGATGCACCGTCCACTCACGTCCGCGACCGACATCCCAACCGCAAGGCTGAAAATGAACGTGCCGTTCACCAGGCGCCGCTTGTGCTGGGTGCCTTGAGCATAGTGCTCGTCAATATGCAGCGGATTTTGATTCATCGTCATCAAGCTGAACCACGTATCGTCAAATTCTGTCACGGTACGGCCCGGCCAGTGCTTGTAGATATCACCAGTTTTGAACTCTTCGAAGTATCTTCCGTAACCCATCGTCGTTCTACCTTCCTTTATTAGTCAGTACGAGCGCGGCATACCCAGCACGTGCTGGCCGATATACGCGAGGATCAAATTGTTGGCCACGGGCGCGGTGATATACAGCCGCGTCTCGCGAAACTTCCTTTCGATGTCATAGTCGCGAGCGAATCCGTAACCGCCATGGGCGTCCATGCACGCGTTCGCCGCCTGCCAGGAGGCTTCCGACGCAAGAAGCTTGGCCAGGTTTGCTTCGGCTCCGCATTTCTGGCCCGCATCGAAAAGAGCCGCGGCCTGCAAGCGCATCAGATGGGCCGATTCGATGGCCGCATAGGCCCGAGCAATCGGGAACTGCACTCCCTGATATTTTCCAATCGGATTGCCGAAGACGACTCGCCCGGATGAATAGCGCACCGCCCGGTCAATGAAGAATCGGCCGTCGCCGATACATTCCGCGGCAATCAGGATACGCTCCGCATTCATGCCGTCGAGAATGTAACGAAAGCCCTCGCCCTCTGCGCCGATGAGGTTTTCTGCTGGCACTTCAAGATCATGGAAGAAAACCTCATTCGTCTCGTGGTTGATCATGGTCTGAATCGGACGCACTTCGATTGTCCCCGGACCGGCTTGCCGCAGATCCACCAGGATCGTTGACAAGCCGAAGGTCCTATCGCCTCCCTCATTTGCAGGCGGAGATGTCCGCGCCAGCAGCAGGAGCAAATCAGTATGTTGAACGCGAGAGGTCCATACCTTTTGCCCGTTGATAACGTAACGGTCCCCTTTGCGCACCGCCGTGGTTTGGATCTTGGTGGTGTCGCTGCCGGCGCTTGGTTCGGTGACTGCGAAGGACTGGAGACGCAGCGCGCCCTTCGCCATCTCAGGAAGATACCGACGCTTCTGCTCGGCGCTGCCATGACGCAGAATCGTGCCCATCGTGTACATCTGGGCATGACATGCCGCCGAATTCCCGCCCGCTCGATTGATCTCTTCGAGGATGATGCTCGCTTCACGGACACCCAAACCCGCGCCGCCGTATTCTTCAGGGATCAGAACTGCCAGATATCCGGCATCGGTGAGCGCTTTGACAAATGCGTCCGGATACGCGCCCTCGACATCCAATTTGCGCCAATACGAATCCGGGAACCGCGAACAGAGGTCCCGAACGGCTTTGCCCAGCGCCTTCTGTTCTTCATTCAGTTGGAGACCGGTTGCGCCGTGCGTTGAGGGCGTCATTCTTGGATTTCCCAACGTCATTCGTTCTTCTGGATCGCAGGGTCCGCCGCAACACCTGGTTCAAAATCAGCCAGGAGCGGTTGCTTAGCGTTGCGTAGACCCGCGAAGATATGCATTGGTCTTGTTGATCCAATCAGCGCGCGGAGGATGGAAGACGTCCAGATCCACGGTATCTTCGAGCGCCAAGGCGTCATGCGGCATGTTCGAAGGGATGCAAAGGACCTCCCCGGCGGCGACGACGATTTCTTTGCCGTCAATCTTGAACTTCAGCGCGCCTTCGAGGATATAAGTCACCTGTTCGTTGACGTGGGAGTGCAGCGGCACATAGGAGCCCTTCTTCAGCAGCACTCGGGCGATCATCAGTTCCTCTCCGGTAACGAACTGAAGCTGAAGAAGCGGATTCAACTGCTCGAGTTCAACGTCCTTCCATCGTAAGTGCTTCAGCACGGTGCCTCCGTTTTTTGCGAATTGCGCTGAAATGCCCGAGCTAGCTCGCCCCAATCCTACATAGAAGACATGTCTCTGTAAAAGCCTCTAGCTTGTGCGGTCGTAGGGGCACGGCACGCCGTGCCCGCGCCTATTTGCGAGGGCGGTTTGTGCTCGCAGGCGAAGGGGTGATGGGAATGTGCAGGGCATCGACGAATCGCGTAAAGAACTCAAACGCAGCCGCCGTGGCGATAAGTTCGATGATCTCCGGACGGCTGAAGGCGCTCTCCAGGCGGGCGAAGAAGTCATCGTCAATGTTTTCCGCGGACAGATGCAGCCGGTCGGCGCAACGCAATCCGAGCTTTTCACGTTCGCTGAATGGCCCTTTCTCGAAATCCTTGACGCCCACGACCTGCTCTTCAGACGCGCCCTTCTGCTTTGCCAAAGCAGTGTGCGACGAGATTCAATACTCGCATCTATGGAGCAGCGCCACCCGCGTGGCGACCAACTCCTTATACCGGCCCGGCAGGGCTCCATCGCTCAGC
Organism: Candidatus Acidiferrales bacterium; assembly: GCA_049644285.1. Classification (GTDB taxonomy): domain Bacteria; phylum Acidobacteriota; class Terriglobia; order Acidiferrales; family UBA7541; genus CAVRXT01. The sequence goes on along the minus strand of JBARRP010000014.1, from coordinate 21,891 downwards.
AGCGGCTTGAGGAATGCGGCAATCCCTTTCGCCAGTTCCGGCGCGTGCGCCAGCGTCTTGAACATGTTAGGAACCGCGCCGCGCTGCGCGAGCAATGCGTCGTAGATCGCACCGATTTCAGGCGGCGCCTGATCGCGCTCGAGCAGCGGGATTCGGTTTCCCTTGGTACCCATCAGAAGGAATACCTCAGCGAGAACTGCATGATCCGAGGATTGTTTTCGGTGGAGATGATGTCGCCGAAATTCCCGGGGCTTTCTACGTCGGTAAAAGCTGGGCTGCTGAATGCCGGGTGATTCCAGACGTTGAAGAAGTCGGTGGCGAAACGAAGCTGTTGCCGCTCGGTCAGATGGAAGTTCTTGACGATCGAGAAATCCCAGTTCTGCTCGTACGGGCCGCGATAGATATTGCGGCCAAGCGTGCCGAAAGCGGTGGGGGCGCCGAGAGCATCCACTGGCCCGATGGCAGGAGTCGGACTAAAGGCTTTGATGTTCACGTAGCCGTTGAGCCGAGACTGGATGCTGCCGTGCGTTAGCCCGCTCGCACGCGTGGCGCCAGGTGCGAGATCGGCGCTGGCCGTGATGGTTGTCAGACCATCAAATGCCTGTCCAGCGAGTGAATCCAGAATCGAGAACGGAGTTCCGGACTGAAACACCGTGATGCCGGTAAAGCCCCAATCGCGCAGCGCCGCTGCCTTGAACCCAGTAGCGTCCTTGAAGAACGGAAAAGTGTACACGTAACTGACGGCCAGGCGGTGCGTTCTGTCGAAGTCTGAAAGGCCGCGTGAGAATTGAAGATTCGTCTGGTCGTTGAACGCCGTATTAAATGCCGTATTGCCGGTCGAGGTCGCGTCGGTGGACCTCGAGAACGTGTACGCCCCCTGGAAATAGCCCTGACCCCAGCGGCGAGAGAGCGTCAACTGAAGCGAATGGTAATGAGAGTAGGCGTCGTTGGCAAACAACTCGAAGCCGAGATAGCCGTTCAAGCCTATCGTCCGCGCCCGCGCCGCGCCGTTGGCTACGGTCGTTTGCATGATCGCGAATTTCTGGCCGCCTGCGCCGGTTACGACGAGCGGGTTGGCGGGTGTCGCGAGGCGCGCCTGCTGGCTGTCGCGCGTTTCCCGCAGATGAATGCTGTGCGTACCCACGTAGCCGACCTCCAGCACCCACTTCGAAGGTAACGACCGTTGCACCGTCAGGTTCCACTGCTGCACCTGGGGAACGATGAAGTGCTGTGGGACCTGGAGCCCAAAAAGGTTGAAGGAATTGGTGGTACCCACCGGTGGAGTGTCGAAAATCGGCGCCTGGGTGGTGTCGTTGTTCGTGAAACCGATGAGATGTGAAATCACGGGGATGAACGCAGGATCGAGGACACCGGCCGGCGGCAAGCCGTTGGGGTTCGGATTTGGGCAGCCGGGCAGGATGTTTGTCTGTGAAAAGAAGGTGCCCAGGCAGCCCGCCGGCCCGCCGCCGAACACGATTGGAATCAGTGGCGACTGGAAAGACAGCTGATCCACGGCGCCCACGTCCTCGCGCACGTAGTAAATTCCGTAGCCGGCACGAATCGTGGTCGTGTGACGCCCGAAGACGTCATAAGCCAATCCAATCCGCGGCCCCAGGCCAGTCGAATAGTTGTTTTTGAGTGTGGTGCTGTTGGCGTTGCCCGTGAACCCTGCCACACCTAGGTGACTCGCGCACTTGGGGTAGATGAAAGGATACTGGCCTTGGAGGAGCAGATTCGGATCCAAATTGCCGATGTGGCAGTCGTTGTCATGGAAGGCGCCGTTGATTTCAACACGCAGTCCGAGATTCAGCGTAAGCTCCGGCCGAATCTTGTAATCATCCTGTCCAAAAAAAGCAGAATTGTTGATGCGATAGGCGTGATTGAAGACCCCGCCGCCTCCGAAGCTGAATGCCGGCGCGCCCTGAAGGAAACTGATGAAATCCGTCTGGATGTTGTTGGTATTGGCAAAGAAGAGCTGACCGTTGAAGGTCTGCGGGAACAGCTTATCCAGATTCACCCGCGTGAATTCACCGCCAAACCGGAACTCATGTTTCCCGTGAATCCAGCTCACCGTGTCGAGAAAGTTGTAGTTGTTCTGGGTTTGGAACTGGTCGGCCTGGGGAGTCGGGCCGATCTTGAAGCCGGAGGAGAAGAACGTGAAGTTGTAGACGGACTGAGTAATATTATTGGAGGGCCGGACAATCCCCAGATCGCTGGCCTTGACGATGGGCACATCGATGCCGGCGTTTTTGATCCGCACGTACCCGAATCGAAACTCATTTACCAGGCTGCCCGAAAAGACGTGCGTCTCGGCGGCGCTGAGGAACCGGCCATGGATCGGCGCGTCGTACGGAAAATTCAAGTCGGTGCGGTTGACGATGCCGTTGAAAGAGGCGGTCAAGCCGCCCGCCCCGAACGGCTTTAAGGATTCCGAATTCGTGAAGAAGAAGCGCGCCGCGACTTTGTCTTTCTGGCTGTTGAATTCGCGATCCCAGTTCGTCGTGAATTGATCATCGGTGAACTTGCCAGGACTGCTGAAGACGAACGATCCTGTGTTCGGTGCGGTCGTTGGTGTTCCATTCGCGCAATTCACACCAGGGGCGCTCTGGCCGGTGATCGAGGGAATGAGGAAACCGCCGTTCCCACCGCCGAACTGGTTGCTCTTGAAATTCAAAAGCTTCAGGATGACGGGATCGATCTGCGTAGTCGAGTTGCAAAAAAACGTCTGTGAAAGGCTCTGCTGCGAGCGGTCCGTCGGCAGAATCGGGAAAACGGCGCTGATGATCGTTCCGTTGTCCTCACCGCTGCGCTGCCGGCTTCCTTGGTAGTTCCCGAAGAAGTAGCCGAGTTGCGCGTCGCCGCCCAGAGGCCCGCCGCCGCTCGCGCCAAAAATATTCTGCTTCAACTCCGGCCGCGGCTGGCCGCCCCGGTTCAGAAAGAAATCGTTGGCGTTGAGAGCATCGTTCCGGAAAAACTCATAAGCGTCGAAGTGAAAATCCTTCGTGCCGGATTTGAGCACGGCATTGACGTTGCCGCCGCCGTTCCGCCCCTGGCTGGCGTCGTAAAGGCTGGTCTGAACCTTGAACTCCTGGAGCACGTCTGGATTTGGCAAGGGTGTGTTGGTCAGCTCCGCAACGTTGTAGTCAGTGGCGCTGATTCCCTCAATTTGATAGTTATTGTTGTCTTCGCGCTGCCCGTTCACAAACACGCGCACGTCGCCGCGTCCCAACTGTGTCGCATTGTTCAGCCGGTCCTGCGCGCCGGTCGAAAGCGTTAGAAGCTGCTGGAAATTCTGCGTGGCCAGCGGAAGCGTCCGCAGCGTTTCGGTTGTGATCGTTTGGCCGGTGGTCACGTCTTCGGTGTTCACTTGGGAGACTTGCGCCGAAATCTCGACCTTTTGCGTCAATTGGCTCGGCTGCAGCGTGACGCTGATGCGCGTCGTTTCCGTAACGCGCACTTCGATACCGGTGGTGCGCTCTTCACCGAATCCCTTGGCATTGACGACCACGGTGTAGGTACTGGGTGGAAGCAGTGTCGCCGCAAAGTTCCCGTTCGAATCGGTGTTCAGCTTGCGCTGCAGCCGCCCGGTGCGTCCATCCACAATTTGAATTTCGGCGCCTGGAATCACCCCACCGCTCGAGTCGAGCACCGTGCCGGTCACTGCGCCGGTCGCGCCGCTCTGCGCGAATGCCGGCGTTTGGCCCAGAAATATGGCCAGGGACACGATCAGAAGACGAGACGCAACCTTCCATCCGATGATTCGCATAATTCCCCCCGAAAGATAGTGCGCGGATAGGTCTCCCCAGGCATGAAGTCAAAGCCGTGGGCACGCGGAGAACAGCGGCATCAACCTATCCAGCATTCCCCAACTCACTGCGTGTGAAGCTATCCTCCGCTTCCAAGCCTGTCAACCCAAATTCTGCTGCGCCGGTCTATAAACATCATTTATCAGTCGGATTTGGCGCGCAGCATGCCCGCGCACGGGAAATTTTGTTACACATATTCCAGAAATTGAAAAGACGTTTGTTAGCAACTTTTTCGGCGCCCTCATAATCTAATGTGCTTGAGTCCGAAGGTGCGGGGTAAGGAGGCGATGAAAGACCTTTAATTCTTCGCGAAGCAGTTGCGGACGCGATTGCGAGTTTTCAATTTCTGCTCTTCATCTCCAGGGTGATCCCGGGACTCGGACAGCCCTAGCGTCCGCATCGTCAAGAAAGAATCGACGCACGTAGATTCTTCACGACGATATCAGCAGTCAGGACGCACAAAAAAAGAAAAAGAGGAGATCAAAATGGCACGTAGAAGTGTGTTCGCCGTTGCTGTTTTCGTTCTAGGAATTCTGGGCGCTACGCTGTTTCTGCCTCAGGCGGCCATGGCCCAAGAGGGTGGCCTCCTCTCGCGGTCCGAAATCAATGTGCTCGGAACCGGCCTTTTCCAGAGAGACACAACCGGCAACGGCATCACGCAGAGAACCACCGACGCCGGCGGATTCCTTGGCGGCTATCGCTATCACCTCAACCGGCTGTTTGCGCTGGAGGCCAACTACGGTTACAGCCGCAACTCGCAAATCTTTGCGACTGGCGGCTTCAATTCACGAATCCAGACGAACATTCATGAAGTCATGGGCGATCTGGTCGTGACTTCGCCGGTGAGCGTCGTCGGTCTCAAGCCGTACGCTCTCGCCGGAGCCGGCGGTCTGATCTTCGATCCGACACAAAGTGTGCTCATTGCCGGAGCTGGCTCCCAGGCAAAGGCAGCCTTCGTCTACGGGGGCGGCCTGGACCTCCATCTCCTGCCGCACATCGCTCTGCGAGGTGAATACCGCGGTTTCGTGTTCCACGCGCCGAGCTTCGGCATTACCGGGTTCAACACGGACAAGATGACCCATCTCGCCCAGCCCGCGGTGGGGCTCGTTATCCGGCTCTAATTTAACTTCAACACCTGGCGGCGCACTTCGTGAGCTCGCGAGCCCGGCCCACGGAGGCGCCGCCATTCTTTTTTCTCGGCGCGCAGGTGATTCGTTACCAACTGATATTCTGCGCTTCGAATTCCCGGATCGTAGGGGCGTATAGCCATACGCCCGCTTGCGAAATTCCGTTCCTCTTGGGTTAGCGGCCGAAGTTCGTCGCCGAGCTTTGGAGGAGTCTTGGCTGTCGAGGGCAAGAAGTCAGTCTGACGTCGCCAGAGCGGCTTGTGCCTCTTGCCGTCGGAGTTCACGTATCCGGAGGGGACGAACAAGGATGAGCATCATCAGCGCAGCCACGATGTTGGCAACCGCCGCAATTTCAAGGGTTGTGGACCAGCTCCCGGTTCGGAGGGCAATGATGCTCCCAAGGGGCACAAAGAACGCGGCGCAGCCTTTGGCGGTATACAGCAGCGCGTAGTTAGTCGTGGCGTACTTCTTCCCAAAGTGGTCGGAAGTAAGCGCAGGAAAGATGCTGAAGATATTGCCCCAGGCAAAAAACACCAGGCCCGCCAAAATCACGAAATACACCGGATCTTTGCCGTACTTATCCAGGCATAGAATACCGATTCCTTCGGCCAGGAACGTCAGAAACATCGTGAGCTCACGGCCGATCAAGTCCGAAACCCAGCCGAAAAGCGGCCGGCTGAGGCCGTTCATGAGATTGTTGAGCGAAAGGGCGAACGTAAGCGCCGGAATAGTGAAGCCGAGAAGGGTAACGGGCGTCTTCGCGATTCCAAAACCGTTGGCGATCGGGGCAAGCTGCGCGGTCGCCATGAGGCCGCTCGCGGCCACCAGCACGAAATCGATGTACATGATCCAGAAGACGGCGCTGCGCAGTGTCTGCAACGGGCTGCTGTCGAACCTCGATTGCAACGAGCGCGGGTTCGCGCGCCGGGTCGCCACCCCCTTGGGCGGTTTCTTGAGCGCGAACGCCGCAACCAGCACCACAAAACCTTGGATGAGCGCAAAATCGAAGAACGTCGCCTCATACCCGCGGGAAGCAAGAGAGCGGGTCAAGGGGAAGACCGTGACAGCCGCGCCCGCGCCGAAGCCGGCGGCCGTTAAACCCGCGGCCAGGCCCCGCCGGTTCTCAAACCATTTCACGGCGTTTCCGATGCACGTGCCGTATACGAGCCCCGTCCCAATGCCGCCAATTGCTCCCCAGGTGTATAGGGCACCGAGGCTGTTTGCCCACGAGTATCCGATCCAGGACATTGCGATCAAGAAAGCTCCCGCCATGACGAGCGGACGCGGGCCGAAACGGTCCGCAAGGTACGCCTCAAAAGGGACAAGCCAAGTTTCGAAGAGAATAAAAATGGTAAAGGTGAATTGGATCGCCGCTTTGCCCCAGTGGTATTTGGCATCGATCGGGTTAATGAAAATGGTCCAGCCATATTGCAGATTCGCGATCATGGCCATGCAGATGATGCCCGCAACGAGCTGCACCCACGGATTCGCTGGGATGCTTGAGGAGGGAGGAGCGATGTTTGGGGCGGTATCAGGAGGTGAGTAGCCGGGATTCCCTTCCGATGCGTTCGAAGACATCAGACCTCCGAGCTTCGAGGCAGGATTCAAGCGGAATCTGCGAGGCCGCCTGCCGTTTTTCGGCAAGCGGCCTCACTCCTAAAAGGCGCCGGGCACGACGCGGTTGCACAAGCCTATCAGTCAGACGAGCCGCCCGCTTCAGCTTCTGTGCGGAACGGGATCACACCCGGAATTAGCCACTTGGTCCACATCTCGTCGACTTTGCTCTGGAAGTAATCGATGTCGTCATTCGTGAAATGCGCGAACCGTCCTTGCTTGAGCAGATAATCCCGCACGGGCAGCCGCCGGATACGGCCGGCAGCTATTTGCTGCGTTTTGCCGACCAGCTTCAGCACCCCGTCTTCAACTTCGTAGAGCGGCCAAACTCCGGTGTTCACTGCCAACTCGCCCATTTCGTGGGAGAGGTAGGGATCGTAGTCCCAGCCCTTCGGGCACGGATCGAGCGAGTGAATAAAGGTGGGCCCGCCGATCGACAGCGCTTTGCGGATAGAATTCATTCCCGCCAGACCGTAGGACATGCAAATGGTCGCCACGTACCTACAGCTCGGATGACCGGCCGCCATCATGCCCGCCATGTTCTTCTTCCACCGCCGATGCATAATGCGCTTCATCTTGCCGGGAGGGCTGAAGGTTGTATGCGCGCCCCACGGTGTGCTACCCGAAAGCTGGATGTCCGTATTGGCGTAAGATTCGTTGTCGTACATCAAGATGAGAAGGTTGTAGTCGGGATGGGTAAGAGTCGCTGAGATCGCCCCCACACCCATGTCTGCTCCCCCTCCGTCGCCGCAGAAGGCAATCACATTGATGGGCTCGTTCTTCATCTTGCCCTTGCGCATCAGTGCCTTCAGAGCGGCAGCCGCTCCCAGCGCGGCCGACCCGCTGCTGCCGAGCTGCGTGTGCATCCAAGGAAGCACCCACGACGTGCTGTAATACGTGGTGTTGGCCACGTACATGCACCCCGTGCTCCCCAGGACGATTGTTCTGGGGCCGGCGGCCTTGGCCATCATTTTCATCACCAGTGCCGACTCGCAACCCTGGCATGTCCTGTGACCCGAGGTGAAGTACTCCTCCAGCGGGAGCTTCTTGACTCCCTTGAAGGCGTCCAATTGCTGAGTCGGATCGATTTGCGTGTAGGTAGCCATCACTTTTCATCCTTTCTGTCAGCAGAACATGTCAGCGAAAACGAACTATTCCCGAAGCCCAATCCATTGCGTAAGCGGTTGCGATTTGCCCTCGGCCGTTCGGTAGACGGAATCGGCCATCTTCTCCACGTCCGGCACGGTTACTTCGCGCCCTCCCAGGCCGCAGATGAATCCTAGCACAGGTGGCTTGGGCCCAGGCGACGGGTACAGCGCGTGGCGAACCTCGCCTGCCACCACGCCGCCGAGATACGGCGAGCCGAACGAGTAATCGCGGTCGACCACTCCCACCGCCGCAAACCGCCCCAGCGTCTTCGCAAGTTCTTCAGCGGCAAACGGCCGGAACCAGCGCATGCGCACAAAACCGACCTTCTTTCCTTTCTGGCGCATTTGCCGGATTGCGACTTTGACCGGGGTTGACAGCGTTCCCATGCCCATCAGCACAATATCGGCATCCTCGGTCTGGTATTCCTCAAAGAACGGGTTGCCGTAAGAGCGGCCAAAGATCCGCTCAAAGTCGGCGTAGGCTTCGCGGATGACACCGGGGGTCCGCTCCATGGCCGCAAAGTTCTGGCGCCGTATCTCCATCACCCAGTCTTCATTGCCCTGTGGGGCCACGGTAATGGGATTGTCGGGATGGAGCAACAGGTCTGCGCGGTTGTAACGCGGCAGGAATTCGTTGACCTTCTCTTGCGAGGGGATCTTGACCAGCGCCTGCGAGTGCGTAAGGAACGCGCCGTCGCAACTGATCGCGCACGGCAAGAAAATACGCCGGTCCTCCGATACCCGATAGGCGATCAGGGCCGTGTCCAGCGCTTCCTGCGGGCTGTCCACCCACACCAGTTGCCAGCCGAGATCCCGGACCGCCAGCGCGTCGTTGTGCTCCACACCGAACGCACCGGGATCGTCCAAGGCCCGGTTGCCCACCATTGCGATCATCGGAATGCGCAATGCCGGCGTCACCGTCAACGCTTCCATCGCGTACATCCAGCCGACGCCGCTGCTGCCGCAGAACACGCGCGCTCCGCACGCGGAGGCGTGCTTCACGATTTCAAATTGCGAGTGTTCACCTTCCGCCACGATGTACTCGCAATCCATTTCCCCATTGGCCACCAGCTTGGCCACATACTGCATAACCGTGTCGTAGGGCCGGATGGGATAGGCCGTAATCACGTCCACATCCGCCAACTTGCAGGCGACGGCAATTGCTTCGCTGCCCGTGATCAGGGCCGTTTCGTCACCCTTGCGTTTCTCCTGGATTTCTGTGGCTACTGGCGCCATAACGACTCTCCTTCCTGGACAGTTAGCCCTCGCGGGCAATGTCTAGCATCTCGGGAACCTGCTCTTCGTATTGTCCGCGATACCGAAAACCGTGTGACCGTTCCGTACGCACTGCGATCTTCTCCTGAAGCCACTTCTCGTAACCCTTCTTATCGTCCTTCCACATCTCCCACTGGCTGGCGTTATCGTGGAATTCCGCCTCATTCACCATGGTGACGCAATCTTTCACGGGACAAACCGCCTCGCAAACGCCGCACCCGCAGCAGGCTTGCATATTGGCGTCATACAACCCGTCCGGAGTGACGTCGAAGCACGAGTCCGGGCACTGCAGCCAGCAAAGCGTGCACTTGATGCAGGTGTCGAAGTTCACCACTGGCCGCATCGTGCGGGTAGTGAACTTCTTGAAGGTCGGATTGCGATCCGGCCGGAACCCCCCGACGGCGTGCGTGTTCGGGTCTTCAAAGCCGCGGCCGGCGGGAATGCTGGGGATGGCAATGCCATCGCCCATTTCATGCCACTTCGGAAACTCAAACTTGTAGGGTATTTCGGGATTCCCCTGTTCGGGTCGAACTGTGATCGAGGTGGTTCGCTCGTAGGACCGCGCCGCGGAGGTGGCCTTGATCGGATCCTTCCACTCGTCCACGATTGCCTCTTGGACCGATTTCAGGCTGAACAGCTCCGGCAGGATCCGGGAAATAGCGCCGAGGATGCGCACATCCGTGTGGTCGTCCTTGTAAACCCAAAGGCCAGAAAAGCTCACCGTGCCCTTCACAATCGCCAGTTGATACGGGTATTCCTTGCGATGGGACATCTCGATGATCGTATCGGGTTGCTCCCGGGAAGTTACGATTAAGGTGCCGCCCGGCTTCAAGAGCCGGTTGACTGGCTGCAGCCCGTACCAGGCCCAGGACTCCACGCCCTTGCACAAAGTGTCGTCCACCGCGATCGTAATATCGACCTCTTTGGGCTCGTACTTCGCCATGCCCTCCTCGAGAGTCACGTCGTCCGTGGCGACGATAGCGAAGTTCTTGGCGGGGATGCCGTTACGCTCAGGGCTGTCGCCGTAACGTCCGAAGGAGATGCCCGGCTTGCCTTCCTTATGCGCCGCCAGCACAATCGCGCGGCTGATGCGGCCAGCTAGAGTTTTCTGGAAGATTCCTCGATAAATAATCTCGATCGCGAAGAGCCGTCCCATAAGTTGACCTCCACTCAAGTTTACATCTTATTCAAAACGATGCCTTCGATCTCCTCGATATGCCGCCGCATTGCGGTTTCGGCGGCGGACGAATCGTGTCGCTGAATGGACTCCAAGATCAGCCGGTGGCCCTCAAGCGACTTCTGCAGCCGTCCTTCTACTTGCAGCGAGTGTTCGCGGCTCTCTCGCAAGAGATCCATGAACACGTCCAGGACCTTCAGCACCACGCTGTTCTTGGCGGCGTGCGCGATGGTGTAATGGAACTCTGAATCTTCTTCGATGGCCAACTCGCCTCGGTCCACCTTTTCCTTCTGGCGGCGCAGGATGTCTTCCAGACGATCCAAATCCTCGGGTGCAGCGTGGCTGGCGGCCCGCCTCGCCAAGGCGGGCTCAATCATCGCGCGGAATTCCAGCAACTCGCTCACGAGCTCCCGTTGACGCAGCAGCACCGCGGTCAGCGGATTCATCAGGGACTCGGCCGAGGGCGCGCGAACAACCGTTCCTTCTCCCTGCCGCGGCTCCACCAGGCCGGTCAACTCAAGAGCCCGAATGGCATCCCGCAGTGAGCTTCGGCTCACCTGAAACATCTCTGCTAGCTCGCGTTCTGGGGGAAGCTTGTCGCCGGGCTTGAGCAAGCCATCGCGAATCAAGCGCTGAATCTGTTCCGCTATTTTCTCGTAGACCTTGGTCTTCCGGATGACATCAACGTCGCTCTTGGCGAGAGGCATATGCGTCGTGGCAGATGGTCCGATGACCTACTTATCGGACCATGCCCGCATTAAGCTCTTTTCCCCTCCTCTTTGTCAAGCTTTTTTTCGCTCGACGGGCTCCTAGCCAGCGGGGCCGACTGCTGGATACGACACTCTCTTCCGGTTGCTGCGCCCTCCGGACTGCTCCTCGCTCCACTCCGCCCAAATCCGGTATAGAATGGCACCTGCTGGCCTCACTAGATTCATACCGACAGGGAGCTGCTGAAAAATGAAAGCTGGTCCGTGTGCATTGGCCTGCCTGTTGCTTTGTTGCCCCGCGCTCTTCGGGCAGCAACTGAAGTCATCCGATCCCTCCGCGACTGAGGCGGCCTTGAAAACGATCAAGCCGGAAGCGATCCGTGCGCACATGAGGTTTCTCTCCGACAGCTTGCTGGAAGGCCGTGCTCCCGATACTCGCGGCTATGAAATAGCGGCCCGCTACGTTGCGGCACAGCTCGAGGGGATGGGCCTGCGGCCCGGCGGCTCGGACGGTAAGTGGTTCCAGCCTGTTCCTCTACGCAAGGCGGTTCTCGACACTTCAAAGAGCTCCCTGGTTCTGCTTGCCAGCGGCAAAGAGCAGAAGCTCGTCGACGGCCAGGATTACGTGCTGACCGGCGACGTGCTTCGCCCGGAGAATAACCTCGAGGCCCCGATTGTTTTCGTGGGGTTCGGCATTACGGCCCCCGGAGAAAACTACGACGACTATTCTGGAACCGATGTGCAAGGCAAAATCGTTCTCACGTTCTACGGTGCTCCACCCCGTTTTGCTTCCACCGTGCGCGCCCATTATTCGGATGACGTAGTGAAGGCGAAAAACGCGCTCGCCCACGGCGCCGTCGCAGTGCTGACCACTCTCCTCCCCGAAGATTGGAAGCGGTGGCCCTGGGATTGGGACGTGCCACAGTTCCGCATGGGCAACATGAATTGGCTCGACAAAAACGGAGCGCCGCACGACCCGTTTCCCCTTGGGGGCCTTGCCAACTTCAACCAAACAGGAGCAGCAATACTCTTCACCAATGCGCCGAGGACCTTGGAACAGGCCTTCGCCGCGGCGCGCGCCGGCCAGCCTCAAGCCTTCCCGCTGGCGTGGAGTGCGCGCATTCACACAGTCAGCAACCAAACCACGATCGAAAGTCCGAATGTTATCGGCGAGCGGGTGGGCTCCGATCCCGCGCTTCGCGATCAGTGCGTCGTGTACACGGCGCATCTGGATCATCTCGGAATCTGCCCGCCCATCAACGGCGACAACGTGTGTCACGGCGCGCTGGATAACGCCTCCGGCGCCGCCACTCTCCTGGAGATCGCGCGGGCCTACGCGAGCCTCTCGCTCGCGCCTCGTCGGTCCGTGCTCTTCGTTTTTGTCACCGGCGAGGAAATGGGGCTGCTGGGCTCAGACTACTTCGCTCACTTTCCCACCGTGCCGCTGGACAGGATCGTTGCGAATGTCAATATCGATGGCGCGCCTGGCATGCTCTTCCCCATGAAGGATGTCGTCGCCATGGGGGCTGAGCACTCCGACATCGACAAAGCCGTAGCACGGGCGGCTCGGCAGATTGGTTACGCCATCATTCCCGACCCCATGCCCGAAGAGAACGGGTTCATTCGCAGCGACCAGTACTCCTTCGTCCTCGAGGGCATTCCGGCCGTCAACATTTCCGACGGAATCACGAGCACCGATCCCAAAATCGATGGTCTCGCCGTCGAGAAGAAATGGCTGATCACCAATTACCACACCCCTCTCGACAGCATGAACCAGCCCCTCGATTACGAATCAGCCGCGAAGGGCGCTGGATTGAATTTTCTGGTCGGCTACGAAATCGCCCAGCAGGATCAGCCCCCGCAGTGGAATCAGGGCGATTTCTTTGGCGCGAAGTTCGGCCCAAGGCATACTCGGTCGACGCCTGCCGGAAATTGAAGCGATTCATTTCCGTAGGGGCACGGCATGCGTTCCCGCTGCGCCACCCACTCGTCCTGTGCGCGCTTCGTCCCTGCCCCTGTCGTCGCTCCAGCCCTTGCCATTGACTGCGTTGAACAGCACAGCCTAGGATGCAATCGACTCGGAATTCCGGATGCCTCGCAAGCCACGTCCGATCTCAGACGCAATTCAGCGGAAACTGGAAAACGCCCCGCTTGCCCGGCTGGCCACCTTGGACGCTGAGGGCAGGCCGCACATTGTGCCGATCTGTTTTGTCTACGACGGCTCGGTTTTATACACGGCAATCGACCGCAAGCCGAAGAGTGTTGCGCCGGAGAAACTCGCGCGGCTGCGGCACATCCGGGCAACACCCCGGGTCGCGCTCGTCATTGATGAGTACTGCGAAGACTGGTCCCGGCTTTGGTACATTCTGGTGCGCGGGCAGGCAAAGCTGATTCCGGACTTGGCTTCCGAGGAGCGGGCTGGGGCGATTCGCCGTCTAAAGGCAAAGTATCCGCAGTACGCCGCAGGCATGCTGCCCGATGACGCGCCCATTATTCGCATCACTCCGGACCGCATCACTTCCTGGGGCAAGATCTAGCGCCCGGACGAACTCGGAACGCTAAACCCGAATCGAAGCCGGCCGGGACATCTGGGGGTTTCGCGTGGATCGCTACACGAGTTTGCGAAGCTGCTCCATCAGCGCGAGCCACCGGTCCAACGACTGCGCTCCCGGGGAGAACGTCGGGTCGAAGTGCAGCTCGTGTGCTCCGATCTTGCGGCATCCAGCGATATCTTCCTTGATCTGATCGAGCGTGCCCGTAAAAAGCATGCGCTCTTTCCCGGCGGGCTTGTCGGTGATTACCAGGTTGGCGCGCACCACCATTGCGAGCGATGCCGGATCGCGTCCTGCTTCCTTCGCCATTTGCCTTACGGCGCCGAACATCTGCTCCATGCCGGCGAGAGGAATCGCGACTGGATTCCATCCGTCGGCCATTCGTGCCAGGCGCTTCATCGCGGCCGGTGCAAAGGCTGCCAGGTAGATGGGCGGGTGCGGTTTCTGTACAGGTTTCGGACCGATATACGATTTGGGCACTTGGTAGAACTTCCCGTGAAACTCGACCGGGTTCGTCGTCCAGATCGCCTTCAGCACTTGGAGGAATTCATCTGCCATTGCGCCGCGCTTCTTCATGTCCGCGCCCGTTGCGTCCATTTCGTCCTTCGACCAACCCAAACCCAGCCCCAGCCGCGCTCGTCCATTGGATAGCACATCGAGTGTGGTCACACGGCGCGCCAGCATCACCGGGTTGTAGTAAGGAATGTCGAGCACGCTGGTCCCCAGAGCAATGGTTTCGCTCTGCGCCGCAGCGAACGTCAGCGTCTCAAGCGGGTCCAGCACATATTTGTAGGGTTCCGGAAGCGAACCATCCGGCGTTACGGGATACGGCGTTTGCGGCTTGACTGGATAAAGCACCCGCTCCACCGTCCAAAGGCTGTCGTAACCTAGGGCTTCAGCGCGCTGCGCCACCTTCGACACGGCCTCCGCTGAGCCGAGGGGCCCGATGTTGGGAAGGGCAAATCCTATCTTCACTTGCATCACCTCGCTGCGAAATGCACCGTCAGTATAGTCGGGAATACTTTGCTCCTCAATTCCATGCTCGCAAGAAGCCTGTCCTGCAGCTCGCCGGCTGGCTCAAGCAAATTTCATCCCGCTGCTTCGGCCTCCGTATCGCGTAGCGCGGGCTTTAGCCCGTGCGGCCTCTTCCTGGACCTCCCCCGCTTTTCTCACGATGTTTCGCCTTTGCCTTGAAACTGAGTGCTGATTACGGATAGGTGTTCGCCACCTTATTCCCGTCTCTCCTCCTCGTCCCATCGCCACCCCAGCTCGTCATCCTGAGCACCGCGAAGGATCTCCCCTGCCATCTATCCGTGGATGAACCACGACCTCCACGCGCGCGGAGCCCGCCAATGAACCTCCCAAAAGAACCTGTAACAACTCTTGCGCCCAACCAGTAAGACCTAATAGAAGAGGCAAATGGAGCACGCAAGGTGACCTCGAAGCCTTCGAGACACTGTTTCGGCAGTTCCAGGGCCAGGTGTACGGCTGGATTCTCAGGATAGTGCGGGATCGAGGGATAGCGGAGGACCTGACAGTGGAAACTTTCTGGCGAATTTACCGGGCGCGCGCTCGGTTCGATCCGGAAGCAACTTTCGGCGCTTGGGCGCGACGCATTGCCACCAATCTGGCGATCGACCACCTGCGCCGCAGGCGTCCGGAGCAAGAACTTCCCGAGCAACTTCCTCAAGAGGATTCCCCGGATCCCGCGCTGCAACAGGAAACGCGAGAACAGATCCAGCGGGCATTTCGCCGGCTGCCTGCCACACTTCAGGCCGCGGCAACCCTAGCCCTCATCGAGGAAAGACCCTACCAGGAAATTGCGGATGCGCTCGGAACCTCTGAGTCCGCCATCCGGCTGCGCGTGTTCCGTGCCGTCCGCATTCTGCGGAAACAGCTGGATCGGATGTGTGTCAAGCCATGAAAGAGCCGAATCACGAAGAGATTGAAAAAATCCTGAGAAAAGCTTTCCCGCCGGTGGACGCAGAGCTTCGCCGGGACTTGTGGCCTGCGATGTTGCGCAAGCTCGACGAGCGCAAGGCAGCGGTTCCCTGGTACGACTGGGTGCTGCTCGGCCTTCTGGCGGGAACCTTGGCTGCTTTTCCGGAGCTCATTCTCGTGTTCGCTTACCACTTGTAAGAGGAGGTCGAGTCGACAATGAATCGTCATCCTTACTTGCGCGCCTATATGGCGGGGATTGCTGTCCCGACAGCATTCCTCATCGTTGGGCTCACGGTTTTCTGCGTCGCGCGATTCGTGTACCAGGTTCCGGTCCCCATCGAGCGTGTGATTGTCTTCCCGATGGCCCTCATCCCGAACCTCTGGGGCGCCTGGAACATGCTGTACGTCGCGCTGCCGCGGCGGCGCGCCTGGACCATCGGAATTCACGGTGCGCTGCTCCCGCTGATTCTCGGCCCAATGGGCTACGTCGCCGCCACTCTGCTCGGTGTCCTGAACGCAACGCAAAAAGGTCTCGTGTATTTCGACGCAGTTCACGTTTCCTTCGCGCACGTGGCCATCCTCTTGCCCATCGGAATCACGGTGTATTACCTCGCGTGGAAGTATTTGGTCGCCTCCTTGAACAAGGTCGTAGAAATCGCGGGCTAATGGGTCGCTGAAACAGTCGCCTTCGTCGTCATCTCAAGCGAAGCGCGCCACTCCTGGACCGCTCCCTCAGCCCTTCGTGCCCGCTGTGGTAAAGCATTTGATTCGAAGCTGTTTCTTCCTGCTGGATTGCCCGGATATCCTCTCCGCTTTCTCCGACTTCCAAGCCTCACCTCCGCCCTTAAATTTTTACACCGTGGTCGCCTGTAATCCGTCAACTTTGTGCTAGCGTCGGCCGAGGAGGTGGCGCATGACGCTGCTCGACCAGCCAAGCCCCCGCATCCATCGCGCCCCGCCGCTGCCACACTATAAGACCTTTCGAATCACATCCTTTGCAGACCCCACAACTCCCATGGAATGACATCCTTGCAAAAAACGTAGGGGGCTGGGGTCCGTGACGCCGCACGAAAAAAAGCAATTCGGGATCGGAGTCGAAGCGCCCGCTGCGCTGGCGTTCGAAGGCGATGCGCGAACGATTCTCTGCGATGAGGCTTGATGCTCAAATCCACTTGGCGCCGAATTCCAATTGAGCGCGAACGAAACGTCAACTATAATCGATAGTTTTGCGGCATGTGAGGAACCCGAGTAGAAGATGCTGAGGACTCTCCAGCAGCGCAACACAATGGTCAAGATCGTCCTGGCCGCGATCCTGGGTATTATCTGCATATCGATGGTGATCACCCTCGGTGTGGGGAACGTGGGCTCGATCGGCAATTCCCCCGACACGGTAGCCCGCGTGGGCGCCGAGAATATCTCCCAGACCGACGTTCGCCAGATGTTGGCGCGTGTCTCGCGCAATCAGTCGATCCCGCCCATGCTCCGCGGCCTCTACACCCGCCAGATCATCGACCAGATGATTTTCCAGAAGTCCCTCGAATACGAAGCCGACCGCCTGGGCATTCGCGTCACCCCGGAGGAGCAGGCCAACCGCATCAAGCAGATTCTCCCCACGGTCTTCACCGGCGATACCTGGGTGGGCAAAGACCGCTATGCCGGCGAAGTCCAGCTCCGCACCGGAATGAGCGTGCCCGAATTTGAGGACTACCTCCGCCAGTCGCTTCTCGAGGAGAAATTCCGGAATCTTGTCACCGACGGCATTCGCGTCACCCCGGCGGAAGTCGAGCGGGAATTTCGCCGCCGCAACGAGAAAGTCTCTATCGAATACGCGCTGATCAAGCCGGAAGACCTCGCCCCCACAATCAATCCCAGCGATGCCGAGCTGAATGCTTACTTCTCGAAGAACCAGTCAAAATATCAAGTACCGGAGCGCCGCTCGGCGCGCTACGCCCTCCTCGATCTGAACCAGCTCCGCGAAAAGACTCAGATCCCCGAAGCCGATCTGCGCGCCTACTACAACCAGCACCTCGACCGCTATAAAGTCCAGAACCGCGTCCACGTCGAGCACATCCTCTTCAAGACGATCAGCAAGACGGACGCCGAGGTCGCCGAGATTCAGAAAAAAGCCGAGGACCTCCTCAAGCAAGCCAAAAAGGGCCAGAATTTCGAGGATCTGGCCAAAAAATATTCCGAGGACACCACCAAAGATAAAGGCGGCGACCTCGGCTGGATCGTCGAGGGCCAGACGGTTCCCGCCTTCGAGCACGCGGCGTTTTCGCTCCCGAAGGGTTCCGTCTCCGATCTGGTCAAGACGCCTTACGGCTTCCACATCATCAAGGTGCTCGATCGGGAGACCGCGCATGTCCAAGGTTTTGAAGAAGTTCGGTCCCAGATCCTTCCGACGCTCCTCGATGAAAAGGTGAACGAGCTTTCCAATAACATTTCCACGCAGATGGCTTCCGTGGTCCGCCAATCGAACCGCCAGTCAATCGAAGACATCGCCAAGAAATTCAATCTTCAGCTTGGCGAAACCCCGCCTGTGTCGGTTACGGATCCTGTCGGCAACCTGGGGAATTCTCCGGACCTTCACCAGATTCTGTTCCAGCTTCGTCCCGGCGAGCTCAGCCCGCCGCAACGCGTCGACACCGGCTACGTCGTTCTGACAGTGAAGGACATTCAGCCGGCGCATCAGGCAACTTTGGCTGAGGTACGTGAAAAAGTCCTGGCTGATTACCGCGGCGAGAAATCAGTCGAACTGGCCCGCTCCAGGGCCGATGAACTTGCCAAGAGGGTGCAATCGGGCGAACCGCTGGCGAAGGCGGCGAAGGGGCTCGGCCTCGAAGCAAAAACCAGCGATCCGTTCCCCCGCACCGGCAACGTCGGCGATTTGGGGCCGGCGAAACCGTTCGAGCCCGCCTTCGCGATGTCAGTAGGGCAGGCCAGCCCTGCGACTCCGATTCAGGGTAATTGGATCGTGTACCGAATCGCTTCACACGAGAACGTCAACCCTGACGATCTCGCGAAGCAGCGCCAATCCATTGAGCAACAACTTCTTCAAAGCAAGCAGTCGGCAGCTTTCGACGCCTTCCGCGAGGCACTCGAAGCGCGATTGCGAAAAGAAGGCAAGCTCGTCATGAACGCTGAGGCTGTCAAGCGCCTTACCAGCTCTACCTAGCTCCTAAAGCATTGAAAATACATGTCTTAAAAAATTGCACCGCCCCCGTTGTCTCTCAGCCGCCTCTTCAGCTACAATTGTTGTCCTGCAGCGCCTGGTCCCGATGCCAGCGGGGCGCGAGTCGAAGGCCGGATCCTCACCGACCTTCGTATGGCCTGGCAGGTTTAAAGTTCCCTTCAGGAGCGGTCCATGGCCGTTAGAAGAGTAAGCTCCACCCAGGCGGCAGGTACATCTGTATCCAAAACGATCTCCGGAAGGCGCCGGGATACTCTGCGCTCCCGTCCGCCACGCAACCACAACCACCGAAAACCGAGGGAAGCTATGTCCGCCAAGACATCATCGAAAAACGAGTATCGCTGCGCCATCGAGATCAACCAGAATGGAAAATATACCGTCCGGATTCGCGCTGCCTTCGGGCACAGTGGCTGGATGCTTCCACTCTACTTTTTGGCGTCATCTTTTGGCGCTGCAATGAGGAAGCTCGAGGCGTCTCTGCAATTCCTCCAGCGCCACGAGGAGAAGCTGTGGTTCTGGGGAGTGGAGCGGACCGACGATCCCAACATGGCCGGCGATCTTTTGCAGGATTTCGGGCTGCGTCTCGACCGTCGCGCGGAATTCCCGCAGCGGGCGGCAGGTCTCGGAGTGCACCGAGAGCGGTCAGTTCCGGCAGTGCTGCTGGCGCCGATGCGCCGTGTCTTGGCGGATTCGGTCACGGACGGCCGCGCCGCTGCCGCCAACGACTGAGCGCATTCGCCCGATCGACTGGCACTCCAATCGCATGCGGCGAGGTTTCGCCGCCACGCCATGGCTGTAATTTGGGAGCGCTATTTCCCGCGGAGTAGGACTTCCCCGTGGCCAACCACCTGTTCATTCAAGAAAAGGCGGTACTTATAGGATCCAGGGTTGCTGCCTGGGCGGACGGCCCCGCTGTTGAGCTGCACGCCGGAAGGTGCCTGAAACACGTTCGAAGAGAAGGGGCAACGCTGGGGATCGAACTCGATCTTCAAATTGCCGGCGTCTGAATACCACACCAGTTGGTCCCCCGGTTCGAGAACCACCGCTTGCGGCAGCACGCCTACCATCACAAATTTTTGAGCCATCCGGAACGATCTCGCTTCGCTCGCGGAAAATTTCTCCGCTCAGAAATCGCGCGTTTTTCGGTTCGGCCGGGGAAAGATAGCACACCTGAATCGGATTTACATGCACGGTGGGCGAGCTGCAGAGCCGAACGCGTCCATCGCGGAAATTTCTATCGTGCTGTTAGACGATTTCGCGCACGGCGGCAACGACGTGCCGCGCAGATATGCCGTAGGCGTCCACCAATTCGTCCGGCTTCCCTGAATGGGGCATGCCGGTGACAGCCAATTGCCGCACCCGAGTCGGCGCGGCGCCGGCTTCGAACAAAGCCGCGATCACGCCTTCACCCAGGCCGCCCTCCGGATAATGGTCTTCGACTGTGACCAGACGCCCGCCGGTTGCTCCCACCTGAGCGGCAATTGCTTTGCCATCCAGCGGCTTGACGCAATAGAGATCAATCACCCGGATCGCGATGCCCGCTGTTTTCAGCTCTTCATAAGCTTTCAGGGCTTCGTGCAGTGTGATGCCGGCGCCCACAACGGTGACGCGATCGTTGGCACTCTGACGCAAGACCTTGAATCCAGGCACGGGAAACTTTTCATCAAGGGAATAGAGGAGGGCCGTCTTGGGACGCGACGTCCGCAGGTAGGAGATCCCTTTGGTGCGCGCCATCGTTTCGGTTAGCCGCTCGGTGGAGACCGCGTCGCTCGGATAGAAAACGGTCGCACCTTGGATCGCGCGCATCATCGCGATGTCTTCGAGCGCCATCTGCGAAGGGCCGTCTTCGCCGATGGAAACGCCGCAGTGGGAACCGCAGAGGTGAAGATTGCTTCGACTGATGGCCGCCATGCGAATCTGGTCGTAGGCGTGCGAAAGGAAGCAGGCAAAAGTATCGGCGAACGCCACCTTTCCGCGCGCCGCAAGGCCGACGGCAGCCATAACCATGTTCTGTTCGGCGATGTAGGCCTGGAAGAAGCGGTCAGGATACGCCTCGCCGAAAATCTCGGAGAAGGTGGAGTTCTTCACGTCGCCGCTCATCGCAACGATGTGGGGATTCACCGCTGCCAGGCGCTTGAGCGCGTAGCCGTAGGCCTCGCGTGTCGCCACCGGCTTGCCGGCCGGATAATCGGGCGGCGCCGGCGCCGGGAAACTCGGAGGCTCGGGCAAAGAAGTGCGTGCGTACGAGCGGCCGTCGTCTGGAGGAATTGGAGGAACGGTGCCGATCTCGGCGAGCGCCTTCGCCAGTTCGTCCTTCGAAAGCGGCTTGCCGTGCCAGTGCTCTTTGCCGGCAAGGAAGCTGACGCCGTGGCCCTTCAGCGTGCGCGCAACAATCGCTTGCGGGCGTCCCGTAGATGCTTTCGCGCGATCGAGCGCGCCCAGCACGGCGGCGACATCGTGGCCGTCGATCACTTCCACTTGCCACCCTTCGGATTCAAACTTGCGGCGATACGCTTCCATGTCATGCCGATACATGGTTGGCTCGCTCTGGCCAAGCGCGTTGATATCCGCGAGCACCGTCAAGTTGTCGAGGTTGTAGTGAGCCGCGAAGGCCGCCGCCTCCCAAACCTGCCCTTCCATTAGCTCGCCATCGCCGGTGAGCACGTAGACGCGCGTGCCGCTCTTGTCGACCTTCGCGCCGAGGGCAAGTCCCGCGCCCACCGAAAGCCCCTGGCCCAGCGAGCCGGTGGCGGCATCCACGCCGGGGATGAGCGGAGTCGGATGCCCCTCGAGCTCGCTCGAAAATTGACGCAGCGTCATCAGGCGCGACACCGGGAACACTCCAGCTTCGGCCAGAGCGGCGTAGAGCACCGGGGCGGCGTGGCCTTTCGAGAGGACGAAGCGGTCGCCGTTCGGCGAATTGGGGTTCTTCGGATCGAACTTCATGGCGTGGAAAAAGGCGCCAGCCACCAGCTCCGCCGCCGACATGCACGAAGTGGGATGCCCCGAGCCTGCCGCCGTCGTCATCATCATCGAATACACGCTGAGGCGGCGGGCCTTCTCGCGGACGTCGCTAATCGTGGAGGGTGCAACCTGCGTGGTAATAGTGGCGTTCATCTCTTCTCCTTATGGCCGGCTCTGAGATCTTCTCTCATAGATGATTTCGGCCAAGACAAGGTTTCGATTATGGCAAATCGAGCCCTGCCAGTCGATATTCGAAGGTTAGGGGCACTGTCCAGCATTTCTGTTGAAAGCCGGCTTGAGGGTTCTCCGGGTCATGGGAACTCCTTAGCGATGCATCTGCTCGGCGGCGAGCAGGAAGCAGCCCAGCACCTGCTCGCTGTGCTCGGCGTT
>JBARRP010000013.1:0-12319 GCA_049644285.1 Candidatus Acidiferrales bacterium | reverse complement strand
GTCTAGAGCAAGTTTTTGCATAACACTGCACCAGCTTTTTTAAACAATTCACAAAGGTTTGGTGTCGGATGCGTTCGGAAAACGAGCATTGCCGGGCTTAGGGTTTGTGTGAAAACTGTCCACATTCCGTCCACAAATCGCCTTCCACCCTGCCACTTTAGCCCCTCGCAACGCACAATGACACCCTTCTATCTTATTGAAACACCGTAGCACCCACATGGAAAGGGGGTTTTGCAGACCGCCGCGTTAGCCTCTTCGCCACCGCGCCAATGACAATCGCAGGCGATGCTAAAAACAAAAACCCGCCACCAGGTTGTTTGCTGGTTGGCGGGCCGCCTGAACTCAACTGAGCTTCTAACAATTATTCGGATCGCACCCCGCGCCAGCCGCGGTACAACACGGAATGCAACAACAGGCACAGGCGGGGTTTCGCATGAAACCCATCCTACGCGGCGTTGCTTTTCACGTCAAGGTCCGGCCGCGGTCGCGTGCGATTCGGACCCCAGGCGGCTAGGGAAGCACTGGCGGGACGTAGGGGAAAGTCCGGGCGAAAAACCAGGTGAGGAAGAGAACCAGCAGAGTGTTGATCATCAGCTGGATCAATCCGAACCCAACGAGATCGCGCGCTCGAGCTTTCAGGATTCCTAAAAGCGGCAGCATCCAAAACGGGTTGACCAGGTTTGGCAGCGCTTCGGCGGCGTTGTAAACCTGTACTATCCAACCGAGGTTCACGTGAAAATCCTTGGCAGCCTGCAACACGTAGGGCGCTTCGATGATCCATTTGCTGCCGCCGGACGGCACGAACATCCCGAGGATGCCCGAGTAAATGGAAACCAGCACCGGGTAACTGCTCTGCGAAGAAACGCGCACAAAAAAGTGAGCCAACACCTGTGAGATCGGCGACATCGTGATGATGCCGAAGATTCCACCGTAGAACGGGAACTGGATCAGAACTCCCGAGGTGGCGGGCACCGCACCGTTGACCGCGCGGGTGAACGATCGCGGCCTCCAATGCAGCAGTAGCCCTACCATCAGGAACAAAAGATTGTAGGTGTTCAGATCGAGAGCAGCGAGCGGACCGCGCGCGGCAAAGACTTGCGCGAGGTAGGCCAGCCCGATCCCGCCAACAAGAATCGAAAGCGCCGGCGCATATTCCAGCCATTCGGCGGGGGTGCGCCGCTCCTCAAGCTTCTCTAGTGTGAGTCCTTCGGTGACCCCGAACGATTCAGCCGTTTTCGTAGAGCTGGCCGGAGCCGAGAGGTATGCCACCACCACCCCGGAGATAATCAGGAGGGCCGCGGTTGCGAGGCTTTGCCATGTGTAGATGGTCTGGCGCAAAGAGATCATGCCGCTGATCTTGAGCAGCGCGGCAGGGATCGAAGACGGCGTCGCCATCACTAACGCTGCGGACGAGGACAACCCAAGCGCCCACACGCTGCCAGTGCCGAGATAAGCGGCTGCTCCGATCGCGCGGTAGTCAATTTGCCGCACATTCTTCACGATTTCGCGCACGAGAATACCGCTGAAAATCAGACTAAGGCCCCAACTGATCAGCGAAGTGGCCATCGAGAAAAACGCGACAAAGGCCACGGCGCCGCGCGGAGTGCGGGGAATCCTGGAAAGCCAGCGAATCAGCCGATAGATCGGTGGCGAGGTGGCAACGACATAGCCGCCGATAATGATGATGGCCATCTGCATCGTGAAGGGGATGAGGCTCCAGAAACCTTCGCCGAAATATCTAACGAGGTCGCGCAAAGTGGTGCCCAGAAACATGGCGCCTGCGAATACGATGAGGAGGGCTGCCAGCGCAAAAACGAACGCGTCTGGAAACCATCGCTCCGACCAATCGGCCAAGGCCATGCCCAATCGCGCGAAGCCGCCTGTCGAGCTTCGCTGGGGCTGCGTCAGGGCGTTGCGCTGTGGTTTTGGCATGGTCTGTACTCCCAAGAGTGCTCGTCAGGTACGGGTGGAAACGGCACCCGCTTGCGTGGCGCGGATTATACGCCACGCCGCCTGCTGTGTGATGCCACGCAGTTCAGGGTCGAAATGCTGAGGATTGGTGGAGAGGGCGCTGATCTGCTGCTCGGCGCGAACGCTGGTTTGCGTAGGCACTCGCTCGTGGGATCATGTGCTCGCGTGATTTTTCTTTGCGGTGGGCCGGGCTACGCGCTTAAGCTGGTGTCGCTGTCGCGAAGAATCCTTGCTGCTGAAAGTGGTCGGCGCAATAGCAAGCTGAAGGCGGCACCGAGGAGGGGTTTCAAATCGGCAAGCAATTACTGAAAGCAATTGCGACGCTGGCGGCGGTGGCTGCCTTATCACCGGCTCTGGTGGCTCAGAGCACCACGCAGGCGAGGGCGGCGAAGGCCAAGGCGACGATCGCCCCACCCGACCTATCTGGCGTATGGGTGCCGAATCCGCCCGCCAGCGCTCGTCCCTATAGTTTTTTTGCCTTTACGCAGGAAGAGCTTCCGATGACGCCTTGGGCCGAGGCGAAATACAAAACCGCCAAGCCTTCGTTTGGGCCCCACTCGTTTCCAATCCCGGAAACCAACGACCCGGCTTTCCACGGCTGTTTCCCACCGGGCGTGCCGCGGATCTTTCTTCACCCTTTTCCCATGGAAATCGTTCAAGTCCCTGGCAAGGTGCTGATGCTGTTTGAGTACGACCAGATGAGGCGCGAAATATATACGGACGGGCGGCCGCACGACACCAGCATAGGACCCACGTGGATGGGCGACTCGATTGGCCATTGGGAAGGAGACACGCTGGTCATCGATACGACCAACTTCAACGATAGGACGTGGCTTGACCGAATCGGCCACCCCCATAGCGACCAGCTACACCTTGTGGAGCACCTCCGGCGCGTGAATCACGAGGCGTTGGCGGATGACATCACGATCGAAGATCCGAAGGCGTACACCAAATCCTGGACGATATCGCTGGACTTCAAGTTGCGGTCGAACTGGAAAATCCTGGAACAGTTTTGCGAGGACAACGAGACCTTCGACGAGCTCGAAAAAACGGAAACCGCGCCTGCAGCCGATGGGAAGGTCCCGTGAGCGCGAGCAGCGCAAGCTACTTTTGCGCGGCGGTCGCTCTCGCACTCGGGGTCGGCGCCGGACCAGCTTCCGTTTTGGGGTAAACCTGGGCCGGCGACCAGGGTTGCAACGCGGTTCCACCGGTAATCATGGCGCGTCTGTCTGACGAAAAGAACACGTAGGGGTGAACGAGATCGAGCGCGCCCGCTTCGTCGAGTTGCTTGCGGAGCTCGGCAGGAATCACAAACTCGACTGCTCCCAAGTTGTCTTCGAGCTGGGCCAGTTTGCTGGCGCCGAGGATCGTTGAAGTGATGCCGGGCTGCGTGGCTGCCCAATTCAGCGCGACCTGCGCGGGCGTTTTGCTGATTTTCTTCGCGACATCGAGCACGGCACCAAGCACGCGCCAATGACGCTCGGTGAGGTCCCGGAGCAGCGGACTTCCGGCAGAGCGCAGCTTGTCGAAGCGTCCCTCGCCGCGGAAACTGGTTCCTTCCCTTCGATATTTGCCTGCCAAGAAGCCACCAGCGAGCGGGCTCCAGGGGCAAATGCCAATGCCGAGCTCTTGCGCGACCGGGATGTGCTCGCGCTCGATATTCCGCTCGACGAGCGAATACTCCAATTGCAGCGTGATGGCGCGCTCCTTGCCTTCTTTTTCGGCGATGGTTTGCGCGCGAGCGACGTACCACGCGGGCGTGTCGGAGAGGCCGTAGTACCGAATCTTGCCGGCACGAACGAGATCGGTGAGGGTTGACACGACTTCTTCGACCGGAGTGACGACATCCCAGGCGTGGAGATAGTAGAGATCCACGTAGTCGGTCTTGAGGCGGCGCAAAGAGCCTTCGAGCGCGCGGTAGATATTCTTGCGGCCGTTGCCGCCGGCATTGGGATTGCCCGGCTGCACGTTGAAGGTAAATTTCGTGGCGATGACGACGCGATCACGCAGGCTACGGTCGGCGACGAATTTGCCAATCAACTCTTCGCTGTGCCCGGCGGTGTACATGTCGGCGGTGTCGATGAAGTTGCCGCCTGCATCGATGTAGCGGTCGAAAACCTCCTTCGATGCTTTTTCTTCGGAGCCCCAGCCCCACTCGGTACCGAAGGTCATGGTGCCGAGGCATAGGGGGCTGACGCGCAAACCCGAACGTCCGAGCGTAGTGTAGTCGGTCAAGCTCATCTTATCCCTCCCGTCTTTTTCGTCTCATCAAAATTCGATGCGGCTGCTTTTCCTTCGGATTCATCAAAAGCCGCGATGCAGAATGAGATCAGCTGTGGACGGCAGTGAGCTGGTCCGCATGCCGCAGCTCGGGGAAGTGCCAGGCCCAAAGCGCGGTCACGAGCACTGCTCCGATGCCGCCCAGCACGACCGCCGGCACGGTTCCGAACCATTGCGCCGTCAGACCTGACTCGAATTGGCCAAACTCGTTGGAAGCGCCGATGAAGAGCACATAAACCGCGCTCACCCGTCCGCGCATTTCATCGGGCGTGGCGAGCTGCACCAGCGTACTGCGCACGATCACACTCACCATATCGGTGACGCCGACGAGTAACAGCGATGCGAGAGACAGCACAAAACTGCGTGAGAGCCCGAAGAGAATCGTGAATGCACCGAACCCGGCCACGCACCACAACATCGTCGCCCCGGCGCGGGCTCGCAAAGGACGATGGGCAAGAAGGATCGCCATCGCAGCCGCGCCTACCGCGGGAGCGCTGCGCAATAGTCCGAGACCCCACGGGCCGGTCTTGAGAATGTCACGCGCGTAGACCGGAAGCAGCGCCACTGCTCCTCCGAGCAGAACGGCGAACAGGTCCAGCGAGATCGAGCCGAGGATAAGTTTCTGCCGCCAGATGTACCGGAAGCCTGCCAGCAGCGTCCTCAAGCTGACCTGTTCGCGCGGCCTGGGCCTCGTCTGCGGCTTGACCCGCAGCACGGCGAACACGGCCGCCGCCGATGCGACCATGGCGGTGGCATATACGGCCGTGGGGCCATGGAGGAATGCATAGACGAGCCCTCCGAGCGCCGGCCCCAAGACGGTCGCAGTTCGGGAGATGGTCGCGCCCCAGGCGACGGCGTTGGGGAAGTGTTGCTCTGGAACCAACTGGGGCAGGAGCGCTTGGGCGGTAGGCCCGTAGAATGAGCGAACCACGCCGAGGAGAACCAAGACGATGTAGATCGACTTCACCGAGTGTGTGCCGCGCAAAGTGGTTTGCAGGAGCAGGCCGGAGCACAGCGCAAACCCACCATTGCACAGCGCGAGCACCTTGCGACGGTCGAACCGATCAGCCGCATGCCCCGAGGCGAGAAAAAGAAGGATTCCGGGCAGAAACTGGGCAAGACCCACCAGGCCGAGATCCAGGGGCCGCTTGGTAATCTCGTAGACCTGCCATCCGACAGCGACCGACTGCATTTCCAGGGAGAGGACGATGAACAATCGCGCGAGCTGGAAAAGGACAAAGTCCGGATAGGTGAACGCAACTCGCCCGCCGCGTCTGGGGTTTCGGGATTGGGCCATGGCCCTCTACTTTGCCCCAAGATGACCATTCGCGCGAGAACTTGGCTCTCCGCGAGAAAGGCGGAAGCAACGCAGTGGCGTGTCAAGCCGGCGTGGAGATCGACGACGCGATTGGCTTGCTCTTGGTGCGATGACTGCGCTCGGCGTCGCAACCGTTCCGTAAGCTCGCGCGTGAACGCAACTCGCCCTCCGCGTCTAAGGTTCGGGATTGAGCCTTGGCCTTCTACTTTGACCTAATGATCGCTATCGTGCGAGAACGGTGATGCGCTGCCGTCAGACACGTCAGCGACCGGAGAAATGGAAGCGTAATTCCCTGCTGGGCACGTGGTGAGGATGCTCGTATACCGCAGCGCCTCTGCTTTGCCTCTTTGGACCGATGTTTTCTAAGCGAGCTCCGCTCGGTTTCGCTCAAGTCCGCGTCTCCCAAAGATTCCTCGCGCGCAAACTGCGCTTCAGGGACAATTCCAAGCTTTCCAGCGCGTCTTGCCGAGCATCGTTGTGAGTTGCGGGTGTGGTGGCGCTTCGAGCCAAGGTGACGACGAATCCGAGCCGATTCTGTGGATCGTGAAGTTTGGCTTGTTCGACGAGCCACTTCGTGTCCATTGTCCAATAATTGAGCAAAAGCCAAGGAAGTGCTTCAAAGAGCCGAGCTTCCAACTTGTCCCGCGCCAAGGTGTCTAGCAAGACCTCTGCCGGGTTTTTCGCGCTGTGTCCGTCACGCAGATATGCGAGTCCAGGATAGCCAAGATCGGCCAGTTCTTCGGCAAGCTTCTGAGGGTCAACCCATCCCGGTGTCCATCGGTCCATGGTAGGCGGAAGTGAAGTTGGAGGAAGCCGGTAGGCTCGAACGAACTTTCGGGCAAGAGCGTTCGGCACTACACGCTCCCCTGTTTCCAGCATGGAGAGATAAGTTTGAGACACCCCTAGAGCTCTTGCAGCCTTTTGCTGGCTCAGCCAAGGCGTTTTCGAGCCTCTCTTAAACTCCCGCGCTTCGGCATACTCAATCTCTACCTTAGAAGGGTATCGCAATGTATATCCTACCTGTTTAATATAAGATCTAATATATTACCATGCTCGGCCTCGAGATTCTCGGCAGCGGAAGGATCGGGAATCGCGTTTGGTGCAAATCCGCTCCCCTGGTCCTTGACGACCATGGACACCCCTTTACCCAGTTCACATCGGCAATGAACCTGAACGAGCTTGCCGGGATTAAGACGGTTGCCGTGAACGACCGCATTGTTGAGAGCCTCCCGAAGGGCGAGTTCAACGGCGAGCTCCTCGCCGACAACGTAATGCGATTCTTCGATCAGGCGAATCACTTGGTCCACGAGCGGTGAGATAGCTTTGATTTCACTCGGCATTCGGGCCTCAATTTCGAGGCAGGAAGCACTCTCGCGGGTTCGCGCGAACTCGGTACGCAAACTCGATGAATTGTTCAGGCTACACACTCCGGCCATGACGAGCGCCTCTAGTCTCCTTCCACAGCGGGGAATAGTGCACTGCGCCTGCCAAAGACGCGTTCGAACCGAGACCGAGGCAACTGGTTGAAGACAGAAGAGCTGCTTTATGAGACTGCGGTCCGTCGAGAGAGTGTCGAGACTTTCGACACTTCTGTCGACAAGTGTCGAGCGTCTACGACACTTGGATCCAGTCACCATTTCTCCTCCGTCTATGCTCTTCGCTGAGACCGCTTGTTGCTTCAGCCACTTACGGATTCATCGCGTTTGGTGCAGATCCAGCGTTCTGGCCCTGCATTTGCACTGTCCAAGGACAGAGGAGAAAGAAGGAATGCTGAAGATCACGATCACGATCACGGCCACCGCCACGGAGGAAAAGTGGACCCTGCAAGGTCGCCTCGTCGCGCCATGGGTCATGAACTGAAGGCGAGTTGTAAAAGGGCACACCGCACAGAGCAGGGGCGAAGGTGCATCGTGAACCTCGATGAAGTCACGTTCATCGACGAAAGCGGGGAACGAATGTTGCGGTCCATGTGCAACCAAGGCGCGCAATTTGTCGCCAGCGATGTGTACGTCAAGCATGTACTTGATCGCCTCCGAGGCAAGTCGAATTAGCAGGGAGTAATTACACGTACTTGGGATCAGCGAAATGAGAGATTTCGTGGACAGCGAAAGGCCGCAATCGCTCCAACAGATGGAGCCCATTCTCGAAACACTGAATGACGGTGTTGTCATCGCAGACGATTCTGATCAAATTCTCTTTGTGAACACGGTCTTCGAGGAAATGACCGGGATTCCTCGCAGCGAGATCATCGGCCGCGATGCTCGGCACTTGTATGATCGGGCCGAAGAGTTCGCTGTCGCCCAGGCATTTCAGCGGAAAGCCCTGGAGATGGAGCGGAGCCGCGAAGAGTTCTTTTTGCCCACGAAGGGCGGCGGGCGACTGCCGGTGGTGGTCAGTATGCGCGTGATGCGTCGGCCCGAGGGAGGGCGTTTCGCGGTCGTGACGTTGACCGATATTTCGGAACAGAAACGCACCGAAGAAAAGCTCCGCGCTGCAAACGCGCGGCTCGAAAAGCATCAGAGAGAGCTTGACCAAGACCTGGTGCTGGCGGCCCGAGTACAGCAGAGCCTGGCACCAAAACCCATCCACTGGGGAGGCTTGCGTGTCGACACTTTCTCCCAACCAGCGCACAGAATCGGCGGCGACTTCGGCTTGGTAACTCCCTTAGAGGAAGAACACCTGAATCTGCTGGTTTGCGACGTCTCCGGCCGCGGCATCAGCTCCGCGCTCGTCGCCAACCGAATATACTCGGAGACGCTTACGCTGCTGGGTAATCGCGCGCCGCTGGCGGACATGCTCCGTCAATTGAACTCTCTTGTGATTCAGAATGTTGGCGTGTCGGGATTCTTCTTCACGTTGGCGGCGGCCCGAATTGACCGCAGCGGCCGGACCATGGAGTTCGCTGGAGCCGGACACCCGCCAGCGATGATTGTTCAGCCGGGAGCCGAGCCTCGCCTGCTCCCGTCCCGCAGCATGATTCTGGGCGTGCTGCCGGATGCGGTGGCCGCGGACGCCATGCTTTACGCAGAACTCGAGCCCGGTGACCGCATCGTGCTGTACACCGACGGCATCACCGACGTGTTCGACTCGCGTGGCGAAATGCTCGCACTAGAAGGCGTAGAGAGCTTCGTTCGCGAAACGGCGCTTCTGCCATTCAGCGAAATGAAGCAAGGTATTCTCAATCGCATCGCTGCGTGGCGCGATGGCCCCCCGGTCGACGACATGTCACTCGTGCTCGTCGAAGTGCGCTGAACAACCAGGACTCGGCGCAGGCCAAAGCCAGTTCCATCGGACAGATGCGTATTGCTGAGCACCATATCGACCCGCACCGAACTCAACAACTGGCAGGCCGTCCGCATATTGCTGGCAAAGTGGCATCGGAATCCCCATCGGTGCAGCCGGTCCGTCAAGGAGTGGGATGTTCGAAAACTCTGTCCCACCAAGAGCACGTCCCTCCCGGAGAGTGTCATTTGTCAGCTCCCAGATACTGACACTTCATTGGTGATTGTTCGGATGCGAACGACGGTCATGGACGAACTGAACTGTTAAATCCACGCCGCGCGTTCTATCCCCGAGAGTGCCGCGGCCCACCCACGCGCGGCGCTCTCCGTGAAGACGTGGCAGTTAGAAGTGGAAGACAATGCCCGCGGAGGGCTGCGCGGTGTGCGCGGTTGAACCCGAGTGCAGCGCGGCCAGCCCAAGGTCTGGCCGGTCGTACACGAATCCTCTGTATTCCACGCGAAGCACCAGGCGTCGGGTCAGGTCATAGTCGATGCCGCCACCGTAGACAAAGGCGGCCTTCGCCTGGCGCGATGCCCCAGCTACAAACCCGCCGGAGTTGCCGGTCGGGTCGAACACTAGCGCACCCGCACCCGCCAAAAGGTAGGGGTTCAATCTGAAGACTCTCCGGGGGACGGTCACTACGAGGGCGCCGGTGGCCTGGTGCACATTGGCCTGAACATCTAAAGCGCCGCCGGAATTGAAGTTCTCCTGCGTGTTCCGGGCGTAGCCGTAACTTGCATCAGCAGCCAGCCAGCGATTGAAATGATAGCGGTAGCTCAACAAAAACCCGCCTGTATCCGTAGAGTGCTGAGTCAACCCGTTTCCTTGCGAGTCCTTAGTGAAGAACCCCGTGCCTTGGACACTCACCTCGTTCCGACCACCCGACTCACTTTCCCGAGCCATAGCTGCTGAGGCGCAAAACAACAACGCTCCAAGAAGTGCTGAAACCATCATCTTTCGCCGTGCCATTTGTCTTTCTCCTTTCGATCGTGTCTGTGTTTCTCAAGAATTCGGAAACCGTTCGTGCTTGCCATGCTTCGGATCCCCAAATCCACGTGACGCGTATCTCTAAATCGTTAGGGCTTGCATGCGGTGAGTCATCAGGAGCGCGGCCTCGAGCAAGATGCCTTCAGCGTGCCTGATACTTCTTCATCAGGTCTCGCTCCGCCTGTAGCCAATCGTCCTGGTCCCATCCGTGCGCGCCACCGCGTTCGAGATGTAGTTCGTACGCTCGCTGTCGAATTTCCTCCTGACTCGGGGTGCTTGCGAGCTACGGTTGTGCCTGCTCAGATTCAACCGCCTCGTGCTCCCTGTCTTCCATACCTGCCGTCACCGTTTTCGACTTCATGTGTCTCCATCTCCTTTTGAATTCGTCCTGAAAGACATCCTTCTAGCTATCCCCCGCACACCCTGTGATGTACCGAACACTTTGGTATAGTGCACTGCGCCTGCCAAAGGCGCGTTCTAACCGAGACCGCGGCAACTGATTGAAGACAGAAGAGCTTTGCTTTGTGAGACTACGGTCCGTTGAGGAGAGTGTCAGGACTTTCGACACTTCTGTCGACAAGTGTCGAGCGTCTCGACACTTGGATCCAGTCACCATTTCTCTTCCGTCTTTGCTCTTCGCTGAGACCGCCCGTTGCTTCAGTCACTTAGAGATTCATCGCGTTTGGTGCAGACCCAGTCTTCTGGCCCTGCATTTGCATTGTCCAAGGACAGAGGAGAAGGAAGGAATGCTGGAGGTCACGATCACGGACACTGCGACGGAGGAAAAGTGGACCCTGCAAGGCCGCCTGGTCTGGCCGTGGGTCAATCTGCTGAGAGAGAACTGGAGAAGGGCGCACCGCGCAGCCGAGGGACGGACTTGCATCGTGGACCTCAACGAGGTCAGGTTCATCGACGAGAGCGGGGAGCGGATGTTGCGAAGCATGGCAAACCAAGGCGCACAACTTGTCGCCAGCAGTGTGGACATGAAGCGTGTGCTTGAACGCCTGAGAAGTATCGATCAAGGAGTACGACCATGGGCGGACAACTCGACCCGAGGTGATGGCTCGGGCCACGTTCCGGCAGCGCCCTCCCACACACGGGATTCGGGCGCCCGCTTCTGACTGCTGCCGCCGCCCGGAGCTTCTACAACAACCCCAACGGCTGGGGCTCGATGTCTCCACCATCGCAGCCCATCCCCGGGCGGCCTGTGCCCTTGAGCGATTCCTTAAGAATCGTAGCCGGGGCCGCCAGGCGACCCGCACTCTTTCCACAGCTTTTCCCAATTCCAGATCCCGGACGCCACCTCGTTCGGCAACGGGAATCCAAGCTGATGCGCGAGCATACACACCTGCCCGCGATGGTGGGCTTCGTGAGAAAGCATGTAGCACAGCATTTCCAGGCCAACCGGCCAAGGCCGAGCCCAGCCGTCTCTGCGAAACTTCTCGACGCGGCCCCCACCGCCGAGCGCTTCAGCGAGCATCTCCGCGCAGCGAGCGGCGCTCTCGGCCAATCCCGCACGGGCCTGCTGCGGCGTGCAGTGCGCGCGGTTGAGCTGTGGTGGAACCTTCAGGTGCGGAGCTGTAAGCCTGACCCACTTGGAGCGGACATTGTGCATGTGCGTGAAGATCGCCGCAATGGTGCGGGCCTTGCCGGGCGGTTTGGCTTTCCAGGCGGTAGGGTCGAGATGTTCGATAAGAACCTGGTTCATGCGATCATTGGCGGCAAAGATCTGGACTGCGGCTCGGCCGAGTTGAGTGTAAACCTTGTGTTGACGCGTGGTCACGGCTCCCTACTCCTTGACCTATAATACTTCCGGGCCGTCTTCAATAGACCACCGATCAGCGGCGGACGAAAATGGAGTGACCCCTTGAATTGGCACACTCGCGATGGGCACACTTTCCTGGGGAGGAAACGCGAGTGGAGAGAAGAAAGCGATATTCCCGGAAGTTTCAGCGCATGGCTGTAGAGCGCATGAGGACCTGCGAGAGCGTCGGAGAGTTGGCCAAGGAACTCGGGGTGACCCAGCGATGCCTCTACAAGTGGCGCACGAAGCTTGAGACGGTTGAAGCTGGCGAAGAAGCGTCGCGCCCGAGCACACACGCATTGGCCCACCGAAAGGAAATCCTTCAGCTAAAGCGACTGCTCGCCGAGAAGGCGATGGAGGTGGATTTTTTAAAGGGTGTCGGTTAGGGCCTACGGCCCGCGAAAGCTCATGAAAATCGTTCCGAGTTTAAGATAGCAGCGGCCCGGAGCGGCGAGATCGAGCAAGGAATGGAGAAGTAGAGACCGTAAGGGTGTCTGATCCGGAGCGTGCGTGTTGAGCGAATAATTGAGCGTCGTCGGCTCCGTAGGTGGAGCACCGATAGCCCGTGACCCTGCTTAAGGCAACTTGAGGCACGCTCTCCGCTCCCGCCAGAAGGAGCGACGGATGCCTTACAAGATAGCAGGAATAGACGTGCATAAAAGGATGCTGGCTGTGGC
>JBARRP010000012.1:0-3553 GCA_049644285.1 Candidatus Acidiferrales bacterium | reverse complement strand
GGTCGGCGCGCCCGAGTACGGCGACGTGATGAAGCTGCAGATGAAGATCAATTCCGAGACGCAAGTCATCGAGGAAGCGGAGTTCAAGACGTTCGGCTGCGGCTCGGCAATTGCCAGCTCTTCGCTGGCCACTGAATGGGTCAAGGGCAAGACCTCGAGGAAGCGCTGGCCATCAAGAACGCGGATATCGTCCGCGCGCTCAGCCTTCGCCCGAACCCAGTGATGGTGTTCGCAAGCGCTAAAGAGTCGCGCCGGGAAGAAGCGATCACGCAGCTAAGTGTGACAACAGTTTTGAATCCTTAAGAATTCGAAGGAGACATTCCCATGAAAATGATGCGCAATGTGCGATTTCCTACTGCTTGTCGTAGACGAGCATATTGTTAAAGGGCTTCCCGCTCGCGTCGGTTCCTTTCCCCGTCAAAGTCAGAACCTTTCCGTCTTGGGAAACCACTGCCCTCGACATCAAGACCGTCTTACCGTCCTTCTTCAAAGTCGATTCAGTCCTATTGGCGTCAATGCGCTTGACGGCAATCGTGTCTGCCCCTTCCGGTCCCTGCCCAGTTATAGGGTAATCCTTGCCGTCAAAGTTGGCGGTGTATTCATAATGCTGAGAGCTTCCATCTGCATGGACGCGATCCTCAGTAACTTTCTGGCCGTAGCCCGACGGCTCAACCGTCCGGGTATCACTCTTGAATGGCGGACCCGGATCAAACTTGGATTTTGCCACGTTGAGCTTCCATGTTCCGATGCGGGGATTGTCCTGTGCCAGCATGACGCGCGAGGTAGCTAAAGTTAGAACGACAACAGTGACAATCGTGAAAACTCGCTTCATAGGTGTCTCTCCTTTCTAAGTCTCCCTGATACTTCCCGTGGATATTTGCCCTTGGCCTGTGGAAGGTTATAAGCGGGAGGCTGGCCCCGCCCAACAAGCCTGAGCAGTCTTCTGGACAAACATGATGTAGGGATTTTGATTTACGTGGGTGAATCTTGGATTGGGGTTCGAGCGACAGCCCGCTAGCGGCAGTAGCAAAACCATCAGTCCTAGTTTTCGCATGCGGCCCTTCTGCTGGCAACAGCGCGATGCCTCACCAGATGCTTGTGGAATTCTTGAACTGAAGGCTGGAACGCTACAGAATATCGGCCAGAAATTCAGCCAGAAATCCGGCCATGCGCTTGTTGAGTGTTTTTCTCGCCGCTTCGATTGCCTTTTGCTTTTTCGGGTCGCGGTTCGGTCCTGTTTGTAGTGACTCCCATTTTAGTTTCAATTTGAATGCTTGTTCCGAACCTATCGTCGTGTAGACGCCAGGATTGTCGGCAACCCTTTGGCACAGGACTGCCAGTTCAGTCGGTCCCTTCTTTTCGAGTTCCCGTTTGGAAGGCATGCTGCATTCTACCACGAGTCTCCGGCCATAGTTGCTTGCACAAAGGATGTTTTTATCACCCCGATGCACTCGAACTACGAGAACCACCAGAAAAGCCGGAGGAATGAGCCCGTTCGATTTGAACAGCGTTGTCGCACACGAGGCAGCGACGATATACCCCGGCTGATCTGTAAGGTTCGGCCATCGGGGACACGTGCTGGCTTCCCACAAAGCACTTCGCACACAGGGCGCGGTCGGGGTACTTCTTCTCGTAATAGAAGGGATTTCTGAACTCGAACTCTTCGCTCTTCAAGCGCAGCCTCTCTTTGAGGTCACGGTTTGAATCTTCCAAGTCAGCAGCCTCATGCTTCAGCGACATGAGCGTGTCGTGTACGTCCATTAGCTGCTTCTTTGTTTCTAGTTTCGATGTGCCCTGAGCGATGTCGTAGAGGGTCTTTCCAGCCGTGGCAATCGCGTTGAATAATGCGAATCCTGTTTGAGTATCCATGCGGGACAGCTTACCTCTGTAGGCTGAAGTTTTCCAAGTTTAGTCATCCGGCCCGCAGTTGAGTTCTAGCGCAAACATGGCGGGAAATTCCTTGGAGGCGTCTGAGTATGGGTGTGAAGACTGAGAACTAGTGCACTGCGAGCTAGGCTCCCGCTGCGAAGCCGTCGTTTTCCAATTAACAGTTCGAAGCTGCAAGCGACCGATAGCGGTGAGCAGTGCCTAAGCCAGGTTTTCAGCAGCCTGCCTGCCTTGCCCAACAGTGTGATACCAGCGCGGGACACCCATCCACCGCTCGTCTTTGTAGCTGTACACGTTGACGGCAACCCCGAATCCCGTCTCGACGCATACCAGACGGAGACGGTGTTCGCTTACCTCAACTTCTGCCCAAAGGCCTTCACCTGCTGGAGTGTTATTCATACGCCGCCTCTCTGGACTGCCTCATCGGTTGACCTTGTCGGGCAACACTTCGTATTTTAGGATGTTGAACTGCTGCATAACTCGGTCGGCTCCATCGCCCTCGGTGATCGATAACGTCTTCGGATCGGCGACGATCATCGGTCTTAAGTACGAGCAGTGGAGGCAACTTCCCCCGAAATCAGTGCATCGACTCAGGCTAAATTTAGCCTAAGTCACGAAGGTTTCATGGACTTCCTCGCCTGCCGTTGAAACCGCTTGGATATGCGCCGTTGGCGAGCATTGCCGGCCCATAGCTGCACCCGTTTTGCTAGCCCCTTGCTCATTTTCTAGGTTTTTAAGAAACCCTCCTCTTATGCTGCGGTGCGGGACGCGGAGGCCGGTGCGGTTGATGGCACAGGGCTCATGGGTCAAAGTCGAGAAGGACGTGCACTTGCTGAACGGTGAGGGCCGAGCGCACTTACTTGACTTCTTGGAGCACCCGAATTAGGACTGGGATTACGGATTTCATCAGTTGGACCTGACCCTTTGGGTCTTCCGTTTCGCGCAAGATTATTGTGACCCCATCACCGGGGTCAACAATTTGGTACATCGAGGTGCTACCCGCGCTGATGTCCGTGAGAACTTTGTCGGCCATTGGTTTTTTCCTCCGGGTTGAGATGCTAGCACCTTCTGTCTCAACAGGACCTTGGTCTAGTTGCTTCTGCCTGTGTCGGCCAAACCGACTTTTTCAACACAATCAGATGATTTTGGAAAAGCCTTTGTTCTTGCTTCCGTCCACGGAGTATGTGGCCTTATCGAGTTGCCTCCTGGTTGCAGACGCACTGTCGGGCGAATCTCTTCGCAAGTTTCCTTAAGCCTGCCCAATCAATCGGTGGTGGATGGCGTACAGTGCGAGTTCAAGTCTGTAGACAATCCAAGCTTATCGGAGAAGAAGAGCTTTTCGCCGATTTCGCGGTTGCCAAAGCCTTGCGCGACGAGTTGAACAATTTCCATTTCCCGATCGCTCAGGAGCGGCTTTTCATGCCGCTGCCCGGCTTCGGCAGATCTCTTGAAGGCCTCGATGACGTCGGCCGTTATGCGATTGTCCAGCCAGACTTCGCCCTCATGCACCTTGCGGATGCTCTTCAATAACAGGTCGCTTGCCGACTGCTTCAAGACGACGCCGCGTGCGCCTAGGCGCATCGCACGGACCACGTCGCGATCGTCTTCCGCGGCCGTAAGCACGATCACCCGCGTCGAAACCGACTCAAAGTTGATCTCCTCGAGC
>JBARRP010000011.1:0-54933 GCA_049644285.1 Candidatus Acidiferrales bacterium | reverse complement strand
CTCTCTCTTTGCTCATACACACCTCCTCGTGATTTCTCACTCATTTTCATCACAATTCGGTGTCCAAAGAAATCCTAGGGCGCGGGACGTGGATGCTGACGTATTCGTAGTTGCGAGAATCACCCAGAGACCAGAGGCAAGCCTCTAGGGCTACAACGGTATTAACGTACCAGCACGCAGCGGGGCTGTATTTATCGCCATCATGGGAGTAGGCTTCTCCGCTACTACGATGTTCACGTTTTGGATGGTCAGCCGAAGTGGGTTCTGCCGTTTTCTGATGGGAATCGAAACAGCTTAGGGGAAAACCGTGACATACGACGAAAAGGAATTGGTCGCCGCTCTAGAAGCTGACATTCACCAGTGGGAATTTGTCGCCAGGCATTTCGAGCATGCGGGTGTAGTCGTGTTCGATGGCAAGAAAATGTCAGGCTGGGACTATTCACAGAGCCTGAGGAAGAGGATCACCGAGTATCGTGCGTTGATTGAGAAAGTGAAGAAAGGCTAGAAAACTAAAAGCCCGGCCCAGGTGGTAGCCCACACCGGGCGGCGTGCCCGCTTGCCAGATTGACGTTTAATCTTGTACCCGAACCTTAACAAAGTTGATAGGCGGCCTTCCAAAGCCGAAAACTCGCTGACCGGTCTGATAGCTTTCCATCTCCGGTTTGATTACCCATAGCTTTGCTGGTTTGTCACACCCGGTTGAACCGCATATTACTCCGCTAGCGGGGTAGCCCGCCGGAAGAAGTGGGGTTGGTAGGTAGACGTTTCCGCGTTGACCTTTTGGGTTGCCATGCGTTTCACACCTTGCTAGGGCCATATTGACGAGCCTCCTGTCGTGCTTGTGCCACTAAAATCCACGAAATAAGTCTACCATTCACAGTATCTGTGTTTCTACCCACACACGCGTTCTCTGGTTGCGCTCATGGCTTCGCCGAAACTGCTCAGCGGTATTGCACAGTGTCCCTGCGGTTTCAGGCAGATTGTTTTTGCCACGGATCGCAAGACGGTGGCAGCAAAGGTGTGGAACACAATCGTGGCTCACTTCCTCGCAACGCATCGTCCCTTTCCACTAAGCGGACGAGGGGAACGAATACGATGCTGCTCGGTCTGCTCTTGAGAGTACACTCGCTCATGAAGTATCTGCCATCCCGCTCGGTGCGTATTGCAGCCGCTCGCATCCTTTTGCTTGGGTTGTTGGTGGGCTTTGTGGTTGGCATGCTTCTGCCGCTGAATGAAAGCATCGTCGTCCACACCCTTGTGGGATTGTTTCTCGGAGGCGCGGGGGCTGCGGCATTCATCGTGGCCTGGGGATTTCTCAAATTCGTGCGATTCGCTCTCAGAGGCTAACCATGAATGACGCTGACCTTGAAAAATCGCTGAACAAGATTCGCACCTTCGCTTTGGCAGTCCGTGACACGCACACGGCCGAGGACGACGCCATGATTGAAGCCTTAGCCGACAAGATTGGAGATGCCATGAATGGAACTCCACCACGTGTCTGCTTCACCGTGTTCTTTGCCATGACGCTTTCCGTCATAGACATCGCAGAGCGGAGATTCAAACAGAAAAAGACGGTGAACTAAATCACGACTCGCACTTTTAATCCCGTTCAACATCGGGCGAATGGAACGAGCGTGCTCATGCTGATGTACAGGGGTGAGGCGAAAGAGTGCTACGTGGACACCGCCGATTATCACTTGGTGGAACCGTACCACTGGCATGTACCGACAAGGCTTTCCTGCGAGCGTGTAGCATTGTGACCGACCGATTTTGTACATGTTTTGGCATTTCCTGCTCAGCCAGGTCGTCCGTATCGTTTTTATCGGTTCTTAACTCCCGCAAATCCAATGAATGCGTCAATATGTTGAGAAGCGTTCCAACACGATCTTCACGATAAGGTGGCTGAGGAGGAAGGGGCTCTGTCATCGAGTTGTGCGGATCGTTCCCACCTGCCTCTGAGAGGGAAGCTAGGATGGATGACCCCATG
Source organism: Candidatus Acidiferrales bacterium (assembly GCA_049644285.1). Taxonomy (GTDB): domain Bacteria; phylum Acidobacteriota; class Terriglobia; order Acidiferrales; family UBA7541; genus CAVRXT01. Next base: position 52,946 of record JBARRP010000011.1, on the reverse strand, counting down.
ACTCGGTCACGCCTAAGCCGAGTCACCGGAGCGCGGCCATTTTGGGGGCTCTCGATCCCAAGCGGGAGCCCCCGTTTTTTTTATGTCTCTTCTGGCGGAACTTGCCTGACGACCGGAATCCTCGCCTCGCGCAAAAGGTGCTCCACCACCGTTTCTTTCAGCCGTGAAGCATCGTAATCAAAATGGAGCCAGTTTTTCTTTTCGTCCAGCCGGAAGCGCTGCAGACCATACGTATTGGCGAATTGTCCGAGCGCCCGGAATTGCTCCGGCTGGAGCGGCTTCTGGAGTTCGTAGGTGACGGTCATGAAAGTCATGGCCGAAAATTATAGCAGGCCGTTTTCATAAAGCCAGATGGCGGAGCCGCAACGCGTTGGCGATTACGGAGACGGAACTGAAAGTCATCGCGGCGCTGGCGAGAATGGGACTGAGAAGCAGTCCAAAGAACGGATAGAGCACTCCGGCGGCGATGGGAACACCAATCGTGTTGTAGACGAACGCGAAGAAGAGATTCTGGCGAATGTTGCGCATCGTGGCGCGGCTCAGGGTTCGCGCTCGGGCAATGCCGCGCAGGTCGCCTTTCACCAGTGTGATTCCCGCGCTTTCGATGGCGACATCGGTGCCTGTGCCCATGGCAATGCCAACTTGGGCCTGAGCGAGCGCTGGGGCATCGTTGATTCCGTCGCCAGCCATCGCTACGACGCGCCCTTCGGCTTGAAGCTTCTTGACGATTTCAACTTTCTGGTCCGGCCGAACTTCAGCGATTACCTGATCGATGTTTAGAGTCCGAGCGACAGCTTCGGCGGTGGCGCGATTGTCCCCGGTGAGCATTACAATCCGAATGCCATCCTGATGGAGGCGCTCGATCGCTTCCGGCGTAGATTTCTTGATGGGATCGCCCGTCGCGAGTATGCCTGCCAGGTTGTTGTCGATGGTAACGAACATGACGGTGCGGCCTTCGCGCTGCTCTGCCGTGGCTTGGTCAACGGCCGCGCCTGCAGGCGTGCCTTTGCCGATGATCGCGCGGCTTCCGATGGCGACCTGTCTGCCGTCGACCACCCCTTTGACGCCGACGCCGGTCTCGGACTGAAAATTCTCGACCTTTGCGAGGGAAATGCCGCGGTCCCGAGCGCCGGCAACGATTGCCTGGGCCAACGGGTGCTCGCTGGCCTGCTCGAGGCTGGCGGCCAGACGCAAGAATTCGTCTTCGTTCCAACCATCAAGAGTGCGAACGAGGGTAAGGCTCGGCCGCCCTTCAGTCAGCGTTCCTGTCTTGTCCACGACTAACGTATCGACTTTTTCGAGGAGCTCGAGGGCTTCCGCGTTCTTGATCAAGATTCCGGCGGTGGCGCCGCGGCCAGTCCCAACCATGATCGCCATGGGTGTGGCGAGTCCCAGAGCGCACGGGCAGGCGATGATGAGAACGGCAACGGCGTTCAACAGCGCATGAGCCATTTTCGGTGGAGGGCCAAAGACGGCCCAGGCGATAAACGCGAGCACCGCCACGACGACGACAGCTGGCACGAAGTAGGAGGCCACGACATCGGCCAACCGTTGAATCGGAGCGCGGCTGCGCTGCGCTTCGCTGACCATCCTCACGATCTGAGCGAGAAGCGTATCGCTACCCACCCGCTCCGCCTGCATGACAAAGGTTCCCGTCCCATTCACGGTGCCGCCGGTGACGCGGCTGCCGGTCGATTTCTCGACCGGAATGGGTTCGCCGGTGATCATGGATTCGTCGACAAAACTCGAACCTTCGAGGACAACACCATCGACAGGAACTCTCTCTCCGGGGCGCACGCGCAGATGATCGCCGACGGCCACGCGCTCGAGGGAAACGTCAATCTCGGTGCCGTCGTGGCGCACCAGGCGCGCCGTCTTGGGGGCGAGGCGAAGCAGAGAACGAATAGCGGAGGACGTCCGGCTGCGAGCGCGGAGTTCGAGGACTTGGCCAAGGAGCACGAGGGCGGTGATCACTGCTGCCGCTTCAAGGTAAGTTGGCACGCCGCCATCCGGCGTGCGGAACGACAACGGGAATATGCCGGGGAAGAGAACCGCGATGACGCTGTGGATGTAAGCGGTTCCCGTGCCCATGGCAATCAGGGTGAACATATTCAAGCTGCGATTGACGATTGATGCCCAGCCGCGCTGAAAAAACGGCCAGCCAGTCCAGAGCACCGCCGGCGTCGCAAAGATGAGCTCGATCGAACCTGTCGCACGCATCGAGAGAATTCGTTGGATGGGTTGCCCGGGAATCAAGTCCGACATGCCGAGGAAGAGCACGGGAAGAGTGAGGACTACGCTGACCCAGAATCGGCGCGTCATGTCCGCAAGTTCCGGATTCTCGGCTTCATCGAGTTGGGCATGGCGCAGCTCGAGAGCCATCCCACAGATGGGGCATGCTCCCGGCTCCGAGCGCACGATTTCCGGATGCATTGGGCACGTGTATTCGACTTTCGTGGCCGAAGCTGGTGGCAGAAGCGGCTCGAGGGCCATACCGCATTTGGGGCAGGGACCCGGTTCAGGCTCGCGGATTTCTGGATGCATCGGGCAGGTGTAAACAACCCGTGCGGTTGGAGCTTGGGCGCGCTGCGGTGGCTCAGGAATAGGTGCGGATTTTACTGCGGCTGCGGCGCCTGGCGAAGACGTCGAGGAAGTCGAGCGTGATTGCTGTGCCTGGAGATATTTCTTGGGATTGGTGCTGAATCTTTTCGCGCAAGCATCGCTGCAAAAATAGTAGGTCTTCCCGTCGAATTCGCGGCGTGCAGGCGCGCATTCGGGGTCAACCGTCATTCCGCAAATAGGATCTATCGCCATGGCGTTTATCCTCTGCCAACCCAAGTGCCGACCGGGGTTGGAACCGGACGAGCTCGATCCGGCACTGCCGCTAGCGGGAGTGCTTATGAAACAGGTCGAGTAATTCGTTGTAGAGCGCCTCGGTCTGCTTCGAATTGCCCCTGCGAATGCCTTCCGACACGCAGTGACGCAGATGATTCGACATCAACCCGCGGCCAACAGCGCGCAGAGCCTCCTGCACTGCCGAGAGCTGAACGAGGATATCGGGGCAGTAGCGGTCCTGCTCGACCATTTTCTGCAGGCCGCGAATCTGGCCTTCGACTCTTCGGAGGCGCTTCACATTGGCAGACTTGATCGCAGGATCCACACCGACCGCCTTCCGGCCGTGGATCTCGCAACCGCAAACTGCGGGCACTGCTGCTGCGTTGGCCATCTGTCTCCAGCTCCTTATACCCCCATGGGGTATATTACGACCTCCCAGCCAATTCGTCAAGCCTCGGCGAAAGTCGAGGGGCATGTAGCGGACCGGTCGAGTCGTGCCTGCCCACGTCAAGAGAATCTTCCGCGGAACAAATTAAGGGCCACTACGTATATGACTGCAGAGCGGAAACGGGAACTCCGGAGGGTGTGGATCAATGGGGACGAACGGAAAGAACGGCCACAAGAGGCGAAAGCGCTGGATCGTGTTTGGCAGCATTGGCACGGCGTTTCTAATTTCGTCATCGTCCTGACGGCAGCGCTGCGGCCGAATCGGGAGATCGATCCGTCGAAGCTCGGAGTGGTGGAACGCGGGGACCTGGCGCGATCGGTGGTGGCCACCGGGAAAATCGAGCCGCTCACTAAGGTTGAGGTGAAGTCGAAGGCCAGCGGCATCGTCAAGAAACTCTATGTGGACGTGAGCGACCGCGTGAAGACGGGCCAAGTGCTGGTCGAGCTGGACAAAGAGCAGCTTGAGGCAAATGTGGCCGAGGAAAAAGCCAATCTGGCCGCCGCTCGTGCTGCCGAACAATCGGCCGAGGCGGCCTACCAACGAAATCTGGTGGATGCGGCGGGACCGGACGTCCCGTTTCTGAAAGCCGACATGGATCGTGGGCATCAGCTCTATCGCGATGGGTTGATTGCGTTGAACGTGATGCAAGACGCCGAGAAAAATTACCAGCTCGCTGCGAACAAACAGATGTCGGCGCAGCAGAACGCGCAGATGAGCAAGGCCGATATCGCACAGGCGAAAGCCAAAATCGCGCAGGCAGAGGCATCGCTCGAGCGCGCCGAAGAAGACCTGCGCTATTCGACGATTGCCAGCCCGATGGATGGAATTGTGCTGTCGCGCGACGTGGAAGTGGGTGACGCGGTGAGCTCGATTCTGGTTCTGGGGTCGCAGGCCACTTTGGTGATGACGCTCGGCGATACGAGCGAGGTCTACGTGCGCGGAAAAGTCGATGAGGCGGACATCGGGAAGGTTTATTTGGGGCAGCCGGCGCGGATCGTGGTCGAATCGTTCAAGGACAAGAAATTTGACGGCAAGGTGACCAAGATTTCGCCGCTGGGCCAAGAAAAAGACAACGTCACCACCTTCGAAGTCCGCGTCTCGATTCAGAATCCGGGCGGCGCCCTACGCGCCAACATGAGCGCGAATGCGGAAGTTATTCTCGAAGAAAAAAAGAACGTCCTGCTGATTCCGGAAGGCGCGGTCATCTATGACAAGGACAAGAAGACGTCCGTCGAAGTCGCCGACCCGAAGGCAGATGACGGTCGGCGAAAGGTAGCGGTCAAATTGGGAATCTCGAACGGCGTGAAGGCGGAAATTCTTTCCGGCCTGAACGAGGGCCAGAAGGTAGTCTTGCAATAAGCAAGCGGTGCGGAGTGGCGGCCCGGCCATGAGTTTTCGAGACCTGCTCGCGGACACGCTGCAAACATTGTGGGCGCACAAGCTGCGCACCTTCCTGACAATGTTTGGAATCACCTGGGGAATCATTTCCATCACTCTGATGGTCGCGGCGACACAAGGCCTGCGGGTCGGACTGAAGCGCAACGCGGAATCCTTCGGCAGGGACGTGATGATTTTCTTTGCCGGGCGCACCAGCCTTCAAGCGGGCGGGATGCGAGCCGGGCGGGTGGTCCGGTGGGACGAGAAGGACTACATCTCGGTGGCGGAGCAATCGCCGGCGTGCCGGTACGTGATGCCGGAGCTAGGTAACGAGGTCCCGCTGCGAACGCTTTACAACAGCGGGAAGCTTTTGGTGGTCGGTTCGCTGCCTCCGTTTGCCGAAGTGCGCTCGATCGGAGTGGCCCAAGGCCGATTCTACAACGACGATGACAACGCGAATGTTCACCGGGTGGCGTTTCTCGGGAGCGATGCCAAGAAGCAGCTCTTCGGCAGCCGTCCAGCGCTGGGCGAGAAAATCTGGCTCGAGGACATTCCCTACACGATCATCGGTGTGATGAAGGAGAAGGACCAGAACTCGGACTACGACGGTCGAGACATCCGCAAGATTTTCATTCCGTACAGCGCGATGATCCGCGATTTTCCGAATCGCCCGCCAGAGCCCCCGCACACGGTTGACCACCTTCTGATTGTTCCGAAATCGCTCGCGGTGCATCCGGACTGTGAACACGAGGCACGGCTTGCACTGGGCTCGCTGCATCACTTCGATCCAAATGACAAAGAAGCCGCTGGAGTGTGGGACACGATCAAGGACGCGCAGGCCAACGCGCTGATCATGGATGGGATGCAGTATTTCATGGGAGCTGTTGGAATCGTGACGTTGTTTCTCGGCGGGTTGGGAGTGATGAATGTGATGCTGGTGGCGGTTCGCGAGCGAACACGAGAAATTGGCGTGCGAAAAGCGCTCGGGGCAACACGCCGCGCCATCCTCGGGCAATTCTTTGCGGAGGCGATAATCATCGTGTTCTTGAGCGGCGGGATCGGCATGCTCATCGCGTATGGCCTGTGTGGGCTGGTGGATTTGGCGCCGATGCCGCAGGTTTTTGCAGGGCTGTTGCCGACGTGGCAGGCTGGCGTGCTTTCTTTCGTGTTGCTCGGCACGATCGCGGTGTTTTCGGCGTTGTACCCGGCGCGGCGCGCGGCATCCGTGGATCCGATTGAAGCACTGCGTTATGAAACCGGTGGGTAGTGCCGTGTCCCGGTGAGTGTAGACAAGCATGGGGACGCTAGGAACCGTGCAGAGGACTTACCACAGAGATCACAGAGGGCACAGAGAATACGCAATCAATGAAGCACGCACCAAGCTCCTTGCGACGAATTTGCTGGAACGGACACTTCGATGCTGCGTGAAATTCTGAGGCAGGCGTGGGTTTCGCTGAAGCGGCAGCCGACGCGAAGTTTCTTGACGATGCTCGGAATCGTGTGGGGCATAGTGGCCGTGACGTTGCTGCTCGCCTATGGAACCGGCTTTCGGACGGTGCTGATGTACACGTTCGATGTGTTCGGGCACAACTGCATCATTGTGTGGCCTGGAACGACGAGCGAACAAGCCGGTGGAGAGCGGGCCGGCAAGCCGGTGCATTTTGAGCGGGAAGATTTTGAGGAAATCCGCGCGAACGCGAGCCTGGTAAAGCAGATTTGCCCCGAAACAGTGAAGTTTCTCGGCATTTCGCATGACGAACGCTGGTCCGACACGGCGATACGAGGCGTCTGCCCCGAATACGGCGAAATGCGAAACGAAGTCCCGAATGCCGGGCGATGGATCAGCGACGAAGACAATGTCGAGCGCCGCCGCGTCGCTTTCCTTGGCGCCATCATCAAGAGAAAGCTCTTCGCAGGCAAGCCGGCCGTCGGTGAAACGGTCCGCATCAATGGCATTCGGTTCACAGTTGTCGGGACAATGGACACGAAGTTTTCGGATAGCAATTACTTCACGAGTGATGATGAGTCGGTGTGGATTCCCTACACCACGGCAGGAGATTTGTGGAACACGCGAGATGCCAGCGTGATGGTGGTCACGCCGGTCGCGCCCGAATTCGATGCGAAGGCACGCGAGCAAGTGCTGGCCGCCCTGGCGCAGCGGCAGCACTTTTCACCCACCGATAAGCGCGCGGTCACCATGTTCGGCCAAGCGGACTTCCGCCCCGTCATGGTGGGAATTTCTTATGGGCTCGAATTTCTTTTGCTGTTTGTCGGGCTGCTGACGCTGGGGATTGGCGGAGTGGGCGTGATGAACATCATGCTCGTGTCAGTGAACGAGCGGATTCGTGAAATCGGCCTGAGGCGCGCGCTGGGAGCCCGGCGGCGTCACATTCGATTGCAATTTCTGACCGAAGCGCTCGCGCTGACACTGCTCGGCGGAATCATCGGCGTTCTGTTTTCGGTGGGCCTGGGAGCGGCGATTGGGACGCTCCCATTCCTCGGTCCTGCGCACGAGGACACCACGGGCAAAGTCGATATTCGCATGCACGTCTCCTGGAATATCGTCGCGATATCGGTGACGGTGCTCGTCCTGGTCGGCGTGCTGAGTGGGTTGGTCCCAGCCATGCGCGCCGCCCGGCTCGATCCGGTGGAAGCGCTGCGCTACGAGTAGGGCAAGCAATCAACTGAGCCGGGGGCACCCCGGCGCGTTGATCTCGGACGGGGATTTCCCCGGATGCTTCAAACGAGAGCTTGTGTAGGGGCGACGCTTGCGTCGTCCGGTTTTGGAGAGCTACCCGAGCGAAACGGGCGGCCCAAAAGGCCGCCCCTGTCGATCATCGCTGGATTCCGGTGGCAAGGAAAGCGTCACAAAGGTGGTCGCCCCAAGCTTCTTTGACTTCGAGGGCAATAGCGAAGGGCAGGTATTCGTTCAGGAGTTGCGGCGTGACGTTGGGCGCGTTTAGGCGCGCAAGCGGGTCCTGCTCCACCTTGATCAGAAATTGACGAAAGCCCTCGATCTAATCCAGGGCCTGCTGACCGAGCGCCGTGTAGTTCTTGAGGAGCGGAGCACAGCCTACGTTGACGAGGATGATCGCGACGATCATCTGCGCATAAGCGGGCGACGAAGATTGACTCAGCTTGTAGCCGACGAAGGCTAAGAACGCGCCAAAGATCGCGAAAACCAGGGCACTCTGCGCGGGCAGCTTCCAGCTTGACATTCCGCGCAGCGTGGCCCTCCACATCGACACGACGTTGACCCAAAACACCGCGCCCAGAACATAAGCCACAAACATCATCCAGAATGTCAGGAAAACGGCTCCCAAACGGTCGTTTGTCTCGATACGCGCCACCGCCACGAGGGCGGCGAGCAACCCTGCCAGAACGCCCAGGAGGATGTAGCCAGGATGGCTGGTGAAGTATCTGTCGCCAAACTGACCGCGAACAGCGCGGTGCACATGCTGCGCTAAAGTTGTGTGAGCACTGTCCGCGGGGTCCAGCGTCGTCGAGTCTCCGGAATAGAAAAGCAGCGATAGAACTTGTCGTTCTTCCGGTGGAAGAGTGTTGTGCGCGTAGGCGTCGGAGAGGAGACGAGTCACCCGGTAACGGCCCGACTCAGGCACAATCGAGATACAGCGGCGCACGGCAAGATCAGCAACCGTCGCGGCAACCGTGCGGCCGTCGGTGCCGGTGGTGAGCAGGAAACGTGCTCCCGCGGGCGAGATTCCCGCTGGCGGCTCATAGCGCGGAACGATCGTGCGGTGGCGCGGTTTGCGTCCGACGAGCAACCAGCAGACGAGGTAATAGGCGAGGAGCACGGCCGGAAACAAGAACGGCACGTCCGAAAGATGCTCCAGGACCGCCCCATCATGATTCCTTGCTCCTGCTCATTTTTTGGAGAGGAGAGAATCGAAATACGACGTCATCTCGGCGCCCGTCCAGTTCTGCGGCCCGACGATCTTGCGATCGATGCGTCCTTCGCGATCGATGATGTAGGTTTCCGGGTACATCGAACTGCCGTAGGTAGCGGCAATCTTCTTGGAGGAATCGCGGAAAGTGGGGAAGTTGACTCGATAGCTGCGGAGGAACTGATCGTACGCAGCGGCATCGTCGTCCACGCTGATGCCGAGAACAGTGCCGCCTTCAGCGGCAATCCGCGCCTCCAATTGATTGAGGGCGGGCGCTTCTTCCACGCAAGGAGCGCACCACGTTGCCCAGAAATTCAGTACGACAACTTTGCCGCGCAGATCGGAAAGATGCGCGGGCTTGCCCGCGAGCTCGAAGGCAAAGTCATGAGCCGGGCGGCCTGCCGGACTTGGTTCACCCTGACGGTAGTCGGGCCGGGCAAAGAGAATCAGCAGGCCGACGATAAATGCCAAGACGAGTCCGGTCAGCAGTTTTCTCTTCAACGAGTCGACCCCACAGCCTATAATAACTTGTCCTCCGATTTTGGGGTGAGAAGTTCCACCCTGCCGCCGCTAGGACCTAAAGAGCCTTGGTCTCCGCCATCATACCGGCCCGCAACGAAGAGGCCACCATCGCCCGTGTCGTGAGCTCGGTGGCTGCGCAGCCTGAGATCGGCGAGATCATCGTCGTGAACGACCAATCGAGTGATTCCACTCGAGCTGTCTTGGAAGAAATCGCTGTGCGGTTGCCGAAGCTGAAGGTCTTGGATACCCATGGATTGCCGGCGGGATGGGTCGGCAAGAACTACGCGGCAACAGTCGGCGCCGCGGCCGCGTCTGGTGATTGGCTGCTTTTCACTGACGCGGACACCTTCCATCTGCCGGGCTCGACGCGGCGTGCTCTCACCGATGCGGCGGAGCACGGCGCGGCATTAGTCTCGTACTCGCCCGAGCAAGAGATGCGCACCTTTGCCGAGCGCGCTCTAATTCCGCTGGTTTACTCGCGGCTGTCGCGTAAATACTCCTTCGAACGGGTAAATGACCCAGCGCTTCCAGATGCGGCCGCGAATGGGCAATTCCTCCTGATTCGACGAGACGCGTACGATGCGGTGGGCGGACACAAGGCAGTTCGTAACAGAGTACTCGAAGACGTCTGGCTGGCCCGGCGCGTGAAACACGCGGACTATCGGATATATTTCAACTCGGGCAAGGGCGTCGTTCGCACGCGCATGTACTCGACGTTCCGTGCGATGTGGGAGGGCTGGACGAAAAACCTGTATTCCCTGATGGGAGGTACGGTGGCAGACGTCTTGCGAGAGTTGGACGAACTGGTTCCATGGGCGGCGGTGATTCTCGTCGTTCTGGGAATTCTTGTCCGCGCACAAACGCACTGGTTGGTCTTATTGTTTGGCGCCGCATTCCTGCTGAAGCCCTGGCTGGACTACGCGGCGGAACTGCGCCGGAATCGTTCCCCGTTGTGGCTCATCTCATACTACGTGCCCGGTGTGTGCTTGTACGTGGCCGCGCTGCTTGCCTCTGCCTGGAAGAATACGCACGGTCGAGTGGTCTGGAAGGGCAGAGAATACCCGGCGAAAATGTCATGATCCGAGTGACACGCAAAATCGAGTTTTCGGCGGCGCACTATTATCACAACCCGAATTTCACCGCGGAGGAGAACAAGCGGATTTTCGGCAAATGCAATAACCCCCACGGGCATGGCCACAACTACGTCCTCGAAGTGACGATTGCCGGGGAGCCCGATCCAGCGACGGGAATGGTGCTGGATCTCAAGGAGCTCAAGGAAATTATCCAGCGTGAAATCGTGGACCGGATGGACCATCGTTTCCTGAATTACGAAGTGCCGGAATTGGCGGGACAGATTCCGACCTCCGAGGCGATCGCGAGCTTGATCTGGAAGTTGCTCGAGCCCAAGATCACCAAGGGGAAGCTCGATCGAATCCGTCTCTACGAGACACCCGATCTATTTGTGGAATGCGTGGCGGATGGGAATTCAAACGGAGCCGGAGGAGCGCGGTGAGACTTTCGCTCAGCCGGCGTTACTCGTTTGCGGCATCGCATCGGCTGCACCGCTCGAACTTGAGCGAGGAAGAAAATCGGCGCATCTACGGCAAGTGCAGCAATCCGTACGGTCACGGGCACAACTACGTCGTCGAGGTTACGGTAACAGGCCCGATGGACCCGTCCACCGGAATGGTGGCGAACCTGGGCGAGCTTGATCCCTTCGTCGAAAAGCAGGTGCTGGACGTTTTCGATCATAAGTATTTGAATGAAGAGGTGACGCCGTTCCGCGAAGTGGTCCCGACGGCGGAGAACCTCTGCATGGAAATCTTTCGGCGTCTTGCACAATTTCCCGCGGCGCGACTCGAGCGCATTCGCGTGGAAGAGACAGGCCTGAACAGTTTTGAGTATTGCGGCGAACCCGCAGGAGCCTCACAGCCATGAGCGAATCGACAGAGATTTTGCTTCCTCCGAAGCAGCAAGAGGAGAGCATCGCCGACCTGGTGCGGAAGATGATCATTCAGCTCGGCGAAGATCCGAACCGCGAAGGATTGCGGCGCACTCCGGAGCGGTTTGAGAAAGCGCTGCGATTTCTCACCAGCGGGTATCGCCAGGACCCCGAAAAGCTGCTCAATGGGGCCATGTTCAGCGTTTGCTACGATGAAATGGTCGTGGTGAAGGATATCGAGCTGTACAGCTTGTGCGAACACCACTTGCTGCCGTTTTTCGGCAAATGCCACGTGGCTTATATTCCCTCCAAGAAAGTCATCGGCCTGAGCAAAATCGCCCGGCTGGTGAATATGTACGCGCGGCGGCTGCAGATCCAGGAACGGCTGACCAGCCAGATCGCCGAGGCGATCCAACAGAAGCTCAGCCCTGAGGGAGTCGGCGTAATTATCGAAGCGCGTCACCTGTGCATGGTGATGCGCGGCGTTGAGAAACAGCATTCTGCCGCGATGACCAGTGCGATGCTGGGCGTTTTCCGTGAGAACAAACAAACACGCGATGAGTTCCTGTCTTTGATCCGCTCGAACAAGTGACGGGTGGGCGAAGTAATTCATCTTGAGCGCTTCCCGTCGGATTGAAGTGAATTCTTCGTCTGTATATCCCTGGGTGCGCTGCAATCTCCTGAGCATCAACGTGAGGTGCGAGTGCAAAAACTGATGCGGGCGGTCTGTTTCGTGTGCTTGGGACTAGTGGCCGCCACCGAAATCTCCGGCGTGAACGGGCGGTCAGCAGAGAATAAAAGCAAGGGCGAGTCAGCCCAGACCGGGAATACTCCGGCCGCTTGGAACGCCCTGGTGGATGAATACTTCGACCAGGTTTATTTCAAGTTCGGTCCGACTTTAGGCACCAGCGCCGGTCTGCATCAGTATGACCCGCTGCTCGAGGATTTCTCCCGCAGCGCCGTGGACAAGCAGATTGAGGCCCTGCGCCGTTTCGAGAAGCGCGTCGCAGATTTCGACGCCACCCGGCTCGATCAGACCGAGGCCGCCGACCGGGAAATCGTTCTCTGCAATATTCGCAGTACGTTGCTGACACTAGAAGCCATCGGCCCGTGGGAAAAGAACCCTGACACCTATTCGAGCGGAATCAGCAGCAGCGTTTTCACCATCATGAGCCGCCGCTTTGCCTCCAGTGACGACCGGCTCCGCTCGGTTGTCGCGCGCGAGAAACAGATGCCCGGGGCCCTTCGCGCCGCTCGCGAGAACCTGAAGACTCCGCCGCGAATTTACACGGAGATCGCGCTGGAACAGCTCCCCGGCATCGTCAGCTTTTTTCAGAGTGACGTCCCTGCTGCCTTCGCGGATGCTCAGGATGCGGCAGTGAAAGCGGGATTCGCCGAGTCCAACGCCGCCGTGATCACGGCACTTCGGAGTTACGAACAGTGGCTCAAGTCGGACCTGTTGCCGCGCTCGATTGGCGACTTCAGGATCGGTACAGACGTGTATTCCAAGAAGCTGCTTTACGACGAGATGGTGGACATGCCGCTCGACCGCCTGCTCGAGGTCGGCAAGGCCGACCTGCGCAAGAACCAAGGCGAATTCGATCGCATCGCCAAAGAAGTCGATCCCCACAAGACGCCGCGAGAGGTTCTTGCAGAACTCGCCGCGGACCACCCCGCACCGGACCATCTGTTGCAGGCCTTCCGCGACACTTTCGATGGACTCATCGGATTCATCCGGCAGAAGCACATCATCACGATTCCTTCGGACGTGCGGCCCATCTTGGAGGAGACCCCGCCGTTCGAACGCGCCACCACGTTCGCTTCGATGGACACGCCCGGACCGTTTGAGAAGGTGGCGAAAGAAGCCTACTTCAATGTCACGCTCCCCGGACCGTACGATACTCCGGAAGAAATCGCCGGGCGCATGGCAGGCTTCAACCGCGGAACCATCGTGAGCACGTCGATCCACGAGGCTTACCCGGGCCACTACGTTCAGTTTCTCTGGGTGCCGCAAGCGCCCACCAAGGTTCGGAAGCTTCTCGGCGCCACGACGGACGTCGAGGGATGGGCCCACTATTGCGAACAAATGATGCTCGATGAGGGCTACGGCCAGCCCGGGGCAGGCGCCAAAGACGCCCGCGAGTCGAAACTGATCCGCCTCGGCCAATTGCAGGATGCGTTGCTGCGCGATGCGCGCTTCGTTGTCGGCATCGAGATGCACACGGGCAAGATGAGCTTTGATGAGGCCGTGAAGCTCTTTGTCGAAGAGGGCTACCAGTCGCCGCAAGTCGGCCGCGTCGAAACCAAGCGCGGCGCCTCCGATCCGACGTATCTCTACTACACGCTGGGCAAGCTCGAGATTCTCAAGTTGCGCGAAGACCTGCGGCGGAAACAGGGCGCCGCGTTTTCGCTCGAGAACTTTCACAATGATTTTATGAAGCAGGGGTTTCCGCCGATCAAAATCGTGCGGCGGGCTTTGCTCGGAGACGACTCGCCTTTGCTCTAGACTCTGCTTTGGTCTTTGAGAATTTCCGCCCGGTTCGGCTCCGCTCACCACAGGTTTGAAGAGGCGGGCTACGGCGCCGGCTCGGGACGATTTCGTCGAAAATGTTTGTTGGCAGCCGCTAAATGTGTGTGCTAGGCTCGTAAGGTCGAAAGAAGAGACGAAAAAGTGAGAGCAGGGCACGCCTTTCCAGGAGGGGGAAAGTGAGCGAGGCCAAGGCAGAAGTAATCGAGCAATTCCGCCAGCATCCCAAAGACACAGGGTCGCCGGAAGTGCAGATTGCATTGTTGAGCGAACGCATCAACTACTTGACCACGCATCTTCGGTCCCACGCAAAAGATCATGCCTCGCGGCGCGGGTTGATCATGATGGTCAACAAGCGGCGCCGGCTGCTCGATTACCTGAATCGACGTGACCCGGATCGGTATCGCGAGATTGTTGAACGACTTAGTTTGCGCAAGTAGCCCGGCATCCCTGAACGGCCGAACCGGCCGCTTTTTTCCCTTTCGCACAAGCGAATCTTCGCGGGTGGACTGTGGGCCAGCAGGGCCGCATTGCGCGCCGTCGTTTGTCCGCTAATTTCCCGCGCCACTCCTCACGCCTTCGCTCTCTTCCCAACCAAACGAGAGTTCGCTCTCGTACCTGAAAACACCCCGATTAATCGGGGGGAGGATGTAAAGAGATGTCACAACAAGTAAGTGTGGAACTCGGTGGGCGCGCGTTGACGTTTGAAACGGGCAAGGTGGCACGCCAGGCCCATGGCGCTGTCGTCGCGCGGTATGGAGATACGGTCGTTCTAGCGACCGCGTGCATGGATACCAAGGCAATCGAAAAAGATTTTCTTCCCCTCACGGTGGACTACCGTGAGTACACCTATTCCGCGGGGAAGATTCCCGGCGGGTTCTTCAAGCGCGAAGGGCGCCCTTCGGAACGTGAAATTCTTGTTTCGCGATTGATTGACCGGCCGCTGCGGCCGCTTTTCCCTGAAGGCTGGTCCACCGAGACGCAGATCGTCGCGATGGTGCTTTCGGCGGACAGCGAGAATGATCCGGACGTGATCGGGGTCACGGCTGCTTCGGCGGCGCTTTATTGTTCGACCGTTCCGTTCGTGAAGCCGGTAGCGGCGGTACGAGTGGGGCTGCTCAACGGGCAGCTCGTTGTGAACCCGACGGTGGCCGAGCAGAAGACCAGCCTGCTGAATATTGTCGTGGCGGGGAGCGAGGACGCCATCGTAATGGTGGAATCAGGAGCGCTCGAGGTTTCCGAAGAGACGGTGGCGGATGCGTTGGCGTTCGGCCACGAGCAGATTCGAAGGATTATTGTGGCGATCCGGGAGCTGCACGACAAAATCCAGCCAAAGAAGGCTACGGTCGAGCCGCCGGCTTTCGATGAGGCGCTCTACAAGCAGATCGAGCAGCAATTCGGCGAGCGCCTGCACGATGCCCTCGATACGGCGAAATATCCCAAGCAGGAAAGCTACGGACGCGTGGATGCCATCAAGGGAGAGATCCTCGCGGGGATTCCAGAACAAGACGAAGACCGCCAGAAGCTGGCGATGCGGGCCTTTGAGCGTCTCCGGGAGCGCTACTTCCGGGACGACATTTTGCTGCGTCATCGCCGGCCGGACGCACGCGCTTTCGATCAGATTCGGCGGATTACCTGCGAGGTGGGCCTGCTGCCCCGGGTACATGGTTCGGCGCTATTCACGCGGGGCGAGACTCAGGCGCTGGCGACGGTCACGCTCGGCACCAAGGAAGATAAGCAGCGTCTTGATCTGCTATTCGAAGAGGAATCGTTCAAGCGATTCATGCTGCACTACAATTTCCCTCCGTTTGCCGTCGGGGAAGTGAAGTTCCTTCGCGGGCCGGGCCGGCGTGAAATCGGCCATGGCGCATTGGCGGAACGAGCGCTGGTGAACCTGATTCCCGCGGAAGAGGATTTTCCGTACGCGATGCGAGTGGTCTCCGACATTCTCGAGTCCAACGGTTCTTCGTCAATGGCCAGCGTATGTGGCGGCTCCTTGGCGTTGATGGATGCGGGCGTGCCGATGAAATCGGGCTGCGCCGGGATTGCCATGGGGTTGGTGGTCGAAGGCGAGAAATACGCCGTTCTCACCGACATTGCCGGCGCGGAAGATCATTACGGCGATATGGACTTCAAGGTGGCAGGGACGCGGCAGGGCATCACAGCGCTCCAGATGGACATCAAGGTGAGCGGCGTCAGCATAGCCATGATGCGCGAGGCCTTGGCGCAGGCACGCAAGGCGCGCCTCGAAATCCTCGACATCATGGATCGTACTTTGATCGCAGCGCGACCGGCGATTTCCTCCTATGCGCCACACCTTTTCATGCTCAATATCCCCACCGACAAGATTCGCGATCTGATCGGCCCCGGCGGGAAGAAGATACGGGCGATCACCGAAGCCACCGGCGTGAAGATCGACGTGATGGACGACGGCAAGGTGCACGTGTTCGCGAATGACGGAAAATCAGCCGAAGAAGCCCTGAGGATGATCCGTGAGGTCACCGCCACGGCCGAGGTAGGGAAGACCTATCTCGGGAAAGTGGTGCGGCTCGCGGAATTCGGCGCTTTCGTGGAAATCTTTCCCGGCACGGACGGTCTGCTGCACATCAGCGAAATCGCGGAACAGCGGATTCGAGCGGTCCGCGACGAGCTGAAAGAGGGCGACCAAGTAATGGTGAAGGTGCTCGCCATCGAAGGCAACAAAATCCGCTTGAGCCGCAAGGCGGTGTTGCGTGAACAGCGCGAGAAGATGAAGCACGAATCCGGGACAAGCGCTGGCGCGTAGCGTCCGTCCTGAATTTGCGCGAGGAATAAGGGGAGGCGCGAAATCGCCTCCCTTTTTTTTCAGGAAGGTGTCTCGACGCGATCGATGTGCGCGCCCACCGAGCGCAGTTTCTCTTCGATGCGCTCGTAGCCTCGGTCAATGTGATAGACGCGATCGATCCAGGTGGTGTTCTGGGCAACGAGGCCTGCCAGGACAAGCGAAGCGCTCGCGCGAAGATCGGAGGCGATGATCGTCGCGCCACTCAGCGGCGTTGGCCCCTGCACGATAGCTTCCCGGCCGGTGATCGAGATGTTCGCGCCCATGCGCATCATTTCGCTGGCGTGCAGGAAGCGGTTCTCGAAGATTGTTTCGGTGATTCGAGAGACGCCCTCTGCCTGCGTGGCCAGGGCCATGTACTGCGCTTGCATATCGGTGGCGAATCCAGGATATTCCTCGGTCACGACATCGCCCGCCTGAAGCTGTTTCGCGGCGCGCACTCGCAGGCAGGATTTGCCTTCGGCGTGAATATCAACGCCGCAGGACTTGAGCTTGGCAATGACGGCCTCAAGATGCTGCGGCGCGCAGTCCGTTAGGAGCAATTCGCCGCCGGTAACGGCTGCTGCGACGACGAATGTGCCGGTCTCGATTCGATCGGCGATGACTGCGTGAGTGGCGCCATGGAGGCGTTCGACGCCCTGGACGCGGATGGTCGATGTGCCCGCTCCTTCGATCTTCGCTCCCATTTTCATGAGCAGTTCGGCCAGGTCCGTGACTTCCGGCTCGCGGGCGGCATTCAGAAGCAATGTTTCACCCTCCGCGAGCGCCGCGGCCGTCAGGATATTTTCGGTGCCGGTCACCGTGATCTTGTCGAAATGAATCTCGGCGCCACGCAGGCGATCGGCGCGCGCTTCCACGTACCCATGGTCAACCGAAATCTTCGCGCCCATCTTTTCGAGCGCTTTAATGTGCAGGTCGATGGGCCGGGCGCCGATGGCGCAGCCACCGGGAAGAGAAACGCGCGCGTAGCCGAACCGCGCCACCAGCGGGCCAAGCGTCAGAATCGAGGCGCGCATCGTTCTCACCAGCTCATAGGGCGCCTCGGCGTGAGTGATCGTTTCGGCCCGAATGGTGATGTCGGTGGGCGGCAGGTCGGGGCTTTGGACGCGCGCGCGCATGTGCGCCAGCAACTTGGCCATGGTGGTGATGTCACGGACGCGGGGTACATTCTGGAGATGAACAGTTTCGCTTGTCAGCAACGCGGCGGCCATCGCCGGCAGGGCGGCATTCTTGGCGCCGCTGATGCGCACCGTTCCTTCCAGTGGTTTCCCCCCCTCGATTCGGAATCGATCCATGTCAGCCTCTCGCGCGGCCGGTGCGGGACTGCGGCTTCCGCGCTGCTTTGATGGCCGAACGCACGTAGCCTCCGGCTGTCACGAGGCGTTGGCGCGCCTCCCGCGCGGACACGCCCGTTTTGAGCGAGACGAGCGCGGCGCGCAAATCGTGTCCCGTCTGCCGCAAGGCGTGTTCCGCCGTCGGCAAATCAACCCCGGCAGCCTCTTCGAGGATGCGCAACGCGCGACGCTGCAGCTTGCGATTTGTGTTGGCCACGTTGATCATCCAGTTGTCATAGACATACCCGAGTCGCACCATCGCCGCGGTAGACAGCAAATTCAATACCAGCTTTTGCGCCGTGCCCGCCTTCATCCTCGTCGACCCGGCGATCGCTTCCGGGCCGGTGTTTGGCGCGATGGTGATTCGTGCGAGGTGCGCAATCGGCGACCGGCGATTGGACGTCAGTGCGATCGTAAAGGCTCTGCGCCTCCGCGCCAGCCGCAGGGCTCCGAGAACGTAAGGCGTCGAACCACTGGCGGCAATGCCGACGACGACATCGCGCCGGCTGATGCGACGCGCAGACAAATCGCGGGCTCCCTGAACGGCAGAATCTTCGGCTGCTTCGACGGAGCGTCTGACTGCGCGCAGCCCCCCGGCGACAATCGCCTGTATCATCCGCGGGCTCACGCCGAAGGTGGGCGGATTTTCCGCAGCGTCGAGCGCGCCCAACCGCCCGCTGGTTCCCGCACCAACATAGAAGAGACGTCCCCCCTGCCGGAAGGCGCGGACAATCTGGTCGACGACGCGCGCGATCGTGCGAAGTTCCTTCGCGACTGCCCCTGGGACCAGCGAATCCTCTCGATTGAGAGTGCGCAAGATCTCAAGCGTGGACTTCCGATCCAGTCCTCGCGTGCGCGGATTCTGCTGCTCGGTTATGGCGGGTTTTAAACGCCCTGATTTCATCCAATGCGATTATAGCGGCAGGCGTGGCTCCGAGGGTGCGGGGCCGCAAGCTCGCTGCTTATGTGTGACGAGGCAGTTATCGGTTGGCCGCGCGGCCGGAGGCGAGGCCCAAGGCCTCGAGAATCGCGTCGTGAAACGCCGGGCGCAACTGGCGAATTTTGTCGTTTTCGGCAGTGGGATAGACGCGATTCGCAAGCAAAATAACGAAGAGATCGCGCTCAGGATCGATCCAGAGCGAGGTTCCGGTATAGCCATTGTGGCCGTAGCTGCGTGCGGAGAAGTAGCGTCCGGTCGAAGAAGGCTCCGTCGGCACATCCCATCCAAGGGCGCGCGCGGCGCCGCCGACATTCTGGCGCGCGGTAAAGTCCTGAATTGTGCTGCGGTTGAGCAGACGATGATGCGCGTAGATTCCGCCGTTCAACATCATCTGCGCGAACGCGGCCAGATTATCCGCGGTTGAAAACAGCCCGGCATGTCCGGCGACGCCACCCATCGCGAAAGCATTCGCATCATCGACTTCACCTTGCAGGAGCCGCTTGCGGAACGCCGTGTCATCCTCGGTGGGCGCGATTTCAGCGCGCAGGCTCTTGGGCGGAACAAATGTCGAGTCCTTCATCGCCAGCGGCTGGAAAATCCATTCTTGCGCGATCTTGTCCAAGGATTCACCCGTGATCCGCTCAACGATTTCGCCCAGCAAGATGAACCCAAGATCGGAATATTCCACCTTCGTGCCGGGCTCGGAAACCAGCGGCTCCGCCACGACTCGAGCAAGCACGGTGCGGCTCCCTTTCGCGTCCTTATAAAAGTCGCGATGAGCGGGAAGTCCGGAAGTGTGGAGCAGCATCTGGCGCACAGTGACTCTTGCACGCCAGTCGGGATTCGGATCGGATTTTGCCGCGAGCGGCCATTCGGGAATGTACCTCGAGATCGGCGCATCGAGGTCTAGACGCTTCTCCTCGACCAGCAGCATTACCGTCGTGGTCGTTACCACCGGCTTCGTGAGTGAGGCTAGATCATAGACCGTGTTGGTGGCGACAACCGCCGACTTCGGATCGTAAGTGAAGCGGCCAAATGGATGGACAAGAAGTTCATCCTTCAGGCCGACCGCCAGGACGCCTCCAGGAAAGGCCTTGTCGGCAACCGCGCGATCCAGCAGATCAAATGTCGGCTTGAGTCGCGCTTCTATTTGTGGCGCGGCTGGCTTTAGCTGCATCGGGTTGGCAGGGACCCGCATGCCGTCGCCACGCTTGACGACTCCGGGCACCGTCACAGGAATCTGTCCTGCAATGGCCACCTGGCCGAACAGCGCGCGGCCCATCGCTCGCTGCGAGACTTCCGGGGTACCGAACGAAGCGATCCATGCTCTTGCGGCGGGGAAGCGCTCGATGAGGTAGGGGCTCCCAAAACACGCGATCACGGAAGGTTTTCCTGCGGCGAGCAAGCGATTCATGAGCTCGGCTTGGTCGTCCGGAAGCCCCACGTTGCCTTTGCGGTCGGCGACGCGCACGTACAAAGCCGCAATGGCGATATCGTAGGTCTCGGGCGGAGGCAATTGCACGGTTCCGACTTTGACGAACTGCGTGTCCGCGCGGAGCGTCGTGAGCGAATCAACGCGCTGTCGAATTTCCTGCTCGAAATCCGGACCAGGCCAGGGATCGGGGTCTCCCGAAAGCTGGACGAGCAGAACGCGCAGAGGCTTTGTGGCATCGAGGGGCAGCACGCGGTCCTGATCGCGCAAAAGTGTGATGCCTCGGTCAGCGATGTCCTGGGCCTGCTGCGAAAATTCGGGACGGCCAAATTTTGTATTTAATTTGCCGACGTCGACTTCCCGCTCTTTCACGAGTCCGAGACGCGACTTCGCTCGCAGAATTCGCCGCACCGAATCGTCCACGCGGGAGATCGAAAGACGGCCCGAATTGACTGCGTCTTCGAGCCCCGTGATCGCGGCGTCAGGGGTCGGCGAGAGCAGAAGGACATCTGCGCCGGCGGCAATGGAACGGACGGCGGCTTCGCCCGGAGGGAAGACGTTCGTGACGCCTCCCATGTCGAGCGCGTCGGTCACGAGCAGGCCTTCGAAGCCGAGTTCCTTGCGAAGCAGGTCGGTGAGGATGTGGGGAGAGAGCGTCGCCGGAACGGAAGGGTCGGGCTCGAATGCAGGAACAGCCAAATGGCCTGTCATGATCGAGCTCACGCCTGCCGCGATGGCCGCACGGAAGGGAACCAGTTCGACGCTTTCGAGACGCTGGCGATCTCCAGGAACCGTGGCAATTCCGATGTGCGAATCGGTGTTGACATCACCGTGGCCGGGAAAATGTTTGGCGGTCGCAAGGGCGCCGTTTTCTTCCACGCCGCGCACGTAAGCAGAAACAAATTCCCCGACGCGCTGCGGGTCTTCACCGAACGAGCGGATATTAATGATCGGATTGTCGGGATTATCGTTCACGTCGGAGTCGGGCGCGAACACCCAGTGAACTCCAGCCGCTCGGGCTTCCAGAGCCGTCACCTTGCCCACTGTGTAGGCATCCTGCGGATTTCCGGTGGCCCCGACAGCCATCGCGAAGGGGAAGCTGGTGCCCTCGTCGATGCGCATTGCCGTGCCCCGCTCGAAATCCGCGCCGATGAGCAAAGGAATCTTGGCGTGTACTTGCAGCTCATTCGCAAGGACCGCTGCGGGATACACCTCGGCGCGTTCGATGCCGAGCGCGTCGCGTTGCGTCCCCAGGATGAATCCGCCAATATGATTCTCTTGTACCTGCCGGAGGAGCTCTTTGTACTCCACGCTCTCGGTCGAGGTAAATTGCCCGAAATAGTAAACCATCAGGAGCTGGCCCACTTTTTCGCGGACGGACATCTTGCTGAGCGTCTTCTCGACCCATTTTTCGTCGGCGGAAGAGCGGCCGATCGTCGGGCTAGGTTTTCGTTGAGTTCGGCCGGGCGGTGTCATCAAAAGGAGAAGGAAAAACAGGAGAAGCCAGCGTTCACGCATCGCTTTCTTTTGTGGCCCCTCGGGTTGACGACTGCATTCCGCGGCTGTATATAGCACACGGCTCGATGCGACACAACCTGACCTCTCGCCGCGTGTTTCCATGGCGATTCATCGAAGTGCCGTTCCTAGCAGTGTTGATCTCGGCTGGTGCGGCAGTCCAGGGCCGTCCGACTGCGCAAGCGGGCAGTCACACCGGTGCTAATCTATCTTCCCTCGATTCGATTGTTCAGGATGCAATCCGCCACGACGAGATTCCCGGCGCGGTTCTCCTCGTCAGCCACAACAGGCGCATCATCTATCGCAAGGCCTTCGGCTCGCGGGCGCTCATCCCGCACCGGGAGGCCATGACGGCGGACACGATCTTCGATCTTGCCTCCCTGACGAAAATCTTGGCCACGACCGTCTCGGTCATGAAGCTGATGGAAGAGGGCAAGCTGCGCATCAATGATCCCGTGGCTCGTTACCTTCCCGAATTTGTGTCCCATGGCAAAGATCAGATCACGCTGCGCATGCTGTTGACCCACACTGCCGGGCTTGTCCCCGATCCCCCGCTGGATGTCGCGCAGGGCGGGAACGATGCGTTGTGGAAAGAAATCTGCGGAGAGGAATTATTGGCGCCGCCGGGCACTCGCTTCATCTACAGCGACACTGGATTCATCGTTCTGGGGAAGTTGATCGAGCGCATCAGCGGCCAGCCGCTCGATCGGTACGCTGCGGAGAGCATTTTCAAGCCGCTGAAGATGAACCATACGCGATTCTTGCCTCCTCCGGATTGGATTGCGCAAATTGCGCCCACGGAAGAGGTGGGCTTGGCGGAAGGCGCGCAGCCGGGTTCGGGACGCGGGCGTGTTCTGCGCGGCGTGGTGCACGACCCAACGGCTCGAGCGATGGGCGGCGTTGCCGGCCACGCCGGGCTCTTTTCGACAGCCGATGATCTCGCTATTTTCTGCCAAATGATGCTCGAGGAAGGCCGGGTTCCGATGCCCGACGGTGCTCCGCGCGACAAACGGATTTTTGCCGCCGCGACGATTCATCGGATGACGACGCCGGAAAATCCGCCGTGGGTTCCGTCGTTACGTGGCTACGGCTGGGACATTGATTCCGCTTATTCGGCGCCGCGCGGCGAACTATTTCCGGTAGGCTCTTACGGCCATACCGGATTCACCGGCACGTCCGTGTGGATCGATCCGCAAAGCCAGACCCTTGTTATTCTGCTCGCCAGCAGCGTCCATCCGTACCGGCGGCCAGCGATCTCCAGCCTTCGCTCCAAAGTAGCAACGGCCGTTGCCACCGCTCTCAATATCGGTGCTCGCCAGGGGATTCCTTCGGCCGTCGAGCGCAGCGCAGGGACAGATCGGCCGTACGGTGTCATGGGAATTCTCAAGCAGAGCGATCACACCAAGACGGGAATTGACGTCCTCGAAGAAGCGCAATTCGCGCCGTTGCGCGGAAAACGTGTGGGTCTCATCGCGAATCAGACCGGCGTCGATTCCCAGGGCCGGCGGACGATTGACGTGCTTGCGAAAGCACAGGACGTAAAACTCGTCGCGCTATTCAGTCCGGAGCACGGCATCGAAGGCCGTGCGGATGCAAAAGTGATGTCGGGCACAGACCCCACCACAAACCTGCCGATCTACAGCTTGTACGGCGAGACGCCGCGGCCTACCGATGAAATGCTGCGTGGCATTGACGCCCTCGTTTTCGATATTCAGGATGCAGGCGTGCGCTTCTACACGTTTACGACCACGATGGCTTACGCGATGGAAGAGGCGGCGAAGCGCCACATTTCATTTTACGTGCTCGACCGGCCGAATCCACTGGGAGGCGAAGCAATCGAGGGCCCCATGCTGGACAAGGATCGTGCCTCGTTTGTGGGCTATTTCCCGATGCCGGTGCGTTACGCGATGACGCTCGGCGAGCTTGCGCAAATGTTCAACGCGGAAAATAAAATTGGCGCCGACCTGCGCGTGATTGCCATGCAAGATTGGCGTCGTCGCGATACATTCGAAGCCACCGGGGATGTCTGGATCCTGCCTTCACCGAATTTGCGGACCCTCAATGCAACGCTGCTCTATCCTGGGATCGAGATTCTGCAGGCAGGAGGCGTCTCGGTCGGGAGGGGAACGGATACCCCATTCGAGCTGTTTGGCGCGCCGTGGATTCGAGGCCCGGAGCTCGCTGAGGCGTTGAATCGACGATTTGTCCCGGGCGTACGATTTGTGCCCACGCGCTTCACTCCGCGCGACGCAATGTACAAAGGAGAAGACTGCCAAGGAATCTCTCTCATCATCACCGATCGCGCATCGCTTCATTCGATGCTGATGGGACTCGAAATCGCTTCCGTGCTCTGGGGGATGTATCCGGACCACTTCGCAATTGACAAGCTGATCGAGCTCGTCGGCAACGAGAACACCGTCGAGCGGCTGAAAAAGAGTGATGTCCCGGCGCGGATCGTGGAAGATTGGGAGCCGGAAATCGAGGCGTTTCGAAAGATTCGCGCGAAGTATTTGCTCTATCCATGACCGAAGACAATCCAGTAAAGCGTCCGAAGGCATGGCTCGCATGGAGCACGGGGAAGGACAGCGCCTGGGCGCTGCATGTCGTCCGACGGCGCGGCGACCTTGATGTTGTTGCGCTCCTCACGACTGTGAACCGCACTCATCATCGCGTCGCGATGCACGCGGTGCGCGACTCGCTCCTGGAAGTCCAGGCGGCTGCTGCCGGTTTGCCTTTGATCACCGTCCCGATTCCTTCCCCGTGCCGCAACGACGAGTATGAAGCGGCGATGGCTGCGGCGATGGACCAAGCTCGCTCCCAGGGTGTGACGCACATGATTTTTGGCGACCTCTTTCTCGCGGATGTGCGCAAATATCGTGAGGAGCAGTCGGCGAGGTGTGGTATGACGCCCGTGTTCCCGCTGTGGCGATTGGATACGCGCGAACTGGCCCGGGAGATGATTGCAGGCGGCCTGCGCGCGATCTTGACCTGCGTCGATCCCAAGAAACTCGATGTCTCCTTCGCAGGCCGGAAATGGGATCGAGACTTGCTTGCAGCGCTGCCCGCGGAGGTCGATCCCTGCGGCGAAAATGGCGAATTCCACACATTCGCATGCGACGGACCGATGTTCCAGCGCCCGATTCCGGTGCGCTCCGGCGAGGTTGTGACCCGCGACGCTTTCGTCTTCGCGGACCTTTTGCCCGCGCCGTCGGCAGCATGCAGCGCTATTGGATAGACATCGGCGCGTACCTCATTGATGTCATCCTGAGCGCAGCGAAGGATCTCACCTGTCGATGCTTGGCATAATTCGTCGTTTGTGCCAAGTTCCGTCGCTGGAGATTCTTCGCTTCGCTCAGAATGACACGCCCTGTCACGCGTGCGGATTGTACGCGCGTCTGAATTGAGTCATTGAGTGTTCCGACGGCGGAGTTTGCCTGTGCCTCACTCCGAAGTTACACTCCCTGCCATGCGGATTTGTTCCCTTCTGCCCTCGGCGACCGAAACTCTCTACGCCCTCGGACTCGGTGATTCTGTCGTTGGGATCACGCATGAATGTGATTACCCACCGGAGGCGGCAGAGAAGCCAGCCCTGATCCGGCCGCGTGTCGATCCCGCCGCAAGTCCCGCGGAAGTCGATGAGCAAGTGAGGGAGTTGATCGAGCGAGGTGAGAGCATCTACGGCGTGGACGACGAACTACTGAGGCGGCTCAAGCCAGACTTAATCATCACGCAAGACCTTTGCCATGTTTGCGCTGCATCTCCGGACGATCTGGCCACGGCGTTGACGCGACTCGAGAAAATGCCGCGAGTCCTGTCGCTCACGCCACACACGATAGCGGACGTTTGGGACGATATTCGAAGAATCGGGGACGCGACCGGCCACGCTGCGGAAGCCGAAACACTCGTTGCAGCGCTGAAGAAGCGTGTCTCCCATGTGGAGGAGGTCGTGAGCAGCGCGCCCGAGAGGCCGCGGGTAGTTTGCCTCGAGTGGCTCGATCCGGCCTATGCCGGCGGCCATTGGGTGCCGCAAATGGTCACCCGCGCCGGAGGAGTTGATGTGCTGGGCCGCCCTGGCGAGCCCTCCTTCCGAGTGCCCTGGAGCCGCGTCCTCGACGCGCGGCCGGAAATAGTGGTTGCGATGCCATGCGGCTATAGCCTGGCGCGAACCGTCGCCGAATTCAAAAAGATGAAGCTCCCCGCCCGGTGGGGAGAATTACCCGCCGTGCGCGATGCTCACGTCTTCGCAGTCGATGCGAATAGCTATTTTTCACGCCCCAGCCCGCGCCTCGCCGATGGCGTCGCTCTCCTTGCGCAGTTATTTCATCCGTCGGTGGCGATGCAGGGCGTGCCCGTAAACGCCGCACACAGACTGTCCTGAGCAAGCTCACCACTTCGAAGAGCGCTCGGTTATCCGAGACCGGTAGGGATTGTAGCTCACTGCCTGCCCTGAGGTCTGCCGAAGGGTCCCGACCCGGCCGGTGTTGCCGGGTCTGACCTGAGGCTTTTGTGGGCGTCCGGCCGACGCACCGGCTGCTAGTTGGACACAGGCCGCCTGCGCCAGTGATCGTAGAACACGAGTCCGAAGAGAATGAGGGCAAGGCCTATTGTGCAGTGCACCGGATTCGCGAGGAGCAGGTTGGCGGTGATGGCGATGGCGCTTGCAATGAACAGCAGCGGGACGACGGGATAACCCCAGATGCGATACGGACGAGGAAGGTCGGGCTGTTTGCGGCGCAGCGAGAGGAGCGCCGCTGCGGTAAGCCCGTAGAAAATCCAATTCGCGAAAACGTACAGATTGTAGAGCTCTTCAAACGTGCCGGTGAGCGCTAGCAAGGAAGCGAGGATCGCCTGGAAGATGAGCGCATTCGCCGGAGTGCGATATTGTGGATGCACTCCGGCAGCGACGCGGAAGAAGAGGTTATCGCGGCTCATCGCAAAGGTCACCCGCGAGTTCGTTAAGATCGACGAGTTCAACGCTCCCAGCGCGCAGAGCGCCATTGCGAGCGTCAGCCACGTCGCTGCTCTGTCTCCTGCGACCTTAGCGACTAGGTCGGAGGCCACGTGAGCGGAAGCGGCGGCTGAAGCAAAGGGCAGGACATACAGGCAAGCCGCCGTGATTCCGAGATAGAGAAGGCCGACGAGGACAACGCCTCCGACGAGCGCCTTCGGAATATTCTTCTGCGGATTCACGATCTCCGATCCGACCATGCCGAGATTGTTCCAGCCGTCGTAGGCCCAGAGCGCGCTCGCCAGGGCGGCGAAAAGCCCGCCAACCGTCACAACATTTGCAGAATAGGCCGGAAGAGATTGAACTACTCCATGCGCGCTGTGACCCAAGATGAACCCGACGGCGATCACGGCCGCTACAGCAGCCACTTTGATGATTGTCAAAACCACTTGAACCTGGCCGCCCAATCGGACTCCAAGGTAGTTCACAAAAGTGACGAGGACGATGACGGCGACAGCCGATGGCTGCGCCCAGGTGAAAGCGAATTCGTAAGGCTTCATGTTGAAGGGCAACCCGGCATGCCAGACGAATATCGTCGCTCCTGCCGCGGGCACTAAGAATCCGCAAAATCGCAGCAGGCCTGCGGAAATCGCTGCTACGGCTGTAGGCCCGCCGATGAGCGAATTCATCCAGCCGAAGAGAAATCCCCACTTGCGGCCGTAGCCGCGGTTGAGATACGCGTATTCACCGCCCGCCTCCGGGAGTGCGACGCCAAGCTCGGCGAAACAGAGGGCGCCGAAAAGCGAGAGTGCGCCGCCTACGATCCAGACGGCGAAGACGAGCGGGATTGTTCCCGCGTTGCGTGCGATGTCGGCGGGAACAATAAAGATTCCTGTTCCGATCATCGTGCCGACGACGATGGCCGCCGCAGCCCACGGTCCCAGACCTCGAACGAGTTCGAGTGGTTTGGTGCTCACGATTCTCCAGGGGCTCTGCCGGGCGGTTCCGGCCTCGTCGGAACGATCCAGCTCACGAGCGAGCCGACGGAAAACGTAGCCAGTGTGCCTGCCAGGACGAACCACGTCCAGGCAAGTGACGTGTAGCGTTCCACCACGATCATCACGCCGATCCCGAAAATCATTCCGGCAATTGCGCCGTCGGACGTGGCGCGCCGATTCCAAATCGCGAGCAGAAACACGCCCAGCATCCCGCCGTAAGTGATCGACGCAATTGTGAGGCCGGCAACGAGGACCGGGCCCCAGTGAATCAGGCCGAAAATACCGAGGACGATGCCCCAGAGAAGAGTCATGCCGCGCGAGCGGCGAAGCAATCGCGGCTGACTCGCCGGCGAATCATCTTGCCTCCGCGAGAAATCCATCATGGTGGAAGACGCCAGCGAATTCAGCGAGCCGCTTGCGTTGGACATGGCCACCGCAAAAATGGCCGCAAGAACGATTCCGGTAAGTCCAACCGGCATTCCGGTCACGATAAATTCGGGGAAAATCTTGTCCGGATCACTTGTAGGGACGGGAGCCGCGGCATGCTGGTAATAGACGAAAAGCATCACGCCAATCAGAAGGAAGAGTGCGAACTGGAAAAGGACTATGACGCCGCTCGTGAGCAAAGCCTTTTTGCTGTCGCGCTCGTTGCGAGCCGCAAGCAGCCGCTGCACCATGGTTTGGTCGGTGCCATGGCTCGCCATCGTCAGAAAGGTGCCCCCAACCAACCCCGACCAGAACGTATAGCTTTGTGTAAGGCTGAAAGCAAAATCGAAAACGCGCAGCTTGCCGCCGGCGGCTGCGGCGGCCTGGGTCACGCCGATCCATCCGTGCGGAATCCTGTGGAGCAACAGCGAAAAGGCCGCCAGCGAGCCGCCGATGTACAGGCAGAACTGAAGGACATCGGTCCAGATCACCGCGCGCATTCCGCCTTCGAAGGTATAGAACAGCGTAAGAAGCGTAATCACGCCGACCGATATACGGTCGCCGGTGCCAAACGCCACGCTCACTACTTTCCCAATCGCCGAAATCCGCACGCCTTCGGCCAGGGCCCGGGTGGCAAGGAACACCGTTGCCGCCACCGATTTCATCGGCAAGCCGAATCTCTTTTCGAGAAGTTGATAAGCCGTGTAGAATTCCCCCTGGAAGTATCGCGGGACGAGGATTACGCAGAGGACGGCCCGCGCCACCAGGTATCCGAGGACGAGCTGTAGAAACTGCAGGTTGCCGGTGTAGGAGATGCCCGGCGTGCTGATGATCGTCAACGTAGAAGTTTCGGTGGCGA
The DNA here is from genome assembly GCA_049644285.1 of Candidatus Acidiferrales bacterium. GTDB lineage: Bacteria > Acidobacteriota > Terriglobia > Acidiferrales > UBA7541 > CAVRXT01. Next base: position 24,117 of record JBARRP010000011.1, on the reverse strand, counting down.
CAATCGAGCAGGCCAGCGCCCACCACGGCGCCGTTCGACCACCCAGAAAGTAATCGCGTAAGTTTTGCTGACCGCGGCGGAAACGCGCGCCGAACCAGGTGACGCCGACGAGATAGAAAACGAGAATGGCAAGATCGACGGGAGTGATTCGCATGGCGTCGAATTCGTGAAGGCGCGGCGATGCTATCCGCCTGGTTCCAGCCCTGTCAAGCGAGGCCACCGGCGGCTGAATGAGCGAATCTTCGCCAAAGGATTCTCCGAACATGAGCTACTTCCTTGGCTTTGACGGCGGCGGCACGAAGACGGAATGCGTGCTGATGGACAGCGACGGTCACATACTCACTTCCACTCGAGGAGGGCCATCGAACCCCTTGCGGACCGGCTATTCGAAGGCATGGTTCGCGCTCAGCTCGGTTGCGGATGCGGTCCTCGAGCGCAACAAGATAAAGTCCACCGACATTCGAGGGATTTGCGCCGGGCTGGGCGGCGCGGGACGGCCCCAGGTAGCGCGCCGCGTGACAACTTTCCTGCAACGTTCGTTTCCGAGCGCCGCTGTGTGGGTGACGGGCGATCTGGATATTGCCTTGGCAGCGGCGGCGGCAGTCGGGAAGGGAGTTGTGCTGCTTGCGGGAACGGGATCGGCAGCGGTCGGGCGCGATACCGCGGGCAAGATCGCTCGCGCGGGTGGCCGAGGCCCGTGGATTGGAGACGAAGGGAGCGCGTTCGATCTTGGCCGGCGCGCCCTGGCCGCAGTGTACCGGGCGGCTGATGGCATCGGTCCGAAAACAAACCTCTCCGAGCGCGTCTTGGGGACGCTGGAATTCCGCAACTGGGATGAGTTGCTCGAAAGAATCGCCAAAAATCCTGACGACGTAATTCCGAAAATGTTTCCGCTGGTTTGCAATGTGGCTGAGTCGGGAGACGAAGTCGCGCGCGAACTTCTCGTCAGCGCCGCCGGTTCCCTAGCGGAACTGGCGCGCAGCGTTGTCGATCGGTTGCAGTTGGCGGGAGAGCAATTTGAATTGGCAAAGGCCGGAGGCGTATTCGGCCGGAGTTCGCTGCTCGATACGACGCTGGATTCTCGTCTCGCTGAGATTGCTCCGCGCGCGCGCATCATGGCGTTGCGCATTTCGCCCGCGCAGGCCGCGGCGGACGTGGCGCGGAATTTGCGAGGTGAAGTCGCTCATGCCTCCTGAGCCGGATCCTCAGTCAGAGCGCCCCACAGCATCCGCGGGCGATGCACTGACCGCGTTGATCCACGAGGCGGATGAAGAATCTCTCGGCAAACTCCTTGAGAATTTGCAGCTTGAAGAACCCCATGTCTGTCTGCTGCTTGAGCGGATGGACCTGTCGGCGTCAATACTTGAAAAGATCGCCGCGCATGCGGAGTGGGTCCGCAGCGAAGGAGTCAAGCTGCGGCTGGCTCGCCATCCGCGCACACCGCGCCGCATCGCTCTTTCGCTCGTTCGCCAGCTTTACCTTTTCGATTTGGTGCGCTTGAGCCTTCTGCCTTCGGCTCCGCCTGAAGTAAGGCGCCTCGCGGAAGAGGTAATCGTGACGCGTATCCCGCATCTGCCGGTTGGCGAGAAACTGACACTGGCGCGTCGTGGGCCGGCGCGCGTCGCCGGCGCTCTGCTGGCGGAAGGCCATCCGCAAGCACTGAGGCTGGCACTGAACAATTCCTTTCTCACCGAGAGCCAGATTCTGAAAGTAGTGGCCAAGCCCAGCATCCCCGAACGGGTGGTCGCCGCGATTGCACAGCATCCGAAGTGGTCCTGCCAATACAACGTTCGCTTGGCGTTGACGAGGAATGCGCGCACCCCTTACCTGGTCCTGCGATCCTTTCTGCCGGACCTGACGCTTCGGGATTTGCAGGACATTTCGAAGATCGAAACCCTCGCCCCACGCCTTCGCGAACAGATCCGAAAAGAATTGGCGCGACGCGCGGCGCAGGACGCGGAGGCGGGCGCCGGGATAGAATGATTGGCCTGGAACTGAAAGGCGGCCCCGGCGTTGAGGGCTCTCTGTCATCATGAGCGGAGCGAGGGATCTGCTTTTTCGCAATATTTGCAAGGGAACGGTCCCTCGTCGTCTGTGGCTCCTCGCCAATGACAGCTGAGGAGTCTTTAAGCAAGTTGCTAGGAAGAAACTAAACCGATGGCAGGCACAGCGAAGCAAGTTCGATGGATCATTGCGCTGGGCGCGGCGGTGTTGCTCTTCCTGCTGATCCGCTCCTCGATGCAGCAGACGCGCTTCCGCTACCAAGTCTGTGTCACCTTCAACGGCCGCAACAACTGCGCGACCGCGGATGGCGCAACCGAAGCGGACGCGATCCGCAGCGCCCAAGAGATTGATTGCCAACTCCTCGCGAATGGCCGCGACCAGAACATGGCCTGTCTCGACAGCCAGCCCGCCAGCATCCGCAACCTTTCGACCAAATGATTTCCCGCTAAGCCGGTTTCCTAGCACTGTGAATCTCGGGCCGTTGAAATGGTTCGGGCCCGGGCGTACCAAGCATGCGAAGGTATGTCATCAACTGAGCCCGATGATGGACCTCGTGTTCATTGATGCCGAAGAGCATCACGCTAACCTTGCGGCGAAAGTTCAAGCCCTCGTGGACGCGTTCCTCGTCAAACAGCGTCGCCGGGCAGGCCAAAACGGCTTCGAGCGTTTCCCGGTGAGCGCGTTCCAGATCTTTCAGCTCATCTTCAAGCGACCCAACCGTCCCGAGGACCGCCCCCAGGCCGAGAGGCATGCGTTTTTCGTAGTACGCAAAGTTCCCCTCAAGGGCCGCCCGGTGCACCCCTTCTTCGGACACCCACAGGTGGCGCAGCATTTCGCCAACGCTCAGAGCCCCTTTTTCCGGCTTCCATCCCATATCTTCCGGACGAAGGAGAGCAAAGATTTGTATGGAGCGCCCGCGGACGGCCTCTTTCTGCTTCAGGAAGAATACTTTCAAGTCCATAATATAATTATACCCTCCGCACGGCGGGGTGTTACAACCCGGGCAAATGCTTGTAGCGAGTTGGATTGACACCGAGTCGGCCCACCCCTAGCATCGAGGCAACACCATGGCCAAAGCCCTCTCACCTGGTGAAAATCCGGGCGGTCGCCGCACCGAGCGTCGCCGCATGGCCCGTTACCCTTTCCGCATCGGGATCGTGATCGGCTGGGGCTCCAATACCCTGTCAGCCTCCACGCGCGATATCGGATTAGCAGGCATGTTTATCGAAACAACGCAGCCCCTCTGGCTGCGCGCCGAATTCACGGCACGGCTTTCCCTACCGGAGCCTATCGAGGTAGATTGTATCGTGAAGCGCGTCGAGCCTGGGAAAGGCATGGGAGTTCAATTCAAAGACCTGCCCGAGGCGGAACGCGAACAACTTGAGATGCTGGTGGGGAAACTGGCCGGGAAATGACGCGGTGCCTGAATTGTGGGGCCGAGCGCACAACCGATGAATGCGAAATCTGTGGGCTGGGTTCAGTGGCCGCGGAGTTCGCTCTGCGCCGCAAGCTGCTCGGCAGGACGGCGTTCTTTCTCATTGGGGCGCTGGGCTTCGTTCTCGCGGGCGGGCGTTATCCGCCACTCGAGTTGGACGGGATTCTGATCTTTATTGGTGTTCTCTTTTTCTTCACGCTGGGCCTCGCCATGTTGGTCGAGCGACGCGCTCTTCGGCACGCCGAAGTGGAAGCGTTCAAGAGGGTTTACTATGGCCTCGTCCCCATTCCTTGGCTGCTCGCGCTGCTGCTTCTTGCCAACGGGGCGTTTGATCGTGCGCCCGGCGAGGGTTGGAACGCGCGGGTCGTCAGCCGATTTGCCATGGCAGGCCCGCTGACGAATCGCCGGTTAGTGGTGACGTCTTGGCGCGACGATCATCGCTTCGAGCGCATCCCGGTTGTGCGCGAAGACTTTGACCGGTTTCATCCCGGCGATGATGTCGTTGTGCATGTGAAGGAAGGCCTCGTTGGCATCCCCTGGATTTCGGAAGTCTCCCGGCGCTAGCAGCATCCTGAATCACTCCGAAGCCGTGTGGGTCGCGGTTTCAACCGCGACAAAAGAGGCCATAAAAACCGGGGCTTCAGCCCCTGAAAGGACCTTGGTCATGGCTTTCTCGGCATACGGTTAGCGATGGCCGGGGCTCTACAACCCCGCGTACTGTTGGCGCCGGACGAATTGCCCCGCTCCCGCTTTGCCCGTGAACTTGCCGTTCGAGATGACGGACCGCCCGCGCGAAAACACCATTTTCGGCACACCCTTGATGCGAATCCCCTCGAACATGGAATAATCCACACGCATGTGATGCGTCTTGGCGCTGATGACCTGCTCCTCGTTCGGATCGAAGATGACCAGATCGGCGTCGGCGCCGACCGCGACCGTGCCTTTGTGTGGATAGAGTCCGAAGAGCTTTGCTGGCGCCGTCGAAACGAGCTGCACGAAACGATTCGGAGAAAACCGCCCGCCATGCACACCGCCGCTAAATACGAGGCTCAGGCGATGTTCGATTCCAGGCCCGCCATTCGGAATCTTCGTGAAATCGTCTCTGCCAAGTTCCTTCTGCTCCTTGTAGCAGAACGGGCAGTGGTCGGTCGAGACAACCTGCAAAACATCCCTGGCTAGCCCCTGCCAGAGTTTTTCTTGATGCCATTTTTCCCGTAGCGGCGGAGTGAAGACGTATTTCGCGCCTTCGAATCCGGGCACATCCATGTTTTCAAGAGAGAGATAAAGATATTGCGGGCAAGTCTCCGCATAGGCGGGAAGGCCGCGGTCGCGCGCCTCGCGCACTTTCTCCAGCGCCTCGTTGCACGAGAGGTGGACGATATAAACGGGCGCTCCGGCCATTTCCGCCAGCGCAATCGCGCGCGATGTGGCTTCCGCTTCCGCCGTCGTGGGCCTCGTCAGCGCGTGATATTTTGGCGCGCGCTTTCCCTCCGCCAGCGCTCGCTGGACGATTACGTCGATCGCGCCGCCGTTTTCCGCGTGCATACAGATCATCCCGCCGTATTTCGCCGCCGCCGACATCGCTTTGAAAATGGCGGCGTCATCGAGCATAAAAACGCCCGGATAGGCCATGAACAGCTTGAAAGTCGAAACACCTTCGCGCACCAGCGCGCCCATCTCCTCCAATTGAGCGTCGCCAAGATCGGTGATGATGCAGTGGAAAGAGTAGTCGATCGCGGCCTTGCTTAACGCCTTTTTCATCCACGTGTCGAATGCCTGCCGCAGGGACTGCCCTTTGTACTGGATGGCGAAATCCACGAGCGTGGTGGTGCCGCCAAAAGCCGCCGCAATTGTGCCCGACTCGAAGTCATCGGAGCTCGTAGTGCCGCCGAAAGGCATGTCGATATGTGTATGCACGTCAATACCGCCCGGCATGACGTACTTCCCGGCCGCATCGATCACCTGGCCCGCATTTTCGACCGGCAATTGCTGCGCGATCGCCGAGATCTTCTCGCCTGAAATGCCCACATCAGCGGTGTAAGTGTCCGTCGCCGTGACCACCGTGCCATTCTTGATGACGGTATCGAAACGCATTCCGTTCCTCCCCACGCCGTGTGTTCCGCATCTTAGGCCAGTGAGCAAGCGCAGGGCAAGGCGCGTTCGTAGGCCCTCGCGGGTGGCAGCTCTTATGCTGAGTGTTGCTCGGGGTTGTAGCTCGGGTCTTCAGACCCGGGGCCTTTTCGATCGGCAGCCGAGCCGACCGAATGAGAGAGGAACCCTCCGAAATAGTGTTAAGGAAGTCGCGGCGCTTGAGGAGAGGCCCAACCGGTGTCGTAGCCTGCCTCTTCAGAGCCGGGGGTTTTTCGAGGAACACACCCGAAATTGGCTTGATGCCTTCCAGGGCGCTATTGCCTTTTCAGCAGCGCCACGCAGTGGCGAGCGTCGCCGCGCCATCAATCGGGCATAGCCTTATCAGAGAAAAGGTTCCCGAAAGATGAACTTGCCCGAATCATGGACGGAGCGGTTCCCGCTTCTCGAGCCACTCGAACAGGATTGGGAGCCGCTACCAAGATGGGCGCTCGTGGCGTGGCTAGTCTTCTACGCGATCTTTCTTCTTCAGCTCGCAAGCCGCACCGGTCCGCTTCCGATGATCGATCTCGTTTTCGTGCCGATCCACGAGGCCGGGCACCTGCTGTTCAGCTATTTCGGAAGAACGCTGATGATCCTCGGTGGAACATTTCTGCAATTGTTCGTGCCGCTGGCGCTCGGAGTCTATTTCGCGTTTCGCCGGCAAATTTCGGGTACCGTGTTTTGTCTCTTTTGTTTCTTCGAGCAATTTCTCCCGATCGCAACTTACATGGCGGACGCACGCGCGCAGGAATTGCCGCTGCTCACAGTCGGCGATCCGGAATTCGTCGAACACGATTGGTTCGCCATCTTCAGCATGGCCGGCGTCCTCGAGCACGACACGCAGATCGCCGCCGCCGTCCGCGCCCTCGGCTGGCTGGGGATGTTCGCAATACTGGTGTGGCTTGCTTGGCGCGGATTTCGAGCTCAGAAGCGCAATCCGTAGACGCTGGATGCCGCGAGCCCGAAGCGTCAGGGCCGGTGGTGTGGTACAGCCACTCCTGGCTGGGCGATTCTGAACGTAGGCGTCGCTCGTGTGACTATGTCTGCGTGACAACTCCGATTCTCGTCAGGGCACGACTTTACAGTGCGGAAAAAGTACTTTCTCTGTCATCCCGAGCGGAGCGAAGGATCTGCTTAGAAATTATGACGCCCGGGCCGGAGCCTTTTGCGCGAAATGCGGAAGAATCTCGCGTTCGTACGCTTCGAGGGTTTTTTCCTCCTCGCCCGACATCAGATAAATATTGAACTGCGTCACCCCGGCGCGCCCGAGCGCCTCCAGCTTTTTCCTGTGTGCTTCGGCAGTGCCTAGCACGCAAAAGCGGTCCACCACTTCATCGGTGACGAATTCCGCGTTGCTGCTCCCGACCTCGCAGTGGTGCAAGTAATCATACCCGCCGCGATTCCGCACATAGGAGGTCAGCGCGGGAGGCAGTTCCTCGGGCTTGTAGCGGTTGATGAGATCAATCACGTGATTGGACACCAGCGCGGGGAACCAGCGGACTTGCTCGCGGCCGCGTTTGACGTCACTTGAGACCCACACCGCCGCCGCCGACATCACTTCGATCTTGCTCGGATCGCGCCCGGCTTCCTTGGCGCCCTCGCGCACAAAACCCAGGCACCACTCGACGAGATCGGGATCCGCAAGTTGCAGAATCACGCCATCCGCAATTTTGCCCGCGAGCTGCAAGGCCTTCGGGCCATAGCCCGCGATCCACACGCGCGGGATGCCGCCGGTCGCCCAGCTTAGCCGCGCGGGACGCCCGTCGTATTCGATTTCACGCCCCGCGGTCAATTCGCGGAACTGCTGCACTGCCTCTTCGAGATGCGCGAGCGTCGTCGGCCTTTTTCCCAAAACACGCCGCGAGCTGTCGCCCCTGCCAATGCCGAGCTCCATCCGTCCACCGGAGATCAGGTTGAGGGTCGCGAAGAGGCTCGATGTGACCGTCACATCGCGAACCGCCGGATTCGTGACGCAGGTGCCGAGGCGCATTTTCCTTGTGTTCGTCGCCATCAGCGTCAGCAGGGGATAGGGCTCCTTCCAGATGACGTGCGAATCGAACATCCAGCCGTATTGAAATCCCGCCCCTTCGGCTTGCTTCGTCAGCTTCAGGATTCGGTCGACTGAAATATCCGGCTTCAATGTGATTCCGAAATCCATGATGACAACACTCCTCGGACTAGGGTTAGGAGCGAGTGAAAAAGATTAGACTCACCCGCAGACGCGCGGTCTATCCCGGCTCGCCGCAGTATACCCCCTCCGCGACAAAAACCGGTAAAGGAAGCAATCCTCGGATAGCAGGCCGGTTTCCGCGATCGCCGCTGTGCACAACGATCCTCTCATCGACCGCCCAACCAACGTTGGTAGCAGCCCGGCGCTCGCGCTCGTCGCACCATGAGCTGCCCCCAGGGCTAACGCTTTTGCTTATCTCCCAAGCAATGAGCTTGTAGTTTCGCACCGCCTCGGAATACCCTTTTCCTGAAGCTCCCCAGAATAGAAGAACTCGGATGAGAACATTCTGCAAGACTGGCGCGTTACCGAATTCCTTCTCCGCCAAGCAGGCCGTTTCCCGGCTGTACTTGCATCCGCTGCCTCTCCTGCTTCTGGTCGTGTGGTGCGCTACATCGGCGCTGGCTCAGTCACAATCGCAACCCGCGGCACAACCACCCGCGGAATCAAACCCCAAATCGCAATCGCAAGCTCCCGCACAATCCCAATCACAATCGTCCGCGCAATCGCAGTCGCAATCAGATCCGAAGACAGACTCGCTGGCGGACGCAGCGCGTAAGGCAAGAGTCCAAAAAGGAAAATCCGCAACCGGAAAGGTATTCACTGAAGACGACTTGTCTGGCCTCCCCGGCAACACGGTTTCGGTCGTGGGACAGGAATCCTCGGCCGGAGTTGCTTCGTCAAAATCCAGCAATCTTGAAACCAACGGCGGCGCGAATTCTGCAAGCGACGAAGCGTATTGGCGCGGAAGAGCTCGCGAGCTGCAGGACCAGATCGCTGCCGTGGACCGGCAAATTGCTCAGGTTCAAGAGGAAATCAAAAAGTACGGGAACGGCGGATTTGATCCCTCGACAGGGCTGAACCGGAATGTCATCTACGTGGACGACCGCGCCACGAAACTCAAGAGGCTCGAGAAGCGAAAAGAAGATCAGCAGAAGCAGATGCAAGCCCTCGAAGAAGAGGGTCGCAAAGCCGGCGCGCCTCCCGGCTGGTTCCGCTGAAGCCTGCTCCAGCAAGACCGGGCCGAAGAGCTGATGCCCAGTCCCCAGACCTCTGTCGGCACCAACGTCAGTTGTGCTTCATGAACTCGCCCTTCGTGCCGGTCAGCGAGTTATACAGCGTCTCGATGAAGGCGTCCGTGTTGATGAAGTCGCCGGACCATTTCTGCCACGGGGCGAGGATCTCTTCCCGCTTCATCTGCTCGAGCGTCTTATGCGCGGTCAGCGCCTTCTCGACAACCGCCGAGGTGTCCTTCAACATCTTGACGAAATCCCGGACGTCCTCGAGGTTGGAGAGCACGCCGTGGCCGGGAATGACCTTAACGTCGGGTGGCAACTGGGCGCTGGCCTTTTCCAACGCCGCGATCATCCCCTGCACGCTACCGCCGCTGCTCACATCAATGAAAGGGAAGCCGTACCGGACGAAGTCGTCGCCCATGTGCACGACGTTGTTTCTAGGGAAGAAGATGACGGAGTCGCCGTCCGTGTGGCCGGCGGGGAAGTGCAGCGCGCGAATGTCCTCACCGTTGAGGTGAACGGTGACGTCGTGCTCGAACGTGATGATCGGCAGGGCTCCCTTGGCCGCGGGCTTCTGCTCTAAATGCACGGAGCCGCCGTTGCCGGCGACGCCGCCATTCTCGAGCCGTTTGCGCACATTGTCCTGGGCAATGAGGGTGCTGCCCGCAGTGGCGAACGGCAAGTTGCCGCCCGTATGGTCGCCGTGATAGTGGGTATTAATGACGAAACGCACCGGCTTGTCGGTGATGCCGAGGTTCTTGAACGCAGCTTGGATCTTATCAGCGAGGGGCGCGAACTGGTCATCGACAATGACGATGCCATCCTCGCCGACCGAGGCGGCAATGTTACCGCCCTCGCCCTCCAGCATGTAGATGTTGCCGGAAACCTTGGTGACTTTGATTTCCACCTTGGACCAATCGGGCTCCTGCTGAGCGACACTCAGGCTCGGTAGAAGCAGCAACACAATGAGGCAGAGTTTGCGCATGTGCATCCTCGCTTTGTAAGTTGCGGGCATCCTCACACCGAAATCGCTTCGACGTGAAAGGCGGAAGAAGGCGCAGAGGGTTGCATGGATTTTAGCCAGGATTCTCTTTTGGACTCTAAGGCAGACCGCATTGTACCTGAGTCGCTATTTCTGAGCCCATCCTAATAGGCCCAGCGCAAATCCGGCCGATGGGGCAATTGAATCTCCACCATACGCCCATAATCCCCCAGCTTCACGCGTACGAGCTCTGCCGGTCCCACGTCCCGCACCAGCCACTCCGAGGTAGGCAGCGATTTTCCGCTCGCCGTCGGGTCTTCGCTCTGAAAATCTTTGCCGTTTTGTTGCACATCAGAAGGCGGAAGTTCGTACACCGCCCGCGCTTTCAAGTCCACTACAAGGTAACGCCGGCCCAACTGGATAAGGACCAGATTTTTCCTTTTTTCCGAAGCGTAGACATTCCATTTCCTTAGCGGTCGTCCTTCCAACTTGAGCTGCGCATCCTCCAAAGGCTTCCAGTTGATCTTGTCCGCATCGCGGGCCGCCGCGCGTGCAGCCAATGACAAGACGAGGGCAACGCCAAGAAGGAACATCGCGTCGCGCAACGAGGGGAATTTCATCTGCTTGGCTTGGGTGATTATTCTCAATCCGCTCAGACTTCGTAGGAAGGAATGACAGCGCTCACGATCAATCGATTCGATTCGCGTTTGCGTCCGGTGTAGTCGATATCGGTCTCAGATGCGGACTTCGCTGAATGTTTTGTCGAGCAGCCGGATACCCTCATCCACATCGGCCTTGGTGATGTTCATCGGCGGGGCCATGCGGATGACGTTGGCGTAGAGTCCGCCTTTGCCGAGGAGCAGGCCGTTATCGCGCGCTCGCTCGAGTATTTGAGTTGCCGCCTCGGGCGCGGGCTCCTTCGTCTGGCGATCCTTCACCAGCTCAAGCGCTTGCATCATCCCCATGCCACGAACATCTCCAATCAGGGGATACTTCTGCTGCAATCCTTCGAGCTTCTTACGGAAATATCCGCCGACAACGTGCGTATTCTCGCGCAGATTTTCTTCTTCGATCACTTCGATTACCGCGCGCGCGGCGATGGAAGTCACAGGATTGCCGCCGAATGTTGAGATCGTGAGCCCTTGGAATTTGTCAGCGAGCTCGGCGGTGGTAATCGTGGCGCCGACCGGCACGCCGTTGCCCATGCTCTTCGCGCAGGTGATCACGTCCGGTGTTACTTCCCAATGCTCGATCCCAAACCATTTCTTCCCCGTGCGCCCAAAGCCCGTCTGGACTTCATCCGCAATAAAGAGCCCGCCATATTTCTTCACAATCTTGAAAACGATCTTGAAATATTCCGGCGGAGGCGTAATGAATCCGCCGACGCCTTGAATCGGCTCGGCGATGAACGCTGCGATTGAGCCGCTGGTGCCGGTTTGGATCAGATTCTCGACATCGTTTGCGCAGGCGACCCCGCAATCCGGGAACGTCAGATGCAGCGGGCAGCGATAACAATAGGGACTGACCGCGTGCGAGATTCCGACGCTGATCACTCCTGCCTTGCGCCACGGCGCCTGAGCTGTCACTGCCTTCGCCAACATCGAGCTTCCGGCATACGCGTGCCGCAGCGCCACAACGTCGTAACTCGGTCCCACCATTCGCGCCAGCAAAATGGCGGCTTCATTGGCCTCGGTGCCCGAGTTGGTGAAGAAGCTCTTCTGCAATTTCCCCGGGGTAATCTGCGCCAGCTTTTCGGCCAGCGCAACGATGTGTTCGTTCGGAAACAATGTCGACGTGTGCTGGAGTTTGTCGACCTGTGCCTTGATCTTCGACGTGACCTTGGGATTGCAGTGGCCGACTCCGATGGTCACAATCCCGCCAAAGAAATCCAGGTACCTCTTGCCTTCGAGGTCCCACAGGTACTGCATGCTGGCGTGGTCGGCGACGAGCGGCTTCTGATAGTAGTTCGTCACCGCCGGCCACAGATACTCCCTGTGCTTGCGGATTACTTCTTCGCTGCGATTCGGGATGGCCTGAGCGGATGTCGTCATGATTCCTGTCCTTGTGCGAGTGAAACTCGATTTTCGATCCTCAATCAGTTTGCCGCATCCGCGGCCTTCGCGACAGCTTGCGTGCGCGCGATTTCGCCGTACGTTTCCGGGCGGCGGTCGCGGAAGAATTGCCAGGTGGCGCGGACCTGATCGATTTCCTCGAGGTTCAGGTCAGCGACCACGATTTCGTCCTTGTCCCGGCTGGCCTGAGCGATGATCTTTCCTCTTGGATTGCAGAAATAGCTCTTGCCGTAAAACTCGCCGATCTTCCACGGCGCTTCGTTCCCGACTCGGTTGATGGCGCCGACGAAATACCCGTTCGCCACGGCGTGAGCGGGCTGCTCGAGCTCCCAGAGATACTCGCTCAAGCCGGCGACGGTAGCAGAAGGATTGAAGACGATCTCCGCGCCGTTCAGGCCGAGAATCCGCGCGCCTTCGGGAAAGTGCCGGTCGTAGCAGATGTAAACGCCGACGCGAGCGTAGCGCGTCTCGAAAACGGGATAGCCCGTATTCCCCGGGGCAAAGTAGAACTTCTCCCAGAATCCCGGATGGCAGTGCGGGATATGATGTTTGCGGTATTTGCCCAGGTATCTCCCATCCGCATTGAAAACCGCAGCCGTGTTGTAATAAACCCCGCTCATTTCCCGCTCGTAGACCGGCACTACAATCACCATTTTGTGCCGTCCCGCCAGTTTTTGCATGCGCTCCAGAGTCGGGCCGCTGGGGACCGGCTCGGTGAGTTCGTACCAGCGCGCGTGCTGCTCGGCGCAGAAATAAGGCCCGTAGAAAAGCTCTTGCAGGCACAGGATCTGGACATTGCGTTTGGCGGCAGCGGCGATCAGTTTTTCGTGTTTCGCCACCATTTTGTTTCGAATTTCCGAAAGCGCGACTTTTTCCGGCGACCATTCGCACCGCGCTTGGATCAGGCCGCAACGCACCGAGCGAGCCATACCGCACCTCCCGCACGACTCCGCGGCAAGTTTACTCCCCGCTTATGCCGCGCGGCAACTGCGAAAGGGCGCGCTTTGGCAGCGATTTCCCCTTATAATCCGCCTGCGTTCCATGCTTATGCTTGGGAGAAAATTGCGCGGCGCGCTCGGTCGGATCTTCCCCGGCTGCGTGACCATGGGACAGGCCGTAGCGTTCAACATGTTTCTCGCGTTCTTCCCCATGCTGCTGCTTGCCCTGGGCATCCTTAACGGTTCGGAGGTCTTCCGCGGAGCCGTGGCGGAATTGCCCGAAAAGGTGCGGCTGATCCTTCCGCCCGGCAGCGAGCAGGTAATCCTGGATTACCTGCTTCGCCGGGGCGTGCATCCCGAACGTTGGATCGCGCTCGGGCTCGGCGGGACACTCATTGCCGGAACGCAGGTGATGATTGGCTTCATGCAGGGCTTCCGCATCATCAACGGTGAAGAAAAGCACACGAGTTATTTCCGCCTGCAACTTCGCGCCCTGCTTCTGCTCCTTGTGACCCTCGGACCGTGGCTGATCGTCGTCGTTCTGACCGTATTCGGAAGGCCAGGACGCGCCTGGTTAATTCGGCGCATCGGTGTGCCTCAGCTCGTCACCGACGTCGCGAACGTCGCTTCACTTTTGCTCGTTTTAGGGTTGGCGGTGGGTGTGCTCGTGTTGATGTACCGGGTGGGTCGGCCCGGGCATCACGGATGGAAGGATGTACTACCGGGAGCGGAAGTGGCCACCATCTTTTGGTGGGTGGTGGACATGCTGCTTGGATTATATGTAAAGCGGGTTCCCTACGGTGTCGTGTATGGCGGCTTGGCGGCCGCGATCGGCCTGCTGTTGTGGATGTACATGAGCGCGATGGTGATTTTCCTGGGAGCCGCCTACAACGCCGAAGCTGCGGCAATTTCGATAGCATCCCAAAACCGTCCCGCGATAACGGACTCGCCTCAGGTGCTATCTTCCGAACGGAAAGACTGATAAACTCAAAGCTGACGTTGCACGAAGTCTCCCTGCGGCGGCTCCCTTCCGCCCCGACGGAGGCGCGATGAGCGAAATTCGCGTCCAGTGTTATGCGGGGTATTGCGCTGATGAGCGGCCCCTGCGCTTCACCCTTCGCGGAAGGGAATTCCAAGTGCACGAATTGGACGGACGTTGGTACTCCCCGGCAGCCAGCTATTTTCGCGTGCTCGCCGACGACGGGAACTACTACGTCCTCCGCCACGATGAGGTGCAGGATTCCTGGACGCTGGACGCGTTCCGGGCAGCCCACGCATGACGGTCGTCAAGAAAGAATTACGGCGCCACCAGAGAATCCTGGTGCCCGAAGGTCATCCGCTTCGCTGCCAGGGAGCCGAGCCAAAAGTCGAGGGAATCGTCACAGTCATTGGCTTGGGCGGAATGTTCGTCCGCACGCGGAACTCGCAGCCGCACGGCGCCATTCTGAACCTCCGAATTCAAAATAAATTCAGCGTTTTCGACGCCCAGTGCACCGTTCGGAATGTGGCCGAGAATGGCCTGGGCGTTGAATTCACCTTTCTTTCCCCCACCGACGAACAAAAGCTCAAGGGCCTGCTCCGACAGCTACGCCCGTAGCCGTAGGGGCACGGCACGCCGTGCCCCTTTTCGCTACATCCCCGATCACCCATCGTTTAACGATCCCCTCTCGGTGTTCGCCCCGTCATTGACCGGTAGGACGCAGCACGCAACTTTCATGGTTCTGGCGGGTTAACATGATTGTGAGACGAAGGTGAGACTCGTTTCACCATGGCGATGCTGAGAGTGCGCAAGGTTGAAAGTAGAACGATGACTCGCAGGCGAACCTACAGGCGGTTGGATACACCAGGTGCGGGCGTCCTGGCGGTATCCCTCTTAGCCGTTCTGGCAATATCCACGCCCCGCGCTCGAGCCGACAAGAAATACAGCCAGCAGGACACAGCGCCCGCGCACGAGTTGAGCAAATCCTTCAAAGGCAAGCTGCCAATCACCCAGCTCACCGAAGATGAAGCCACGCTTCACGCCTTGACGCGACTGGGATACGGCCCGCGCCCTGGCGACGTCGGGCGCGTCCGTAAAATGGGCCTCGAGAAATGGATCGATCAGCAGCTTCACCCGGACTCGATTGGCGATTCCGACCTCGACGAGCGCCTCTCCGCGTACCAGACCTTGAAGATGTCTTCCGAAAAATTGGTCGAGAATTTTCCGCCGCCGGATCAAGCAGCCAAGAAGGAAGGCCTCACCAAAGACCAGTTCAAGGAGCAACAGCAAGAGAAGCGCCGCGATGCGCTGGCGCAGTTGCAGCAGTCCGGTCAAGCCGACAAAGCGCAGGAGCAGCTTGCCAAGATTCAGGGCCCCCAGCGAATCATCGCCGAGCTTTCGATGGCCAAGCTCGACCGCGCCGTCTACAGCCAGCGGCAGCTCGAAGCGGTGATGGAGGATTTCTGGTTCAACCACTTCAATGTGTTTGCGCAGAAGGGCGCCGACAAGTGGATGCTCACGTCGTACGAACGCGATGTGATCCGCCTGCATACCCTCGGCAAGTTTCAGGATTTGTTGCTGGCGACAGCGAAAAGCCCTGCGATGCTCTTCTACCTCGACAATTGGTTGAGCGCCGACCCGATCGCCGCTCAACATATGCAGCAGGAGCTGGCTCAGCGCCGGCGCCGCTTCCAAGGAATCTTTGCGGGCGGCGGATTCCCGCCCCCCGGCACGTTCCCGCAGCCCCAGAATCTCCCTCCCCCGGGCCAGCCCAACCGTGTTCCGCCGCAAAAGGAAGAGCGCGGCCTGAATGAGAACTATGGCCGCGAAGTGATGGAGCTGCACACCCTCGGCGTGGATGGCGGCTACACGCAGCAGGACGTCATCGAAATGGCCAAGTGCCTCACCGGTTGGAGCGTGCACGCTCTGCGGCGCGACCCGCAATTCTTTTTCGACGATCGCATCCACACCCAGGGCAAGAAAATCGTGCTTGGCCGCACCTTCGATTACGGCGGCATGAAAGACGGCGAAGAAGCGCTGAAAATGCTCGCGAATCATCCCAGCACCGCAAAATTCATCTCCACCGAACTGGCGCGCCACTTCGTCTCCGACAATCCCCCGCAAACTCTCGTGGACCGCATGTCACAAAGTTTTCTCTCCAGCGGAGGCGACATCCGCGGGGTCCTGAAGACGATGATTTATTCGCCGGAATTCTGGTCGCGCGATGCGTATCGCGCGAAGGTGAAAAAGCCGTTCGAGCTAGTGGCCAGTACGGCCCGGGCGTTGAATGCCGACATAACAATTCCTTTGCAGCTCGCGCAGTGGGTAGGCCGGATGGGCGAGCCGCTATACATGTGCCAGCCGCCAACGGGCTATTCCGACAAAGTGGAAACCTGGGTCAACACCGGCGCGTTGCTGAATCGCCTCAATTTTGCGTTGGCGCTTTCTTCTGGAAGAGCTCTGGGCGCAACCTCCGACCTCGGCTCACTCTTTGGTCCGGAGGCGGACGCGGATCCCCGAATGGCTCTTTCCCGCGCGCTTGATGTTTTCCTCGATGGCCAGGTGGCGGCGCAGACGCGCCAGATTCTCGAGCAGCGCCTGAACGATCCGCAAATCCTGCAGGCGCGCCTCGATGATCCGGTTAAGCACGTGAACGCCGGTCTCATTGCCGGTTTGGTTTTAGGCACGCCCGAATTTCAGCGGCGCTGAGCGTTTCTCGCACCGCCCGTGGGACCGCTGGCGTGGTGGTTGTGGGGGCGCCGCTTGTGGCACCCATGATTTCGCTTTTGTTTTAACGGAGAGCTGGAATGAAAATTACGCGACGAGTTTTCCTGAAGAGTGGCGGCGTGGCCATGCTCGGAATGAGCTCCCTGCCGTCGTTCCTGCAGCGAGCGGTAGCGGCAACGCCGGCGCCCAACAAGAAGAAAATGGTCGTGCTCTTTCAGCGCGGCGCCATGGACGGATTGAACGTGGTTGTGCCGTTCGGCGAGCGCAACTACTACCAGATGCGCCCCACGATCGCGATCCCCGAGCCGCGACGCGGCGGCAGCGACGCAGCCATTGATCTGGACGGCTTCTTCGGCCTGCACCCGAGCCTTCAGCCGCTCGAGCCACTCTTCCACGCGAACCAGCTCGCCATCGTGCAAGCAGTCGGCTCGCCGGATCCCACGCGCTCTCACTTCGATGCTCAAGACTTCATGGAATCAGGCACGCCCGGACTGAAAAGTACCGATGACGGGTGGCTGAACCGCGCCTTGCAAGGATTGCCCGAAGAAAAGCCCTCGCCGTTCCGCGCGGTCGCTTTCGGGCCATACTTGCCCCGAACGCTTCAGGGTTCCGCGCCGACCGTCGCGATGCCCGATCTGAAGCAGTTTCGCATGATGGGCCCGCAGCAAACCGTCGAGGGTGGTTTCGAGGCGATTTACGCGCAGACGGTGGACCATGTGCTGCACGGAGTCGGACAGGAAACCTTCGAGGCCATCGATCAACTGAAGCAAATCAATCCGGACACATACCAGCCGGAAAATGGCGCGCAATACCCGAAGAGCCGCTTCGGCCAGAGCCTGATGGAGATTGCCGAGCTCCTCAAGGCCGATGTCGGACTCGAAGTCGCCTTCCTCGATAGCGGCGGTTGGGACCATCACGTGAACGAAGGCGGCGTCCAGGGCCAGCTTTCAAATCTGCTGCGCGATCTGGGGCAGGGAATCGCGGCGTTTCATCAGGACATGGGCGACCGCATGGGCGACGTCATCTTTGTCAGCATGTCGGAATTCGGCCGCACCGCGCACGAGAACGGCAACCACGGCACCGACCACGGCCACGCCAATTGCATGTTCGTGATGGGCGGTGCCGTGAAGGGCGGAAAGGTCTACACCCGCTGGCCGGGTATGAGCGAAGGCCAGCTCTACCAGGGTCGCGACCTAGCCGTCACGACAGACTATCGCAGTGTGCTAAGCGAAATTCTCTCGAAGCACTTGGGCAACCGCGACCTCACAAAAGTTTTCCCCGGCTTCGCCAACGACCCGCGCCAGTATCCTGGCCTCCTGAAAACTTAACCGCCCGCGTGGAGTGCGGCGGCTCGCCGCCGCTGCACGGAAGCGTGTATAATCCGTCGCGCCTAAGGAGGGCACATAACATGCGCATGATGCTCAAAGTTTCCATCCCCGTCGAAGCCGGCAATGCAACGGTTCGAAATGGGAGTCTGGGGACGACGATTAAGCACATCCTGGATGACCTCAAACCCGAAGCGGCGTTCTTCGCCGAAGATAATGGCGAACGAACTGGATACATATTCTTCGACATGAAGGAGTCATCGCAGTTGCCTGCCATTGCCGAGCCATGGTTTCTCGCCTTCAACGCGAGGCTTACAGTCCGGCCGGCCATGAATGCACAGGACCTCGCCAATGCCGCTTCTGGAATCGAGCAGGCCGTAAAAGGTTACGGCAAAGCCGCAACCGCCTAACACAGTCACCGCAGATTCTACTTCTATAATTGTTCCTTTGTTTGCAGGGAGAATTCACTACGGAGCACAGTGTGGAGTGCGGCGGCTCGCCGCCGCTGTTTGCTGGCGAGGCTTGCCTCGCCAGCACCGTGCACACGCCAGGATGCAGGCGTCAACGATAGTGTGCGCGAGCGATCACGAGTACGCCAGCAAGCTGGCGCGGGGAAAGGCGGGAGCAAGCTCCCGCACTCCACATCGGGCTCAATCCGCGGGGGCGCGGGCGGCTTCGTCGGCTGCGGCCGACGTGCGAATGCGCATTCCGTAGAACGAGCGATACACGAACAGAAACGAAACGAGGAAAAACGCCGCGGCCAGGATGTGCGTCAACCCGCCGCCGGTTTGCGACGTCAGCCTCACCGCCAATTCCACCGCCAGCAAGCCAAACAGCGTCGTGAACTTGATGACCGGATTCAATGCCACTGAAGAGGTGTCCTTGAACGGATCGCCCACAGTGTCGCCGATGACGGTGGCGGCATGCAGCTCGGTGCCTTTCTGTTTCAGCTCAACCTCAACGATTTTTTTGGCATTGTCCCAGGCGCCGCCCGCATTCGCCATGAAAATCGCCTGGAAAAGACCGAAAATCGCAATCGAGATCAGATAACCGATGAAGAAGAACGGCTCGACGAACGCGAACGCCAGCGTGGCGAAGAACACCGCGATGAAAATATTCAACATGCCTTTCTGCGCGTACTGCGTGCAAATCTCGACCACCTTCTTGCTGTCCGAGACGGACGCTTTTGTCGCGCCCTCGAGCTTGATGTTCGCTTTGATGAACTCGACCGCGCGGTAGGCCCCGGTAGAAACGGCTTGCGTCGAAGCGCCGGTGAACCAGTAAATCATGGCGCCGCCGGTGATCAACCCGAGCATAAACGGCGCATGGAGCAGCGAGAGCTTATCCACGTTTTCCGTCAAGCCGTGGGTCAGCGCCATGATGATGGAGAAGATCATGGTTGTCGCGCCCACCACGGCGGTGCCGATCAGCACCGGTTTCGCGGTGGCCTTGAACGTATTGCCGGCGCCGTCGTTGGCTTCGAGCATGTCTTTGGCGCGACCAAAGTTCACGTCCATTTTGAAGTCGCGCTTGATCTCCTGCTCGACGCCGGGAATCTGCTCGATGAGCGAGAGCTCGAACACCGACTGCGCGTTGTCGGTAACCGGCCCATAGGAATCCACCGCGATCGTCACCGGGCCCATCCCCAGAAAGCCGAACGCAACCAGCCCGAAGGCAAACACCGGCGCGGCAATCATCAGGTTTCCGAGTCCCAGCGAGCTGATCAAGTACCCGCCCGACATCAGCAGCACCATCACCAGCCCGAGGTAGTAAGCCGAGAAGTTGCCCGCCACAAACCCTGACAGAATGCCCAGCGACGCTCCGCCTTCCTGCGCCGACGTCACCACTTCCCTAACGTGCCGCGAGTCGATCGAAGTAAACACCTTCACCAACTCCGGGATGATCGCGCCGGCCAACGTCCCGCAGGAGATGATTGTCGCGAGCTTCCACCATTGCGTGGTGTCGCCACCCAAGTCCGGAATAATCAGGGAGGAGATGAAATAAGTCAGCGCCACGGAAACAACCGAGGTGATCCACACCAGCGACGTCAGCGGCGCTTCGAAGTTCATTTCATTCACGTTTGCGTACCGGGCCTTGGCGATCGCGCCGTTGATGAAGTAAGCCGCTGCGCTGGCAATCAGCATGACGATGCGCATCACGAAGATCCACACCAGCAGTTGAACCTGCACTGTCGGATTCTTCACGCCCAAAAGGATGAACGTAATCAGCGCCACACCGGTGACGCCATACGTCTCGAAGCCGTCCGCGCTCGGCCCCACCGAGTCGCCTGCGTTATCGCCCGTGCAGTCCGCGATCACGCCCGGATTGCGCGCGTCGTCTTCCTTGATCTTGAATACGATCTTCATCAGGTCCGAGCCGATGTCCGCAATCTTGGTGAAGATCCCTCCGGCGATGCGCAGCGCGGCGGCGCCCAAGGACTCGCCGATCGCGAACCCGATGAAACAGGGCCCCGCGTAGTCGCCCGGAATGAAAAGCAAAATGACCAGCATCATCAGCAGCTCGACGCTGATCAGCATCATCCCGATGCTCATGCCCGCCTCGAGCGGAATGTGGGAGATGGGATACGGCTTGCCGCGCAGCCCGGCAAAAGCGGTCCGGGAATTCGCGAAGGTGTTGACGCGGATTCCGAACCAAGCCACCCCGAAACTCCCGCCCATCCCGACCAAGCTGAACAGCAGGATAACGGGCAGGGTCGTGCTGACTGGCTTATCCGGCACGGCAGCCAGGAAGCCGAAATAAATCACGATCACCCCGGCGATGAAGACCCAAAGCAGCAGCAGAAACTTGCCCTGCGTGATCAGATAGGTTTTGCAGGTTTCATAGATCAGCTCGGAAATCTCGCGCATCGACCGGTGCACCGGCAAGTTTTTCAAGCGCATATAGATCGTGAGGCCGAAAATCAGCCCAAAGATGCAAAACGCAATTCCGAAAAGGAGCAGCGTGTGGCCGTCCACGCCGACGAATCGCACGCTCGACAAATCCGGAAGCTTCAGGTTGGCCTCGCCAGCGGCAGATTCCCCAGCCGCGGCGCCAGAAGCCGACTGGGCCAGTGCAGCGGGCGCGGTCGCTGCAACCATGGCCGCCGCCGCGCATGTCTTCGTGGCACGCCACGCCAACGACCAAGCCCTAGAAAACCAAGTGCTCATTGCGAATTCTCCATCGCGAAAATCGAAGTAAACGCGTCAATAATGCCGTCGTAGCCCGCCTCTTCAGAGGCGGGGAATGTATCCGTTCTCTCGTACGAGTTCGCACAAAACCAATTTTTATAACATGATGTTTGCCTTCTCAAAAAGCAAAACATTTCACAGAGAACGCAGAGGAACGCAGAGACCACCGAGACTGCCTTACCTTGTCAGGTCGCGGTTCTTGTGGTGAGCGCAGCGAGTCCATCAACCGGCACATAAGCAGCCTTTTCATTACTCCTAATTACTCCCCGGTGGGTTTTAACCCCTGAGGGCCCCGATTCCTCCGCGCCCTCCGCGTAATGTTTTGCTCTCTTGAGGCTGGTTCGACTCCACCGGGATCTAGACACCGCACCCCGGTTTCGGAGGCTTCGTGGACTCCACCGGGGTCCAAAGAACGGACTGCAGAAAAGCGTGATTTTGTGGCGATTTGGCGAGATCGCCATCGTTTGTTTTCAATGAGTTGAATCCCGTTTAGTTTTGTCGTGTAGCGATTTGGCAAAAAACGAACTGTGCTGAAGACAAAGGAGTTGCGGGGAGCCAGCTGGTAGCTGGCGCGATCTGTCTTGAACTGGTCCATTTTCGTCTCTATGAACTATCAACCGGCTGGTCCCGGATTTCAAGGGCGTAGTGTTGTGGATGTTTGCAATTTTTGCTGGATACAGAATCGGTTCTTGAAGTAGTTCTCAGCGATCAGCAATCAGCAAGCGGACGCAGGTACGCGCGAAAGGAGGGAACGGACAGAAGTCAGGAATGTCCCGGACCGTATATTCTGGCGCCGCTCCGCGGCTGCTGCTTCTCCCGCACGAAGGATTTGTTCAGCGCTCGCCAGGGTGCGCCTCAGCCAGCCGGGGAGGGTTCAAGACCGAAATAGGTTCTTCCTTCCAGCAGTGCCTCGATCGCCGGGATCAGTTCCACGTCCATGGAGGATTTCGAGACGAAGCCGCGAGCTCCCGCTTCCACGATCCGGCGAAGAATCGGCCTTGGATCGTGGGCACTAATGACCAGCACGGCCGTCTTGGGAGAGTTTTGAACGATCTGGCGGGCGGCGTCTACACCGTTGAGGAGGGGCATTACAATGTCCAGAATAGCCACGTCCGGGTGCACGGCTTTGGCCTTCTCGACGGCTTCAACGCCGTCAGCCGCCTCCGCGCACATGTCCCCTTCAAATCTTGTTGCCAATAGACTTCGGATTAGGCGTCTGGCGAGGGCGTTGTCGTCCGCCAGTAGTAGAGACTTCGACATTAGGCACCTCTTCGCGATTGCTGCCGGGCGCCCATCGGAGCCGAGAATCTCTCTCGCCGGCTAGGGACTAAGAAACAGAGCGAGGACCTATGTGAGCATGGCGTCCGGCACACCCTTAAATACAGCATCCGGAAGTTCGGATCAATCCGGTAGAAATGGTACCCAGAACTTAGAAGTACTGCAGCGCGGGGAGTCCGGGCGCGGCAAGCAGCGGCTCTACAATCACTTACACTCCCACAGCCGGCGAGTGGTTACGCAAATTATTGCGGGGCACAGCGCTGAAGAATGCGAGCAAACTATTGAATATCGTCTGGGCGTGGCCCGCGCGCCACTAGAAGGAGCGCCCCTTTCCGCGGGCGCATTTTCATCTTGTAGAGGACGTTGTCCGCGGCAGCCAGCAGCGTTTCGATGGTTTCGCCGTCTCGAGGATACACCGCCGTGCCCACGCTTACCGAGAGCGATGGCCGCTCGGTGTCCTCCTTAAGGCGCTTACAGATTCGACGCGCCACCTGCTGTGCTTCCAATGCCCCTGCTTCGGGGATGACGACGGCAAATTCATCCCCTCCGTAGCGCGTGGCCGTATCGATGCTGCGGCAATGGACGCGGAGAGTGTCGGCCAGCCTGCACAGCGCCCGGCTGCCTGCTAAGTGGCCATGCCGGTCGTTGATCTTCTTCAATCCATCCAGGTCCAACAGCAACACGGCGAACGATCTTCCCGTGCGTCCAAAGCGTTTGATTTCCGCGTCAAGGACGTCGATGAGCTTCCGATAGTTGGCCAGGCCCGTCAGCGGGTCGGTGACCGCAAGGTGGCGAGCCTTTTCCTCCGCGCGTTGGCGGTCTGCGGACTCCGCTCCGAGAGCGATGGCCATCACCGCCACAATACCCATGAAAGCTTGCAACAAAAGAAGAGACTCGTTCCGCGTTCCTCTCACGAACGGACCCGATCCATGCCAGGTGCCCCAAATCGCGATCCCAGAAAGCACCAGGGTGGCGGTTGCCGCTTCGCGTTGGCCAAAACGAAATGCCGCCCAGACGAGGAAGGGAATGCACAGGTACTCGAACGGGTAGTTTGTGGCTCGGGTGAGGAATAGTCCACAGAAGACGATCTCGGCGGCGACGGACAGACACACCATCAAGGCCAAGAATTCGGCAAATCGCGCCAGCTATCACTACCGCCCCAACTGCATCCCCGAGCCACCAAGTCGACCAAATGGATCCATAGCTGGCCCAGCTGGCATAACCACCGAGAGAGACTCGTGACCCCGAAAGTGGCAGCTACCGTCGTGCTCAGCAGTCCCGCAAGAATCGAGAACTTGAAGGTATTCTGTGCGCTATAGAAAGCCTCCCGGCCACCGGCATACCTGTTCACCAAGTAAGCGCCGACCAGTGCTTCGAGGGTGTTCCCAGTGGCAACACCGAGCGACGTTAGAACGGACCCGGCCGTCGTCAAGTTCACGAAAAATGCGCCGAGCAGGATCGCGGGCCATGCGCGATAGCCCAGGATCAGGAGAGCCGCTAACGCGATGCCCGTCGTTGGCCAGACCGCCGTGGCGCTGGGGTGGACGAAAGCCAAGGTCAGTCCGAGCTTGGCTGCAATGAAGTAAATGGCCGCCAAGATCCCGACGGCCGCCAGATTTTCTTTCCGTTTCTCCAAAGGCGTAACTCTCTTGTGGCGACCTGTTAACAACGCACAACACGGGCAGGTCAGTAGATCATAAGGCTTTACTATAGCTTAGGGAATACAGTCTTTTCCTGGATGCTCAAAGGATTTCGGGTATTGTATCCAACTTGAAAATGGGGCACGGCGACGCCGCGATAGGGGTCCTGAGCCCCT
>JBARRP010000010.1:0-63250 GCA_049644285.1 Candidatus Acidiferrales bacterium | reverse complement strand
GAAAATGCAAGCCCCTGTGTCGAATGCGAAAATAGCACACTTTTGCTGGAGAGACACCAGGGAACGGGAAAACGCGGTTTTCCGGGGAGAGAGGGCTTAGTAGCCCTCAATCTTCCGAAGTGGCTGGGCCTGAGGCGGGGGTACGGACACGCAGCATGCTTGACTCTCGTAAAGATGCGATTGACCTGCATGAATCCAGCCTAAGAAATCCTCGTTTGCCGTGAGCGCGAAGACCAGGATTTCGGAACACGGACGAAATTCCCTTCGTTGACTTGCCTGCCACTGCGACCTAATATGCCGCGCAGAGACGGGTACCCTCCCGATGATCGGCCAAACGCTCGGCCACTACAGCATTGTGGAGAAGATCGGCGCCGGTGGCATGGGCGAAGTCTATCGCGCCCACGACGAGCAGCTCGATCGGGATGTCGCACTTAAAGTTCTCCCCGTCGGCACCCTGGCCGACGAAGCTGCACGCAAGCAGTTCCGCAAAGAAGCCCTTGCGCTCGCCAAGCTGAATCACCCGAACATTGAAACCGTCTTCGAGTTCAACACCCAGGATAGTTTGGACTTTCTGGCAATGGAACTGATTCCAGGCAGTTCGCTCAGCGAGAAACTGAAGGAACGATCACTCTCCGAGAAAGAAGTCTTGCGTCTCGGAGCGCAATTCGCGGAAGGGCTGGCGGCGGCGCACGACCAGGGCATCATCCATCGCGACCTGAAGCCGGCGAACCTCTTCGTCACGCCCGACGGACGTCTGAAGATCCTCGATTTCGGCCTAGCGAAACTAGTCCATCCGGAGTTGAGCGCCGACGTGACCCAAAGTATCTCGAAGGACAGCAGCACAATCTCTGGGACAGTACCCTACATGTCGCCCGAACAACTGCGCGGGCTGCCGGTGGACGCTCGAAGCGATATCTATGCAGCCGGAGCGGTGCTCTATGAGATGGCAACAGGGCGGCGGCCATTTCCGCAGACACAAAGCGCGGAATTGATAGGCGCGATTCTGCATCAGTCGCCGGCTCCACCTGCTTCACTGAACCCTCACGTTGCACCGGGCCTTGAGCGCTCAATTCTGAAAGCTCTTGAAAAAGATGCGTCGCAACGTTATCAATCGGCGCGCGAGCTGCTTGCAGCCCTCGAAGGAATATCCTCAGGTGTCATTGAGGAGCCCACGCGCCGACGAACTGGTTCTTCGCGACGGGTTACAATCGTTGCGGCTGGTACCGTACTCGCAATCGTGATTGCTGTGGGCCTCGTTCTCGGCCTGAATATCCGCGGTATCCGAGATCGCTTGTTTGTGCGCACTCACCGGAATGCAAGCAATACCGCCCCGACTGCGTCAGCCCCGATCCACGCGCGCCGATCGGTGGCCGTGCTCGGTTTCAAGAATCTCTCGGGGCGACAGGATGAGGCGTGGCTTTCGACGGCGCTTTCGGAAATGCTCACCACGGAACTGGCGGCGGGCGAGCAGCTGCGTACGATTCCAGGCGAAAACGTCGCGCAGATGAAAACGGACCTCTCTTTGCCCGATGCCGACAGCTACGGCAAAGAAACCTTGAGCCGGATCCGCAACGACGTCGGCGCGGACGACGTAGTCCTCGGCTCCTACCTTGCGCTCGGGAAGGGTGCCGACGGTAAAGTCCGGGTGGATTTTCGCTTACAAGATGCGGTCGCTGGCGAGACGCTGGCCAGTGTCACCGGGTCCGGCAGCGAGGCTGAAGTGTCGGATTTGGTAGAGCGCGTCGGGGCCGAGTTGCGACAGAAGCTGGGCGTGGGCCAAGTTCCGCCTGCCGATGTCGCGAGCGTCAAGGCCTCGCTGCCATCGAACCCGGAGGCTGCTCGGCTCTATTCCGAAGGTCTGGCGAAGCTTCGCGTGTCTGACAATCTCGGTGCCCGCGATATTCTGCAAAAAGCCGTGGCGGTGGAGCCGAATTATCCGCTGACCCACGCAGCCCTGTCGACAGCGTGGTCGGGCCTGGGCTATCAGTTGAAAGCACAGGAGGCAGCGAAGAAGGCTTTTGAGCTTTCTTCCGGCCTCTCTCGCGAGGAGCAACTCTGGGTGGAGGGGCGATATCGGCTGACTAGGTCGGAATGGGACCAGGCGGTGGAAATCTACCGCACGTTATTTGGATTCTTTCCCGACAATCTCGAATATGGCCTTCGCCTGGCCACAGCCGAGACTGCCGCCGGCAAAGCGCATGATGCTCTGAGCACCGTGGAAGGTTTACGGAAACTGCCTCTCCCGAGCGGTGACGATCCTCGAATTGATCTGCAGGAAGCTCAAGCGGCTGATTGGCTGGGAGAGCTGCAAAGGGAAGTTTCCGCTGCGAAACGAGCAGCCGCCAAGGGCGCCAGCTCCGGCGCGCGACTCATCATCGCTGAAGCGCGGTGGCGTGAAGGAATCGGCCTTCAACTGCTCGGGCAGAGGCAAATGGCACTGGACGCATATGCCGAGGCACAAAAGATCTACTCCGAAGCAGGGAACAAGGGCGGTAATGCTCGTACGCTACTGGATATGGGCAACCTGATGCTCCCGGAGGGTCACATTTCACAAGGTTTGAAGCTGTTTGATGAGGCCCTCAAGATTGCCCGCGAGATCGGCGATGAAAGAGATGCGGCCATCGCACTTCAAGACATGGCTCAAGCCGTACAGTCGCAAGGCGAGCTTGACAGGGCCAAAACTCTATATGCGGAAAGCCTGCGGACCTATCGCAGAACCGGCGACAGGGGCGCCCTTCCCAGCGTGCTCTATCAGCTGGGGGGACTCCTCCTCCAGCAGGGGGAGCACGCCGCAGCGAAGCGGCAATTTGAGGAGGCTGTCGGTATAGCTCGGAAAGCGGGCGACAAGACTTTCTTGGCCGAGAATTTGCTGGGTCTCGGAGGGCTGTTCATCTACGAGGGTGGCTTGTCACAATCGAACGCCGCCTATGCCGAGGCCCTGTCCACCACGCAGGGAGCGGAGAACAAATGGGGTATTGCGTGGAGCACCATTGGAATCGGAGATGTTCTTCTGAACCAAGGCAACTTAGCTGCTGCACGCCAGAAGAAGGATGACGCCCTGAAGTTGTTTCAGGACATTGCCGATAAACAGGGTTCGGCGCAATCCGAGAATGATCTGGCAATTCTCGCCATCGAGCAGGGTAAACCGGCGGAAGCGGAACCCTTCGCCCGGAAGGCTCTAGCGGAAAGACACAGCATGGAAGCGACGGACGACGAAGCAGAAACTTACTCCGTTCTTGCTGAGGCACTTTTCGACCAGGGCAAAATCGCTGAGGCGGAGACAGCAGTACTGCAAGCGCAAGCCCTGGCCAAGAAGAGTCAGAGTCCAATCGTTCGGGCCGACGTGGAGATCGTGGTTGCCCGCTTTGGCCCCTTCAGGGATAAACCCGCCGATGCGACGAGAATCCTTGAAGCTGAGATTGCGCTGGCTGCCCGTCTCGGCTACGTTCCGGGCCAGTTCGAGGCGCGCCTGGCCCTGGGCGAAATCCAGATGAAATCGGGCAAGACTGCCGCGGGCCGCGCCCGACTCGCCGCCCTCGAAAAAGACGCCACAACCAAGGGCTTCTTGCTCATCGCTCGCAAAGCCCACGCAGGAGCTGCGAGTTGACTTCGCTCTAGCCCCGGGCCTAACATCCGTCGGCAACTGCGGCTCTTCATCCATGATCGGCCAGACGATCTCACACTTTCGAAAAAGAGCCTCTCGACAGTCTACTAGCCACGGAGCAAGGGTAGTGTCATAAAAGTGTAATAGATTCGTGCAACTTGCTGGCGATTTGCCGACCGCAGAAAGTTACCGAGGAGAAGTTTCCACTTCATTCCGTTCGTGTGGATCGCGACGGCGATTCTGGCCTGGTTCAATTCGCCGGTCCATGCGCGCCCTCGGCGAAGACGTTAGCTAGCTAGCTCCTGCTTATCCGGTTGTTTCAGCAGACCACAAGGGGTAGTGTAAAAGGGTGCCGCGCCCGCCGTTTCCAAAAACCTTGCGCGAATTTCAATCCAAGTTTGCCACCGAAGAGAATTGCCAAGAGTATTTGGCAGCCTGTCGTTGGCCTGATGGTTTCGTCTGTCCGCGGTGTGGGAATCGTCGCGCCTACGAATTGATGATGCTCCGACGCTGGCAGTGCGCCGCCTGTCGTCACCAGGTTTCGCTGACCGCTGGCACGATCCTGCATAATACGAAAACACCGCTGACGGTTTGGTTCTGGGCAGCCTACCTGATGACTACCGATAAGCGTGGTGTTTCGGCGCTCCTTCTGCAGCGCCAACTGGCTTTGCGACGATACGAAACAGCTTGGATGATGTTACATAAACTCCGGCGCGCTATGGTCAATTTGGCACGCGAGCCGCTGCAAGATGAAGTAGAAGTTGATGATACGTGGGTTGGAGGGACTCAGGCTGGCTTGCGGGGAAGCCGACAACTGAAGGGCCGGAAAGCGGCGTTGGTCCTGGTGGCGGTCGAAAAGCGCGGCCGTGGCACGGGTCGCGTTCGGATGGCGGTCATCCCAGATTTCAAGAGCAGCACTTTGATCGCCTTCTTGAAAAGAAATGTGGCGCTCGGTTCAACGGTATACACCGACGGTCTCAAAACCTTCAGCGGGCTGCACGAAGCTGGCTTCAAGCACCTGCCTCGCACCCAACCTCTGCGAATCGACCTACGAAAAGGAGTGAAATCCGTGGTGCCCTTGGCGGATCGGGCCATTGGCAAACTGCAGCAATGGCTGATCGGGACCTATCATGGTGTGAGCCGCGATCAACTCCAGGTCTACCTCGACGAATTCGTCTTTCGCCACAATCGGAGGAGGCTACCCATGGCCGCATTCCAAACGTTACTCGGACTCGGGACCGGACGTAAGCCAACGCAGTATAAGCAGATACGAGGAGCCGCGGATCTATCCAAGCCCTGACCACAACCTATTGCGGTTTGCTGAAACAACCGGATAAGCAGAAGCTAGCTAGCAGCTAGACACACCCACCACTAAAACCAGCCCTTGATGGCTCCGTAAGCGAGTAATGGTCAGCGCGGTGACCCGTCTGCCCGCATACATCAAGCCGTTGGACCGGCTCGCCCCGACGATCCGAGCGCCGGCTAGATAGATAAATGACGCCCGGCACTACCGCTCGATAGTGCCGGGCGAGAGAGCTTCCACCGAAAATACCCTTCACGCCTTTGCGGCCTTGGCTTCGCCTTCATCCTTAAGCATCGATCGAATCTGTTCACGAAGTTCGGGCGTACTCTTATGTCCGTGAACCGTGGCTGCATGGTGCACGGCCGTGTCGAGCACCTCGTCCTCTGTACCCGAGATGGCAAGCGTGCATTTTTTTTCGCTGGGAAACTCCCTGCAATCGATGACCTTTCTTGGTGAGCTTGGCATAGCTCGGCCTCCTTGACAGCAGTTTTCAGCAGAGCATAGTCCTACCTCAGGGCAGTTTCAAACAGATTCGTGGGGTCCGAGGCGGTCTCTGTCCCCGAGGAATCCAAGCACCTCGGCTGACTAGAACTCCTCATGAAACCTCACAGAGGAGGAACGCTAGAATCAATCGCGCAACGCCCGGGCTGGATCGGTCCGCGCCGCGCGCCAGGCGGGCAAAAAACACGCTGCCAACGAGGCGATCGTCATCACCACGAATGCCGAGCCGAAGGCCAGCGGGTCGCGCGGGCTCACGTTGTAGAGCAGGTACCCGAGCAGCCGTGTCAATCCCAGCGCCGCCGCCGCGCCCAGGACAACGCCGCCTGCCGTCAACGCAAGGCCATGCGACATCACGAGCCGCAGCAGATCAGATGCGCCCGCGCCCAGCGCCATCCGTAGCCCCAGCTCGCGCGTGCTCTGCGACACCGCGTAAGACATCACGCCGTACAGTCCGACGGCGGCGAGCAGCAGGGCCAATCCGCTGAAGACGGTAAGCAAAGTGACGGCGATGCGCTGCGAGGAGGTCGAGCGGTCCACTTGTTCCCGCATGGTGATCACCTCGTAGAGCGCCAGGTCCGGGTCCAGCGTGTGGGCCTCGCGGGCCAGCGCCGCCGCCATGGTTTGCGGGGGTTGTGCTGTCCGGATATTCAGCCCCACTTGCGTGGAGAAATTCTGGCGCAGCGGCACATAGAAAAACGGCTTCGGCGTCTCCAGGAAATTCTGGTACTTCGAAAGCTTGGCCACGCCGACCACTTGCATCCATCGGTCCTTGACCTGAAGGCGCTTGCCGACGGGATCCTCACCGCGCCAGTACTGCTCGACCATGGGTTCATTCACGATAGCGACGAGAGGAGCGGTTTCGTCATCGGCGCGGGTGAACTCGCGGCCGGAGACCAGCGGGATTCCCATGGTGGCGAAATAGCCGGGGCCGACTTCATTGTACTCGGCGTCGGGCTGCTGGTCGGGCGGGGCTTGGTAGCCGTCGACAGCGACGGGAGCGGAAGAATAGCTGCGATAGCTGAACGGCGTGATGCGCCCGTACGCGGCGGACTCGACTCCGGGGAGCGCCTGGACGCGCTCCATCAACTGGTCCTGAAAATTTCTCGCGCGCTGCGTGTCGTAACCCGCCCCGAACAAATTGACGGCGGTGCTCAGCAGGTGTTCGGTCGAAAAGCCGGGGCTGGCGGTTCGAATTCGCTGCAGGCTCTGAATCACCAGACCTGCTCCGACCAGCAAAAGGAAACTCAGCGACACTTGCACCAGAACCAGACTGGAGCGGACCCAGGCTCTTCCGCGGCCACCGACAACACCGGCCGATTCGGCTTTTAGCGCGGCGGCAAGATCGATCTTGCCACTCTGGATCGCGGGGACCAGCGCGAAAAGCAGCGTGGAGAGCAGGCAAACGCCGGCGCTCAATGCGAACACACGCCAATCGAGTTCGCCTGCTAGATACATCGGGACGCCGCGCCACGGGATTAAGCGCACGAGCAGGTTGCGGCACCAATACGCCACAACCAGCCCGCCGGCTGCGGCGAAAGTCGAGAGGATAAGTCCTTCCGTGAGGAGCTGCTTCAACAGCCGGCCACGCCCGGCGCCGAGGGCGAGGCGAACGGTCATTTCATGGCGCCGGGCAAAAGAGCGGACAAGCAGCAGGTTACCGACGTTGGCACACGCGATCAGGAGCACAAAAATCACCACGGCGAGCGCAATTCCGAGCGTGGGAGCCAGAGCACCCGCGTTGTTGAATGGAGTTTGCCACAACGGGGACAGCTTGATGCCGCGGCCTCGGTTCGTTTCCGGATAGTCGGTCTCCAGTCGTTGGGCGACAGCGGAAATTTCTTGCTGCGCCTGGTCGCGAGTCACGCCCGGCCTGAGCCGCACGAACCCCTCAATCCAACGCGCGCCACGATCTTCCAGTTTGTATCCGCCGGTTTCAAATGTTTCCTGCATCGACGCTGGGACCCAGAACTGGAACGCATAGCCGACGAAGGTGCCATAAAACCCTTCCGGCGCGACGCCCACGATGGTGTGTCGCAGACCGTTGAGGATCTGCGTCTTGCCGATGATTTCCGGATCGCCCTGGAAGCGATCTTTCCACATCTGATAGCTGATCACCGTCACGGGATGGGCGTTGCGTCCCGAATTTTCGGCGGGCTCGAATCCGCGCCCAAGAATCGGATGGACCCCGAGGGCGTCAAAATAATTCGCCGATACGACACTCCCTGCCACGCGCTCGGCGCGATCCCCGATGCTGAGGGTGGTCCCGACGATTTTCTCGGCGATAGACGCGTCGATCAGCGTGCAGCTCCTCTGAAAATCGACGAAGTCGGGCCAGGAGACATCGCTATAGCCAGCCGTGCCGCGTGACGTTCCGCTGAGGGCAAGCATCCGCTCCTGGTGGGCCACAAGCGGGAACGGACGGAGCAGGACTCCTTCGATCCAACTGAACACGGCGGCATTGGCGCCGATTCCTAGGGTTAGGCAAAGGATCGCCAAGATGGAAAAGCCCGGATTGCGGCGGAGCATCCGGAAGCCGAAGCGGAGGTCTTGAAGGGCCGTCTCGAGCATCGGGAGTCCTCTCTGGTCGCGGTAGATTTCCTTGATTTGCTCGACGACGCCGAGGTCGAGGAGCGCTTTGCGGCGCGCTTGCTCGGCGGTCATGCCCCGGCGGAGGTTGCGTTCGACGGCCATTTCCAAGTGCGAGCGCAGTTCCGCGTCCAGATCGTCTTCGAGATGACGGTGGCGGAAGAGCGCACCGAGACGGTGGATGAACACGCGGCAAAGTTCGCGCATAGGCCGGCTAGCTCGTCCTCAACACCCGGTTGATCATGGCAGACATGCGATCCCAGCTTTCCGCTTCCTCCCCAAGCTGCTTGCGTCCGGCGCGGGTCAGTGAGTAATACTTGGCCTTGCGGTTATTCTCCGAAATGCCCCACTTGGACGTGATCCAGCCGCGCTGCTCGAGGCGCAGCAAGGCAGGATAGAGCGTTCCCTGGTTCAATTGCAGCAGGTCTTCGGAGACCTGTTGGATGCGAACGGCGATCCCGAAGCCGTGCATCGGCCCCATGGAATCGAGCGTCTTCAGCACCAGCAAATCGAGTGTTCCTTGCAGGACTTCGGCCTTGGAAGATCGCATACACTCCTTTAGACGATCAAAAGGAGTCTACCACGGTTCTCTTGACCGTCAACAGGAGGAGTTTTGGAGGAGTGAGAGGCGTATGCGTCGAACTGCGCGAAGCGTGGCAAACAGAAAGGCCGGTCGGATTTCGGACGCTTGCCTCAGATTGCGATCCGCGCTGCTCGTGTTGTAATAGGAGCCCGCTGGGGGAAAGGTGTCAGCCTGACTGCGTAATTCACGCTTCTGGCGAGAATATCCAATCGAAAGGCACAATCTGACGAAGCCTCATCTTGGATACTTTTCCGTGCCAACCGCAATGAGGCTGCTCACAGGAAATTTCCTCGTCTACGAACATTTCCCTGGCCTCGACCTCCGACAGCGATGTCTTTGGAGACTTACGCTGCAAGTTGATGTTGTGGCGGCCTTTTGGGCATTCGAAAACGACTCGGTAAGCTTTGCTCATACCCTATGATAGGCGCAATTTCTATCGAGCGGGCCCTTTTTGACCCTTGCCGTGACCTGTTGGTTCACATCCTCAGTCTGGTGACCCATGTTCCCGCCTGGGTGTCATGGCAGCTTGATCGTGTGCGATCAGCCCGTTGCGCGGCCAAGTGGGTCCCTGGTGACATTTGCAAGATCACGATTTCGAGGAGCATCGACCGAACTCGTGCGATAATGCGTCCAATATAAGGTTCGGTGGGGGATTTCTACATGAGCGAGACACAGTCGTATCCGTACGAAACTCGCCTGGACGTTCATTACAAGCCGTTAGAGGTGATCCACGAGAAAGCTCTCGCGGATGCGTGCACCTTCAAGTGGTACAACCAGACGCTGTGTCAAGTGAACCAGTCAGTGGTGCGTCTTGGAGTCATCGAGGGCGAATATCACTGGCACAAACATGACGCTGACGATGAATTCTTCTATGTGGTCGAGGGCCAACTGTTGATCGATCTCGAGGATCGAACGGTGGAACTGGCCCCGAGGCAGGGCTTCGTCGTTCCGAAAGGCGTCGTCCATCGCACCCGTGCTCCCCTGCGAACCGTAATCCTCATGGTGGAAAACGTGGGGATAATCCCGACTGGAAGCTGACAAGACTCCGCGTCCGCCGCAAATTGATTGGTATGTGCCATCGGCCCGGGCAGAGGCCAAACCCAAACGCGCAGAAACCCCCGAGATTGATGTATTCTTCGGCCTTTGTTTGCCCCTTCCGGTTCATCCTCAACCAACCGGCCGTCGTCGACTGGATCGGACTGCCTCGTGACTTACTGTTCGTCCGGCAGCACCGGCAGGACTGTGGGAGTGACAGTCGATGGATCATCCCGGAGCTTGACATATAAGAGCGTTCCGTTTGGGCGCGGCACGCTCAGCGTCAAATCCATATAGCCGATGGGGACGGGAACCATATGAGTGAACTGCGAGTCGGAGGCGACCGAATCGATCAAGAATAGATTCGTCCCGCTGAGCCGGCATTGCTTGTCCGGACTGTCCGGGCAGCGAACCTCTTTGAGCGACGGCACGCGCACCAAATTCGCGAGCGGCTGCCAATCTCCCTTTCCACCATCGGCGCCCACGGCTCGGAAACGAAGCGGGCCGAACGCCGAGGCTCCAAAGCTCTTGAGCGGATCAAAGACCGCCAGCATATTTTGGGAATCTTGCAGGATCAAGCTCCCTTCCGCCACGCTCAGCAGCGCGTGATAGGTCTCATCGGTCGTCGCGACTTCGATCTTTTCACTCACCGGAAATTTATCGGGTATTTCCGCTTTCAGGAAGAATGAGATTCGCCCGCCCTGAGGAAGCTCATCTTGATTCGCAAAGCGTAGGGCCGAGGATGTCGGGCCGGCCTGCACGTTCTTGCTGAGCAAGGTGACCTTTGGCCGGGGTGGTTCCACGGTCGTTTGCAAATCCAGCACCCGCCCGTCTTTTAGAGCGACGTGCGCCACGAGCGTCTGTTCGGGCTGCAGAGTGGCCGCTGGTGCGGCGTTCTGGGTCGAAAGCCGCAATTCGTCTTCCTGATTGGCGCGGGATAATTTTGCCGGAACAAAACGAATGCCGTTCAGTTCGAAGCTGTCCACCTCATCCAATCGCGTTCCCTTCAGAACGCCCTGCCGGTCGCCGGCATTGATCGCGAAGTTGTCGAGGTGGGCTGCCTCGGAATACGCCAGCAACGAGAGCTCGTCCGCGGCAGGAAGCCCGAACTGTTTCACCATGATCTTCACCGGTCCGGATGGTTCGTCTTTGAGCGGAACCTGTAGTTCGAGTTGGTCCGGCTTCAGGAGTTTCCAGGTCGTTTTGATGTCTTTCTTTTGCTGATCTTCGACGGTGATGGTGTCAACGCAGACGGCGCATTCGGACTGCAGGTCCACGGTATCCACTCGGCCCACAATCAGCGCGTTCTGCTCCGCGGATGGCACGGTCCATTTCACCGGATGCGCGGTTCGCAGGTGAAAGCCAGGTCCCTCGTACGATTCAAATCCCCAGCTTCCGCGGAGTGTTCCCTTCACTTCTGAATCGAGTTTACCGGCATCGAGCGCGCGGCTATCGATCACAAATCCGCCGCGTGCCGGGTCGGCTGTCGCAGGCAGGTCCACGATGTCGCCGGATTTCGTAAGCAGGCGAAGGACAAAATCATGCGCGATGTCCGTTGAGAACACCAAGGGAGCTCCTTCGACTGGCAGGATTAGAGGCGGCGCTTGCAGGCAAAAGACTTGATCCGCATTCACCGGCCGAAGCGGAGGGAGTTGCGCGGCTTCCACGGCCGGCAGGGCTACAACCAAGACGGACTTCGGATTGTGAAATGAAGGGGGATTATTCAGGCGGAGATTCAATTCCTCGTGTTTCGGCAGCGCCAGCGCTGGAATGTATTGATATTCCGCGCTACGGAAGTTGCTCATGAGTTTCGCGACGTCGACGATGGCTCCGACATACGCGCTGTAGAATCCGCCTCCCGCCATCGGTGTGGCGCTGATCGCTCCGACCAGGTCGGTCGATGGACCGGAAGTCAGAGCCGCGACCATGGATTGGCTATGCCCGTCGTCGAGCACGAGCTGCTCGCTGTTTTGTGTCAGGCACGGCGCCTGCTGTTCAATGGGCTTTTCGAAGCACTGTGGATCGAGTTTGATGCCCAACGTGCGCGACAGCAGAACGGAACGGTCATGAAGGTCTTTCGGATCCGTCTGCGAGGTTTCTTTGACCTCGTTGAGATACTTGTCGAGCCGCAAACGGTACAGGCTCGCCTGGTTTAAATCCTGCGATGCCCGTACAAAGACTCCGGGTTTGCGACGCACGGTTGAACGCAAGGTGCTGAAGTCTCCGCCGGTCTCCGGAGCGAGGAATAGAAGGGCCTGCTGCGCGCCCTGGGGAACGGTGACAAAGGTTCCTTCTTCGCGGATTTTCTTGTTCCACGTTTCCGCTTTCGTGAACCAGTTGTCGGGCGGCGGATTGGTCGACCCTCGCAGAAACGCCACGATGAGCAAGTAATGCGCCTCTTGGCTTTCGGGGAGGTCCGCATGAATCCACAGCCGGTCTCCGGCCTGCAAGTTGGGCACTTCTGAAATCGGCAATGTTTTGCCGGCTCGATTCACCTTCATGTCGACTCGCGGTCCGGCCAAATCGAAGGCCGCGGCATCCGCGCGAGCGGAGCGTGTTCCGCTGAGCAGAATCGCAAGGAGAAGCAGATAGCGAAGAAGCAGACGACAAGGCCATGAGCGAATGACCCCGAGACTGACGGTCTGTATTACCATTGCTGTCTCATCCCTCGAATCGATTCATTTGAACTGCGTTGAAGAACTGTCTGGAGAGAAGGCTGGGATGTCTCAACTTGCGACAGTTGCACCGCTATTTCGAACCCTATACATAAGACGGTTTCCAGGCTCGCGTCAATTTTGTTCGATGCGGGTTGCTCCTCATCAGTCACCAACAAACCGAGACGATCCCGCGCTACCCGGCACACCCACGCGCCGGCCTTTTCCACCGGTTTCATTAGCTGGTACACTTCAACGAGTGAGGGCCGTTGGGGCATTGTGAATCTGTTCTGGCAAGGCCGCGATTTCATGCCGTCTAGCATCTAATCTGGAGAGATGTAAGGCAGCGAGGTGAGCAAAAATGCGTACGATCCGCTCCATTCGTTGGCTGTTGTTCGCAGCAGTGCTGCTGGCGATGCCCGCCGCATTGTCCGCACAAGTCTTCGTTTCTATTAATACCGCTCCGCCAGTGCTGCCGGTCTACGAGCAGCCTATTTGCCCCGCCGAGGGTTACATCTGGGCGCCCGGTTATTGGGCTTACGGTCCCGATGGCTATTTCTGGGTGCCGGGCACATGGGTGCTCGTGCCCGAGCCCGGTTTGCTATGGACTCCGGGTTATTGGGCTTGGAGCGACGACGGCTTTTATGTCTGGCATCCCGGCTACTGGGGTCCACAAGTCGGCTTCTATGGCGGCGTCAATTATGGCTATGGCTACGGCGGTACCGGCTACCAGGGCGCATACTGGAATAACCGAGCGTTGTATTACAACCGCACCGTGAATAACGTGAACGTCGCCAACATTCACAACACCTACAACCAGACCGTAATCAACAACACCACCGTGAACAACGTTAGCTATAACGGCGGCACCGGTGGGACACCCGCCCGCGCCACCGCGGAAGAATTGGCTGCGGCTCATGCCCAACATGTCCCGCCAACGGCCGAGCAAACACAGCACGAACATGCAGCCAGTACCAACCGCGCGCAATTGGCGTCCGTGAACCACGGCCAGCCGACAGTCGCTGCGACTGCTAAGCCGGGGGCGTTTACGGGCCTTGGGGTGGAAGCCGCGGGAACTCCGCATCACCCGGTGACAAACGGCGCCGCTGCAAAGGGCGCTGGAACAACTCCCGCGACGCCTGCACATCCCTACGTCGCCACACCTCCGCACCCGATTAACAGCGCTCCACCGCCGCCACCTAAGCCTGCGCCCCACCCGGAGAGCAAACCCCAGCTCGAAAGCAAACCCAAACTCGCGCCGCCACCTCCGCCTCCACCGCCACCCCCGCGTGGCAATCCGCCTCCCCCGGAGCAAAAACAAAAGCCCAAGCCCCAGCCGCCGCCACCCATCCAATAGCGGCGGTAAACCTTACGGGATAACGGCCAGGCGGGTAGGCCCTGGACACGATCAATACCCAGGGACGTCAACAACGCCAGGAATAAGCTAGAAATTTATTGTCAGTCGAGCTGCACCCAACGCTCAGGATTTTGCACCCAATTTGCTCCGGTGTTAGCCCGTGCGGTTCCGCTGAAAATGATAGTTGCGAGATCAATGCGGCTTGGTGCGGTAGATCGTGTGCTTTTATATCAGACGGGGCGTGCCGCATCAATACAAACAGAACGAAGCCTGCGCTTCCGCTTCATCTTCAGACTCCTACATTGCACCGCAACACTAGCGTGCCGCCACAGGAATTTCCACGTTTGATGGACCGCTCCGCGATCGATAGATCTTCTGGATGGCTTTCTGGTAGTCCGCCGGCGTTGCCTTAAAAATATTCGGCACAAATTTCTGCGGATTGCGGTCGATGATCGGAAACCAGGTGCTCTGCACTTGGACCATGATGCGATGCCCTTTCAGAAACGTGTGATCGTTTGTGTGGAGGTCGATCGTGAAGGGCGTCGCCTGGTTTGGCACGAGCGGTTCCGGCTTCTCGAAACTGTTGCGAAAGCGTCCGCGAAAAACCTCATCCGCAATCATGAGCTGATAACCGCCCAGCTTGGGATCCGGCGCATACGACTCCGGATAGGCGTCAATCAACTTCACAATCCAATCGCTGTCGCTGCCGGTCGTCGAGGCATAAAGATGCGCGACAATGTCGCCGCTGATCGTGATATTTTCCGCCAGCGGCGCCGTGGACCAACTAGCCGTGTCCGGCCGCATGTGCACGAACCGCTGATCTTCCAGAAGCCACGTGTACCACCGGCTTCCCTCCGAATAGGTCTCCTCGACGGGACGGTGACGATACGGAACCGGATGCGCCGGATCGGAAAGGTAGGAATCAAAGGCCTCCCCGGTTTCCTGCGGCGGATCGAACGAAAGCTCGCCGCCGGAATGAAAGAAGAGCTTCCGCCGACTAATGCCGCGCTGCGGCGGCCAGGCGTCATAAGACTTCCATACATTCGAGCCGGTCTCAAAAGTCACCGCCTTCTTCACCGGCAGCTCACCTTTATCTTTCAGCCAGTATGCAAACCACCGCGCCTGAATCTTGTCCCGGAAATACGCGCCGGTATTGCCGCCGAAATCGACAACGCCAAGCTTGTTTCCGGGGCCCTGGGCCCAACCGCCGTGATTCCAGGGTCCCACCACGAGAAAGTTTTTGCAGTCCGCGTCGTTCTTTTCCATGTCCTCGTAAATCTTCACGGGACCATAGAAATCTTCCTGGTCCCACCAGCCGGCAACATTCAGATTGGGGACGGTCGGCTTCAAATGCTCGAGGTAGCGATGGAATGCTTGATTTTTCCAGAACTCATCGTAATTCGGATGTTCGACGAAATCGTTCCAGGTGGGCAGCGCGCCGTGAAAATAGAGCGCGTTGGCGTTCGAAAGCGGCCCGAGCGTCAGATACCACTCGTAGGTGTCGTACTTATCGAACGCAAACTGAAAATTCTCTTTCGAAGTCTCGAGCAGCGCCGCATATTCGAAACCGTAGCTCAGCCGGAACGCGCCGTTGTGATGAAAATCATCGCCGAGGAACATATCGGCGGGAGAAGCTTGCTCGCTGACGGCCTTGAGCGCAGGGTGCGGATCAAGCAACGCCATCGCCGTCAGCCAGCCGCCGTAAGAAATTCCCGCGAGGCCGGCGCGGCTGTTGTTGTTGGAAACATTCTTCACGAGCCAATCCACCGTGTCGTAGGTGTCCGTCGCCTCGTCGATTGCCCTGGAATCGTTGGGATCGCGAGGCGGACGGTTCATCACAAACTTTCCTTCGGAGCCATACCGGCCGCGGATGTCCTGGAACACGAAAATATATTGGTCGGGAAACATCTCGGTGTAGTTCCCGAGCATGTTGCTGAAGCCATTTTCATCGTCCTTGAGGCCATAAGGGGTTCGCTCGATGAGGAGCGGCAGCGGCCCCTTCGCAGATTTCGGCGTATAGATCTCGGTGTGCAGGCGGACGCCGTCACGCATCGGAATCATGACTTCGTTCTTATCAAAAATATGGCGATAATCTGCTACTGCCTGCTGCCCCTGGCTTCGCTGCGCTGTCGCAAACAGCAGCGTCAGGCCGGCGCAGACAACCGGAAGCATAACCACTCGGGTGGAAGGCTTCATGGATGATTTCTCCCGCTCGCGGTCGGGAGATTAGCACACCGTGAATGAACCTCGTACGGCCGTACCTGGGATTCATCTTACTTGAGCAACAGCAATGGGGCAGTTCGAAAAATACAGCCACTAGCCCGGAGACGAAGATTGATGCGGCGGCACAAACCGTGCCGGTTGTATCTTCGGACCGAGGAGTGATCGGCCGATGGCAAAAGTGGGCTGCGAGATGTTAAACTGTATCCTGCGTTTGTTGCTCTAGATTCTCGAATTCTTCGGGATCGAGAAGGGCTGCAAGGTCGCGCTTGCAGCCCTTTTTGTTTGAGGGCAGGTTGACTGACCGTCGCTCGCCCCGAAGCACGGAACGGGCGCAGCCCTGCACCATGCGGTACAAGGCGGGGCAAGGAGCGCCCCTACAACTTACGGGAAATAGCCAACGATGCCGCCGATTCGCAATATCGCCATCATTGCCCATGTGGACCATGGCAAAACCACGCTGGTGGACGCCATGCTCCGGCAGAGCGGCATTTTCCGCGAAAATCAGACCGTGGCGGAGCGCGTCATGGATTCGAACGAACTCGAGCGCGAGCGTGGCATCACGATTCTGGCGAAAAACACTGCCCTCAGTTATCGCGGCACGAAGATCAACATCGTGGATACGCCCGGCCACAGCGATTTTGGCGGCGAAGTCGAACGGGCGCTGCTCATGGTGGATGGCGTTTTGCTTCTCGTGGACGCGAGCGAAGGCCCGCTGCCGCAAACGCGCTACGTGCTGCAGAAGGCCCTTCAATCGAAGCTGCCTCCCATCGTCGTGCTGAACAAGATCGACCGTCCTGACGCGCGGACTGCCGTCGTCCTCGATGAAATCTACGATTTGTTCATCGATCTCGACGCGAACGAAGACCAGCTCGATTTCCCGGTCCTCTACACCAACGCGAAGACCGGCGTTGCGCACCGGCAAATCGGCGATTCCTCAACAAGTCTCGAGCCGCTCTTCGACGCGATCGTATCCGCGATTCCCGCTCCGGCAGGCGATTCCGAAGCGCCTCTCCAGATTCAAGTGGCGAATCTTGATTACAGCGACTACTTCGGCCGAATCGCGATCGCGCGAGTATTCCAAGGCCGCTTGCGCCGCGGTGCGGATGTCGGTATCGCCAAACTTTCCGGCGCACTCGAGCCCACACGCATCACCAAGCTTTTCACTTTCCTGGGCCTCGACCGCGTCGAAGCAGAAGAAGTAATGGCCGGCGATATCGTGGCGATTGCCGGTGTCGAAGGCATCCAGATCGGCGAATGCATCACGGAGCTTGAGCGGCCGGCGCCGCTCCCTCCCATCGCGATCGACGAGCCGACGCTGGCGATGGTCTTTACGGTGAATACATCGCCTTTCGCCGGGCGCGAGGGGCAATTCGTCACCTCGCGCGATCTGCGCGCCCGGCTCGACAAAGAGCTGCTCACCAACGTATCCATCCGCGTCGAAGACCCCGGCTCGACCGATTCCTTCCGCGTTCTCGGACGCGGCGAGCTGCAGCTCGCCATCCTGATCGAAACCGTGCGCCGGGAGGGCTACGAGCTGATGGTGGGTAAGCCTGAGATCGTGGTGCGCACCGAAAATGGCCGCCGGCTCGAGCCCCTCGAGTTCCTCATCGTCGATTGCCTGGAATCTTACATCGGCATTGTGATGGAAACGCTCGGGAGCCGCCGGGGGGAACTCGCAAAAATGGTGAACCACCACTCGGGGCGGGTTCGAATGGAGTTCCGGATTCCGTCGCGCGGCCTGATCGGCCTGCGCAGCCAGCTGCTCACCGACACGCGCGGCACGGCGATTCTGCATTCGCTGCTCGAAGGCTGGACGGAATACATGGGCGAGATGGCGATGCGTCCTACCGGAGCGCTCGTGGCCGACCGTGGTGGAAACTCCACGGCGTTCGCCATCTGGAATCTTCAGGAGCGCGGTGAGCTCTTCGTCGGACCGGGTGTTGAGGTATACGAGGGCATGATCGTCGGCGAAAATTCGCGCGAAGCGGACATGGACGTCAACATCACCAAGGAAAAGAAACTCACCAACATGCGCTCTTCGACGGCGGACGAAGCAATCCGCCTGATCCCGCCGCGGGAGCTGACGCTCGAGAAAGCCATCGAATTCATCGCCGATGATGAATATGTCGAAGTCACCCCGAAATCGCTTCGCTTGCGAAAGAAAGTTCTCGACGCGAAGAAACGCCCCAAGCGCTGGCAGGAAATCCGCGCCAGCGTCGAATAGCAGAAAGCAGTGATGCGTGATGCGTGATCCGTGAAAGGTGACGACTCCGGCTGCGACGTCCTTCCGTTTCGTGTAGCTCGGGTCCCACCGGCGGTTTGCGCCGGTTGACCCGAGGACTTTTCGCCCAAGGTCCTCACATCAGCCCCGACAAACACCCTCGGCCCGGGACCCTTCGGCAGAGCTCAAGCAGTTGAAGACGATGCGGCTATCGCGATCGATCACATAAAGCCGGTCGGGCCAGCCTCAGCGATGCTCAGAGCCGCCGTGCATCGGCGCGGCAGCGTCTGCAATGCGGAAAATCGCAAATAAAGTTTCCAGCACGATGCGCACGTAGAGCATCCAGAAAAAGAAGCCGGCGATAGCTACTACCAGCATCAGGAGGCCCTGCGAGGTCGAGTCGCGAAAGCCGGTAACAACCACCGCCACGGCAACGATCAGGCCTACCAGAAGGTGCAAGCCGTAGAGGAACTTCAAGCTTCGCGCTGTCATGCACTCGCGGAACGAAAAATCGAGCAGCGATTCGAACAGTCCCTTCCCATCACCCATTCCGTCCTCCTATCGCGCCGAGAATATCTTGCAGGAATCCGCCAAAGCGAAAACTTGGGGCGCCCGACTCGCTGGGACGCCCTTTGGGGTTTGTCGCCTGCAATTGTACGCTCGCAGCCGATTACGCTGCTGCGCGCGAATTCAGGCCTTCACGGAAGTAGTTACCGGCTTTGTCAAACGGAAGTTGATGCGGGTTTCCGCCGGCAGCCGAATATCCTGCTTTCCGGTGCACACGGCCGCCCCTGTTCCAGGTCCTTGCTCCTGCCGCGGCCCTGGGCCGCCGCCCTTCCCTTTACTTCTATACTTCATCGCGGTAGGCGCAGGCGGGATTCCAAAAAGACGTTCTTGGAACTGTCTGATAATAAGTGGTTTGCCGGAATGACGGCGATGGTCCGATCTGTAAGAATTGCGCATTCTGCCGAAGTAGTCTTCATACCGCAATCAGGTATCACGAAAACAGTGTCCGGTTGCGGGACGTATGATTCCCACGAGCGGTCAAAGTTGGCATGTGGATTGAAGGGAGGGCCCTACCTAAATAACTTAAAATAAACAACTTACATCCTGCATTCCTCCCGGCAGGTCGGTTGCGATAAACACTTAACGAGGCCAAGTCTGTGGACATTGCACGTCCGGAAGTCAAGCGCCAGAAGAAGATTCGCCGCACGATCTATGTCGCGGCGGCGCTTGTACTCATTCCGCTTGTTACATACGCGCTGTCCCGGCTGAAACCTGCGGCTCCAAGCGTCGACCGCGCCACCGTATGGACAGACACGGTGAAGCGGGGCCCGATGTTGCGCGAGGTTCGCGGGCTCGGAACCCTGGTTCCGGAAACGATTGTGCTGATTCCTGCTGCCACCGATGGTCGAATCGAGAAACGCTACATCTTGCCCGGCACTCCTGTCAAAGCAACTACTCCGATCCTGAAGTTGAGCAACCCTGAATTGCAGCAAACCACCGTGGACGCAGAATTTCAGTTGAAGGGCGCCGAGGCGCAATACAACAGTCTGAAAGCGCAACTCGAGAACCAGCTTATGGACCTCCGCACGAAGGCCGCCGGCGTCCAGTCCGACTATCAGCAAGCCAAGCTGAACGCAGAGAGGCAAGCCGAATTGTTCAAGCAGAGAGTGGGCGCCGAAATCGATTTCAAGCTCGCGGAGGTGAGAGCCAGCGAGCTCGCCAAGCAGAACGACATCGCGGAAAAGGAAGTCGACACCTTTGCGAATTCCATCGAGGCGCAGCTTTCGGTTCAGCAGTCCCGAGTCGAACAGCAGAAGGCGCTGTACGAGCTGAAAAAATCACAGCTCGATCAATTGGAAATCCGGCCGGGCATCGACGGCATGTTGCAAGAACTCGACGTGGAAGTGGGACAGAAAGTGGCGCAAGGAGCGGTGCTGGCCCGGGTCGCGCAGCCAAGTCATCTCAAGGCCCAACTGCGCATCGCCGAAACGCAGGCCAAGGATATTGAGATCGGGCAAAAAGCTTCCGTGGACACGCACAATGGCGTGATCCCGGGCAAAGTGATGCGGATCGATCCGGCCGTACAGAACGGAACGGTGACCGTTGACGTATCTCTAGAGGGGCAGCTACCGCAGGGGGCGAGG
Source organism: Candidatus Acidiferrales bacterium (assembly GCA_049644285.1). Taxonomy (GTDB): domain Bacteria; phylum Acidobacteriota; class Terriglobia; order Acidiferrales; family UBA7541; genus CAVRXT01. The sequence continues at coordinate 43,033 of JBARRP010000010.1, read as the reverse complement.
CCCGACTTGAGCGTGGAAGGCACGATTGAAATCGAGCGGCTCACTGACGTTCTCTACGTCGGGCGCCCCGTGCACGGTGAAGCGAACAGCACCGTCGGACTTTTCAAGCTGACAGACGGCGGCCAGGAAGCGGCGCGCGTGCAAGTGACGCTGGGCCGCACTTCGGTGAACACCGTGGAAATCAAGAAGGGTCTGCAGATCGGCGATCAGGTGATCCTCTCCGATATGTCGGCCTGGGACAATTTCGACCGCGTCCAATTGAAGTGACGCGCGCAAGAGATTCCGGGAATTCAAGCGGCAAATTAAGGAGAAAGAATGAGCACAGACGGAAGAGCCCTCATCCATCTGGAAGGTGTGACCAAAGTTTTCTATACCGATGAAGTCGAAACTCACGCGCTCTCGGGCGTGCATCTGGAGATCCGCAACGGCGAGTTCCTCTCAATTGCCGGACCGTCGGGCTGCGGCAAATCAACGCTGCTTTCGATCCTGGGGCTGCTCGATTCGCCGACCGAGGGCAACTATTGGATCAACCAGCAGGCGGTGGCGAATCTCTCGCTCTCCGACCGCACCCGGATCCGCAATCGCGAAATTGGTTTCATCTTCCAGGCATTCAACCTGATCGGCGATCTCACGGTGTACGAGAACGTCGAGCTGCCGCTCACCTATCGCAGCATGCCGGCCAGTGAACGCAAGAAGCGGGTGCAGGAGGTGCTCGAACGGGTCGGCATGGCGCACCGGATGAAGCATTATCCCTCGCAGCTCTCGGGAGGCCAGCAACAGCGCGTGGCCGTGGCTCGCGCCCTGGTTGGCAGTCCGTCGATCCTGCTGGCGGACGAGCCCACCGGAAACCTCGATTCGAAGAACAGCGAAGCGGTGATTGATCTCCTGCGGCAGCTGCATCGGGAAGGCGCGACGATCTGCATGGTGACGCACGACCCGCGCTACGCCAGCATCGCCGACCGCACCATCCACCTCTTCGACGGCCGCATCGTTGAAGAGACGCTGGGAGTCCGCACGGAGTCCGTGTGATGCATGCGGTGTGGGAGGATCTCGGCGCGCGAGATCCGCTGACATTTGCCGCAGTAGCGATTGCGCTGACGGGCGTGGCGCTCGCCGCGAGCTACATCCCCGCGCGGCGCGCCATGGAAGTCGATCCAATGGTGGCACTGCGGTACGAACGATTCGCGATTTTCCAATTCACGCCGGGTGCCATAAAGACGGGACTAACGTAGGGATGTTCTCGAATAGTCGAACTTAAATGCGCTCCTTTTCGTATCTCTACTTTGCATACCGAGGGACGGCATCGCGCTACAAGGGGAAGGGACACTGACGGTCCAAATGAGCACTCTGTTGCCTAACGCGCGAAACGTGATTCGGAGAACGTGGAACAGATCCGGCTTTGCAACCAGCGCGTTGCTGACGATCGTATTGAGCATTGCGGCTAATACGCCTATCCTGGCTCTCGTCCGCGCTGCCGTTCAACCGCTGCCGATGCCGATGTCCCAGATGCAACGCCTGGTCCCCGTCGCCCCGGTTGATTTTTGCCCGGTCACGAAATGCAGGACCGTGTCCTACGCGGGTGATAGCCGGCCGGCGCTGATCGGCACTCCTCCGTTGCTGCGCGGCTCGCAGGAACTGGCCTTCACGCTCACCGGGCGCGGCGAGCCGGATTTGATCGTCGGAGCCACCGTCCCCGCACCGCTGTTTTCTCATTTAGGCGTCAAACCACTGTTCGGCCGATTGTTTCTTCCGGATGACAATCGGCCTGGTGCCGCTCCTGCGATTTTGATAAGCGAGCGATTGTGGCGGCGCCGCTTCAACTCCGACCCAAAGTTGCTGGGAGCAAGCGTCGTACTGAATGGGCAGCCCTGTGCCGTTATTGGAATTTTGCCCGCCAATTTCCGATTTCCATTTCAATCCGATCCCGTCGAGTTATGGGTGCCTCTCTTCGATTCACCGAACCTCAGAATCTGGCTGACACAAAGAAAGCTCGCGCGTCTCAAGATCGACGGATAGGTTCCGACGAAGAGCCGGCCGAGCATGACTCGATCGATGAACCGAGCGGCGGCGCTTCTCACGGCCTGATGCCCTTGAATGATCTGCGCAAGCTAATCGTCGGGGCACGGCACGCGCCGTGCCCTATTTCAAAATCTCGAGCAAATTGCTGTAGTCGTCGGTCCACAGGCGCAGCTTCTTTTTTTTCTCGAGAACCATCGTCAGCACCGGAAAGTTCGCTGGTGACAGGTCCTCCGGCCGGTTTCCAAGAAGCATCCACGTGGAGACGTAAATCTCGTTCTTAGGGTCTGCTCCGTTTGTGACCACGATCACCTGCTTGCCCAATGCTTCCGCAGCGGCGGTCACGACCGGCTTCAGGTCGAGATATTTGTTCGAGACGTGCACGGCGAGGATTCCGGCGGCGCTGAGATGGCGGAAGTAGAGCTCGAAAGCCTCTCGAGTAAGAAGATGCACGGGAATGGCATCACCGGAGAAAGCGTCGACAACCAGCACGTCGAATCCCTGCGGCGACTGGCGCTCGAGAGACAGCCGGGCATCGCCGGGAAGGAGATCGACGCTCGCCTGCGAATCGCGCAGGAAGTCGAATTGGGTTCGCGCCAATTGGATGACGAGGGGATTGATTTCGTAAAAGGTGTAGCGATCCCCTTTTCGCCCGTAGCTCGCTAAAGTTCCGGCGCCGAGCCCGATGATTCCCGCGCGGACGTGCCCGCGTCTGCTCGCAGCGAGCAATGCCAAGCCAGCGCCGGATTCAGGACCGTAGTAGGTCGTGGGCTGGCTGTGACGGCCGGCAGCGAGAATCTCAATGCCGTGAACAATCGTGCCGTTCACAAGTTCCCTCCGAGCGGGCTCCTTTTCCGAGCCCGCGAAGTCCGTGACCCGCAAACCGCCGTAGAAATTGCGCACCATCATGCGCGCATGCCCTGCTTGTCTCCGCGCCACAACGAAGAGGGAAACGACCAGGAGCCCGATCAAGCCGGCAGCAATCAACCAAGCGGGCCGCAGGCCTGCTTTGTAAAGACTCGTCGACGGGTCACGTTGCAGGACAAAGGGCAGGAGGATCGCGCAGCCCGCGATCGCAATCGGCAGTTCGTAGAATCCGCGGAAGAGATGCGGCGCAATCACCCCCACGAAAATTCCACCCAGCGCTCCGCCCAGCGCGATCATTAGATAGAAACGAGTCAGGTGCTCCGGCGGCGGCTTCAACTTCTCGAGCTCGCCATGACACACCATGCAGCAGATAAACAGGCTGGCGCAGAAGAGGGGCACGAGCAGCATCGGCCCGGCATTGGCGAAATCGGGTGAAAGCGCGTAAGCCATTCCACCAAGCGCGACGGCAAGGAGCCGCAGGAAGAGAAATCGGCGATACCAGTTGCGGCCTTCAAAACAAAGAACCAGGCTCAGCAGGTACAGCGAGAGAGGCAGCACCCACAAAAGAGGGACGGCCGCGACGTTTTGCGAGAGGTGAATCGTGATGGCGAGCAGAAATGCCGAAGCGTCGGCAGCGAGCGCCACCCACAGAAGCTGGACTTTCCAATCGGGCCGCGCCGGGCCTTCGGCCGGATGGAGCCGGGGTGACTTGTCGGCCGCCCGACGAAATGCGACCAGGCAAAGAATGACAAAAACCCCGTATGCCGCGGACCAACCGACCGCTTGATGTCGTGTTGAAATGAGAGGCTCGATCACAATCGGATAGCTCCAGAGCGCGAGAAGCGAGCCGGCGTTCGAGAGGGCGTAGAAGCGATATGGCTGCGCTCCCTGTCTCGCTCGCGAATACCACGTCTGAAGCAGTGGACTCGTCGCCGACAGAAGAAAAAACGGCAGGCCCACCGTTGCGACCAGAAGTCCAAGAATCCGCCATGTCGGATCGTTGCCGCCCGCCGGTTTCCAAAATGCTTTCGGAATTACCGGAAGCAAGAAAAGACTAGCAGCAAGCAGTGCCACATGGACGCGCGATACAAACGGTGACGCTCGCTGCACCAGCCAGTGCGCGTATACATTGCCGAGAAGGTAGGTCACCTGAAAGAACATCAAGCAGGTAATCCAGACTCCGGCTGCGCCCCCAAACCACGGAAGGATTATTTTGGCGAGAATGGGTTGAACCTGAAACAGCAAGAACGCGCTCAAGAAAATGGTCCCCGCCCACAGCGCCAGCGGAACGGGGCGATGCGGAGTCTCAGAAATGCGCGCACCTTCTTGGATGTCAGCGACGTAAGCCATCAATTCGCGACTGTGCCGGTCCAAACACTCCGTTTGGGCGCCCCAACAGTATTAATTCTTCAGGGCTGTGTCTACGGGTGGCCTAGCTCGCACCGCCCGCGAGCCGAATGACACAATCAGAGGCGGTGTTCGAAATTGGGACGGGGCAATCCCGTAACTGGGCAAATGATCGCTCGTTTTGGTTCTGATATCGATGTAATCTACGCGACTGTAATAACTTACGCGCCTGAAGAACTGGTGAAGGAACTGCCCAGGAATGAACGGGGCGAGCAAGGCGAAGGCAGTTTAGCAAAGCCGGTGACACCCTGATGACGACTCAGGTGAAAGGGATCATGAACGTCCAGGAATCCATTCTTCCGCGAATCCTTGTCGCAGACGACCAGCCGGACGTCCTTGAAGCGCTTCGCCTGCTCTTGAAGACGAACGGATACGGAATCGAGACAGCATCCTCTCCGGGGGCAATTCTCGAGGCTCTCGAGAAGCGCGAGTTTGATCTTGTCTTGATGGATCTCAACTATGCGCGCGATACGACTTCGGGACGCGAGGGCCTCGACCTGCTCAGCCAGGTGCAGACGATCGCAGATGCGCCGCCGATCGTCGTAATGACCGGATGGGCCACGGTTGGCCTCGCCGTCGAGGCCATGCAGCGCGGCGTACGCGACTTTGTTGAGAAGCCGTGGGTGAACACGCGGCTCCTCGACATCTTGCGCCTGCAGGTTGATCGCGGCCGGATCGAGCGGGCAGAGCGCCGCCGGGCAGCAAAGGAGAAGATCCATCGCGTTCAAGTCGACAGCCAACTGCGCCGGCAACTTGAAGAGATCGAAGAAGCGCGGGAGATCCAACAGGGTTTTCTGCCCAAAGAGATTCCCCAGTTCGACCGCTTTGCGATCTCGGGCTCGTGGAAGCCGGCGCACGTCGTTGGGGGAGACTACTTTGACGTCCTAAGACTGGAAGCGGACTCGTTTGCTCTTTGCATCGCCGACGTGGCCGGGAAAGGGATGCCTGCCGCGCTCCTCATGTCAAATCTGCAGGCGACGGTGCGGGGGATGGCCTCGCATCACTTGAGTCCTGAAGAGCTGTGCGAGCAGGCAAACGAGTTTATCTGCCAGAATATCGCCGCCGACAAATTCATCACGTTCTTCTATGGCCTGGTCGAGGGGCGGTCCCGGCGGTTGCGCTATGTGAATGCGGGACACAACGCGCCGATCGTCCTGCATTCGGATGGCTCGCACTACCGCCTCAGAGAGGGCGGTGGAGTGCTGGGCGTTTTCCCCAAGCAAAGCTATTCGCCGGGCGAAACGCAACTCTTGGCCGGCGACCGAGTTGTTCTCTTTACCGATGGGGTCACCGAAGCGGAAAATTCCGACGGCGAGGAATTTGGCGAGACGCGGTTGCTGGAGCTTCTTTCGGAGAACCGGACTCGAAGCGCTCGGGAGCTGCAAGAAAGAATTCTCAGCGCTGTCACCGACTTCAACACAGAGGATTTGCAGGATGATGCAACGCTTCTCGTCGTCGCCGTCGAGTAGCTGAGAGGCACTAAACAGAATGGACGCGCTTCTACAAGACCTCCGTTACGCCATCCGCACCCTGGCAAAAAGCCCCGGCTTCACCGTCGTTGCGGTGCTGACTCTCGCGCTCGGCATCGGCGCGAATACGGCCATCTTCAGCGTCGTGAACGCGGCGCTTCTCACCCCCGTGCACATTCCCGATCCCACCCATGTTGTTCTCGTCTGGACGGAGAATCCGGAACGCGGATGGCACAACCTTCCCGCCTCGGTCCCGGACTACCTCGATTGGAAAAACGAAAGCGGGGTTTTTTCGCAGCTAGGGGCAGCCAAGGATGATGGCTTCAACCTGCGCGTTGCCGATGAGGTGCAGCGTGTCCAAGGCGAATCCGTCACGTATGAAATCTTCGAGGTGCTCCGAGCGAAGCCGCTCCTGGGACGGCTTTTTCGGCCCGAGGACATGCAGCCGGGACACGAACAGGTAGTGATCCTGAATTACGGGCTGTGGAGTTCGTCCTTTGGCGCGAATCCGGGAGTCATCGGCCAAAGCGTCATCGTCGACGGGACACCCCGCACCGTCATCGGCGTGCTGTCGAAGGACTTCCCGAAATTCGGTGAAGAAAAGATTTACGCCCCCTTTCTCTTCCAATCCGAACGCGCCGCCAACCGCGGCAGCCGCTTCTTCAGCGTCATCGGAAGGCTTCGGCCCGGCGTCGAGCTGCCGTCCGCAGGAAAAAGGATGGCCGAACTGGCCGGCCGGCTCGCCAGACAATTCCCCGATACCAACGCAGGCAGCATCGTGCGTCTCCAACCGATCGAAGAGGCCTACGTGGAAGATGTTCAAGGACTCTTGCTGATCCTGTTTGGGGTCGTCGGCTTCGTTCTGTTGATCGCTTGCGCCAATGTTGCGAACCTCTTGCTGGCGCGTGGCTCGGCGCGCGGCAAAGAGATGGCGATTCGGGCCGCGCTGGGTGCTTCGCGCTGGAACCTCGCTCGCCAGATGATCGTCGAAAGCGTGCTCCTGTCTCTTCTGGGCGGAGTTGTCGGAATCCTTCCCGCCACCTCCGGCATGGATTTCATCTCTTCGTTCGGACTGGATCTGCCCAACCACGATCTCATCAAACTCGATCCGTCGGTTCTCGCTTTTGCCCTTTGCCTCTCGCTTATCACGGGCGTTCTTTTCGGACTTGCCCCGGCATGGAAGGCTTGGAAGACGGACCTGAATGATGCCCTCAAGGCGGGCGGCACATCGGGTGGCCTGCCGTCACGCCAGCGGTTGCGTGGCGTCTTCGTCGTCAGCCAGGTCGCTTTGACTTTGGTTCTGCTCGTAGGCGCGGGGCTGATGTTGCAAAGCTTCGTCCGCTTGCGCAATTCCGATCCCGGCTTCGAATCTCGAGGAGCCCTGACGATGAGGATTGCCCTTTCTGACCGGCAATATTCCACTCCCGAAAGCCAGGAAGCCTTCTTGGAGCAGGCGCTCCAGCGCGCACGGGCTGTCCCAGGGGTGCAGCTCGCCGGGGCGACGGACGCTCTCCCCACCAGCGACGATCTACACGGCTCAGGTTTACATTTCACCGACCGCCCGGAACCGCCGCGAAAAGACATTCCGATCGTGCTGACGGATTCCATTGACCCCGACTACTTCCGGGCCATGCACATTCCGCTGTTGCGCGGCAGGTATTTCGCTGACTCCGACCGCAAGGATGCGCCCCGAGTCGTAATCATCGATGGATGGCTGGCAAAGAAGTACTGGCCGAACGAAAGCCCGCTCGGCAAGCAAATCAAGATCGAGGAAAAGGAGAAACCTCGGCAAATCGTCGGAGTGGTGGGCATTGTCGAGCACGGGATTCTCGTGAGGCTGGTTACCGGTCAAGTTGGCCACGTTTACCTGCCGTTTGCCCAGGAGCCGAAGCCCCTGATCTCGATCGTCGTGCGCTCCGCGCTCGATCCTGCCGCGCTGATGCCGGCGGTTCGCAAGGCCGTGGGCGCGGTCGACAGCTCCCAGCCCGTCTTCGAAGTTCAGGCACTGACTGCGGCGCGCGGGGCCGGCGAGGCCCCGCAGCGGCTGGCAACTTTGCTCCTCGGTGGGTTTGCAGCCGTGGGCCTGCTCTTAGCAGCCATCGGGATTTATGGCGTGGTGGCCTATACCGTCGGGCAGCGCACGCGCGAAATTGGAGTTCGCATGGCGCTCGGCGCGCAGGTCCACGACGTCCTGCGGCTGGTCTTGAGGCAGGGAGCAGCGCTCACGATTCTCGGAGTTATCATCGGCTTGGTGGGGGCATCGTTGTTGACTCGCCTACTCTCGAGCCTGCTTTTCGGCGTTAAAGCGACGGATCCGCTTGCGTTTGCAAGCGGAGTGTTGCTGCTCGCGGGCATTTCTTTGTTGGCCACATACATTCCGGCTCGGCGCGCGACGCGTGTTGACCCGATCGTTGCATTGCGGTACGAGTAGGTCATGGTTCTCTCAGAACCACAACGAAGGATGAAAATGGGGTCGAGTTGCAGTAGCGTTGCGGACAGCCGCGTGGTGAAAGAGGCCGAGTTACTCTGGCGCTAGCAGAGCCCGCGTACGAGTATGGCCGGGACGCTGGGAAGCACAACGAATAGTAGCCTCCGGAAGTTGCGGAGAGCACGCGTAGGAGATTTTCGCTTTTTCGAAGCGTCCAACGCCGCGCGGCAGAAAGGAGTCGCGCGATGCAAGTTGTTTATCCGTGCTGTTGTGGTTTGGACGTGCATAAGAAGAGCATTACCGCCTGTGTGTTGTGGGCCGAGGCCCAGGGGAAGAGCCGTAAGGAGAAGAGGAGTTTTTGGACGTTTACTCGCGATTTGCTGCGGTTGGCCGATTGGCTGCAGGAGTGTGGCGTAACGCATGTGGCCATGGAGTCGACCGGAGTGTACTGGAAGCCGGTGTGGAACATTCTTGCGGAGCAGTTCGAGGTGTTGCTGGTGAACGCGCAGCATATCAAAGCCGTGCCCGGTCGGAAGACGGACCAGAAAGACAGCGAGTGGATCGCTGACTTGCTACAGCACGGATTGCTTCGCGGGAGTTTCGTGCCACCGCCAGCGACGCGCGAACTGCGGGACCTCACGCGATATCGGGTGAGTTTGGCACAGGAGATCAACCGGATCGCCAACCGGATTCAGAAGGTGCTGGAGGATGCCAACATCAAGTTGGCTTCGGTAGCAACCGATGCTCTGGGTGCTTCGGGAAGAGCGATGTTGGAGGCCATCCTCGCGGGAGAACAAGACAGCACGCGGTTAGCAGAGATGTCCAAGGGTCTGCTGCGCAACAAGATTCCAGAACTGGAATTGGCGTTGCAAGGTCGCGTGACCGAACACCATCGGTTTTTGCTCCGGCAACTCTACGATCATCTGTGCTTCACCGAATCGAAGAGGAAGCAGATCGAGGAAGAGATCGAGAGGCGCATGGGCCCTTTTCAGGATGAGGTCCTTCGGTTGTGCACCATACCGGGAGTCGACCGCGTGACCGCCTGGGGATTGCTCGCCGAGATCGGATTGGACATGAATCAGTTTCCTTCCTCGGCACACCTGGCTTCCTGGGCATGTCTGTGTCCAGGGAGTTTCGAGAGCGCCGGGAAGCGGCTGAGCGGCAAGATGCGCAAAGGCAACGTCTCCCTCCGGCGTTGTTTATCGCAGGCGGCCTGGGCCATCTCGATGATGAAGAACAACTATCTCTCAGCTCTGTATCGGCGCATTGCCGCGCGGCGGGGAGCGAAGCGCGCAGTCATGGCGGTGGCCCACGCGCTGCTAGTCATTGCTTTCCACATGCTCAAGCGCAAGGAGAACTACCGGGAACTCGGTGCAGACCATTTCGACCGTATCCATGTGAACCAACTCCGGCGTTCCTTGGTCAGGCGGCTGGAGCGTCTGGGACACCGAGTGACGCTAGAGCCACTCGCTCAGACCGCCTAGGCTGGATTTTCGTAGGAGTAAGGATGATCAGCGTGTGCTGGAGATAGATGTCACGCGTGAAAGGAGAAACTTGAAGGTTGCGGTCACGGGTTCGGCGGGATTGCTCGGACAGGGGCTTGTCGAAGTGTTCCGGAGCCGGCACAATGTCGCCCCGCTCACACACGCCGAAGTCGACATCACGAACGCGGATCAGGTGCACATCGCCTTGGCCGAGTTTCGCCCAGACGTCGTCGTCCATGCTGCCGCAATCCCGGACCTTGATGCCTGCGAAGCGGACCCGCCAAAAGCCGTCCGCGTCAATGTCGACGGCACGCAGCACGTCGTCGACGCCGCCGGTGCGATCGGCGCCGCGGTTGCCTACATCTCCACTGATGCCGTCTTCGATGGCAAGAAGCAGACGCCCTACATCGAGTCCGACCTCACCAACCCACCCACGGTGTACGGTCGCACCAAATTACTCGGCGAAGAAATTGTCCGATCCTTCCCGAGCCACTGGATTTTCCGCGTGTCAGTGCTCTTCGGCCCGGGGAAAACGAATTTCATCGAAAAGGGCCTGCGCAAGCTCGCTACCGGACAGGAACTCGTCGCGGCGATGGATCAGCTTGGCTCCGCGACTTACACACTGGACGCCGCACGCAAAATCATGGAACTCGTGGAGGCAAAACGCTACGGCCTTTTCCATCTCTCGAACGTCGGCGCATGCACGCGTCTCGAGCTTGCGCAGCGCGCTGCGTTTCTTGCCGGGCTTGACCCAAAAAGGGTAATCGGCAGACCAATGGATCAAATGGGCCGGCTCGCGAAGCGGCTGAAATACGCCGTCATGGAAATGAACGCGCTCGAGCAGGCCGGGTTCAGCTTGCCGCGTCGTTGGGAGGACGCGCTCGCCGAATATGTTCGCGCTGGGAGTTGGGGTTCCGGACGTGCAGGTGCCGGCTCATTCTAACGTGCAGCCGCCGCGCGATTTCCGGAAGGCTTGCCATAAAGAGTTACCTTGCCGCCGACGACCACGCCAATGTAGCGGCCCTGCTGGAGAAACTGCATCACCTTTTTCCCGGCGCGCGCCAATTGCGCCCAACGCGATTGTGTTTTCGGGTTCTGCTCGAGCCCGCGCAACTCCTCGCCTTCGAAAACAAAGTCGACTTGGCGAAGTCCACGCTTGGCGGTGGCGCGCACCGGATACTTCTGGCCCGCGAGCTCAACCACCTTCGCCTTGTCCACGAGCGCTTGCCGCCAAACACTTGCCATGGCTTCCTCTAACGTAAGCGCCATCGTACTAACCCTCCCCGGTTCCTGCCGCCTGCTTGTACTGCTCAGGGCTCGCCCTGCCGACAAAATTCTAAACCCAAACCAGCCAACTTTCCGGGTGTTCCCTAGCCAAATTACCGATGCGGCCGCTGCTGGGCATTTGGCATTCTGCTCTTCGCTGGGAGCTTAATCCCAGCAGTCAGTACTACCGGAGGAAAGCATGAATTCATCTTCATCAGAAGCAGGTGGTTCGCTGCTGGCGTTTTCAAATGGATTGGCGGCAGCGGTGGAACGCGCGGGACGATCGGTGGTGGCAGTGAACGCGCGGCCTCGAGTGCCCTCGAGCGGAATTCTTTGGAGGCCCGGGGTGGTAGTCGCGACGAATCACACGATTCAGCGCGATGAAGAAATTACGGTGACATTTCCGGACGGGCGCACACTGCCCGCGAAGCTCGCCGGGCGCGACCCGAGCACCGATATCGCCGCGCTGAAACTCGAAGGCAACGGGCAAATCAAAGCAGAAACAGGTGATGCGAGCACTCTCCGCGTGGGCCATGTGGTCCTGGCGGTTGGGCGCTCGGGCGGCAACAGCATCGGCGCGAGCCTCGGGATTATCAGTTCGCTCGGTGGCGCGTGGCGCACCTGGCGCGGCGGCCAGATTGACCGATTCATCCGGCTCGACGCCGCCATCTACATGGGGTTTTCGGGCAGCGCATTGGTCAGCGCCGATGGCTCGATCGTCGGCGTCAATACCTCTGGGCTGGGTCGCGGAATGGCGCTGGCGATTCCCGCTTCGACCATTGACCGCGTCGTCGACGAACTCCTCGCAAAAGGGCACATCGCCCGCGGATACCTTGGAATTGGAACGCAGCCTGTTCGCTTGCCGGACGCGCTGCGCGCCAAGTTGAACCTCGCGCGCAATGTGGCTCTCATCGTGGTCAGCGTCGAGCCGGAGAGCCCTGCCGATAAGGCCGGTCTTCTGATCGGCGATGTTCTGGTTAGCCTTGAGGGCGCGCCGGTGAATGACATTGCGGATGTTCAGGCGAAGCTCGGTCCGGAATGGATCGGCAAGACTCTCGCTACATCGGTGCTGCGCGCCGGCTCACTCACGCCACTCTCGATTCGAGTGGCCGAGCGCTCCGAGAGAGTAAGATAGGTCTTCTACAGGGAAACACCGCATGAACTTCCCAACGGCAGGCCTTACTGATGAACTCGCGGCGGTCGCGGAGCGTCTGCGGCGTTCGAGCGTCGAGGTGCGACGGGAGCGCGAAGGAATCGGCTCCGGGGTAATCTGGGACGCCAGCGGCTTGATCGTGACGAATGCCCACGTTGCGAGTGCGGCCGATCTTCAGGTGGCGCTCTGGGATGGCAGCCGGCTACCGGCGCGGGTGGTGGCGCGCGATCCGGACCGCGATCTCGCCGCACTGGTAGTGCCCTCGGGAAATCTGCCGGCGGTCGGCGTGCGCGATTCAAATTCCCTGCGCGCCGGCGAGTTGGCCATTGCCGTCGGAAATCCTTGGGGCTTCACCGGCGCGGTCGCGGTGGGGATCATCCACGCCGTCGGCGCGCATCCGGTGGTGCCCGCCACACCCGCCATGCGCAAGAGATCCAGGATAAATGATCTGGAATGGGTTCTGGCGGATGTGCGACTTGCTCCAGGAAATTCGGGCGGCCCGCTGGCAGATGCAAGCGGCTGCCTAATCGGCATCAACAGCATGATCGTCGGCGGCCTGGCCCTGGCGGTGCCGAGCCAGGATGTCTCTCGATTTCTGAAGCAGAGCCGGATGGATTGGGGAGAGGCGGCGTGACCCGCGTCCTGATCGCGGTCGAATCCGCCATCCTGCGCAAGGGGCTCGAAGCAATTCTCGCGGCAAGTCCGAATCTCGAAGTTGTCGCCAGCGAAATCGCCGGCACAAGTGATTGGAAACAGCACTTGCAGGAATCGCAGCCCGATGTGGTTCTGGCCGAGGCCAGCGCAGAGGACGACTCGATCGCGAACCTTCCGGAATTTGAGTCGGAGGAGGAACGTCCAATCGCGGTTGTGATCCTTGCCGACCATCCCGCTGCGCCTTGGGTGCGCGATGCACTGCGCGCAGGCATGCGCGCCGTCTTGCCGCACGATGCGACCGGGGAAGAGATTGTCGCGGCGGTCGAGGCGGCGGCAGCCGGGTTCATCGTGCTTCAGCCAAACGACTTCGATTCGCTTCTGCCCCCTGCCGCTGCTCGTCCGCGCGCCGCTTCCCTCACGCCGCAGCAATCCCTCAGCCCACGCGAAATCGAAGTGCTGCGGATGCTGGCCGAGGGTCTCGGCAACAAAGAGATCGCCTGGCGATTAGGAATCTCCGAACATACCGTGAAATTCCACATCAATTCGATTTTCACGAAGCTTGACGCCTCGAGCCGCACCGAAGCCGTTACAATCGGCATCCGTCAAGGGCTGATCCTGATCTAGCTGAAGTTCGGTTGCGCGGGCTTATCGCGTTGCGCGGATACGCGCCAAAGTCTCTTCCACAGTGGGAAGATCGGGGAGGGTTTGGCTGACCCGCCGCCAGCGCTCGCGCCCATCGACATCCACGAGCAGAGTGGTGTCCAGCGCGATGTCTCCGCCGTCTAGCCCAGCGGCGGGATGCACCAGGCCGTAGGTCCGAATCACTTGAGCATCGGGATCGCTCAGGATGGTGAACTGCTGGTTCACCACTTTCTGCCAGACGAGAAGCGCGTGCTGGCGGTCGTCAACACTTATAGCTACGACTCGCGTCTTGAGAGAATCAAACTCGGTCCGGTGCCGCGCGAACTCGCGCAGTTGTCCAGTGCAGAAGGGTCACCAGTGCCCGCGGTAGAAGATCAAGAGCACGCGTTTGCCGCGCTGCGACGCAAGGCGAAAGCTCTTCCCGTCTTGGTCCTTCAGCGTGAAGTCCGGCGCCAGCTTGCCCGCGGCTGAAGCGATTTGGGGCCGCGGCAGAACCTGTGCCCCGGCGGGAAACACTGCAAGCAGGAAAAACAAGGCGATCCCAGCTCGCGCGGCTCTTGGCATGGTCCCAGATTGTACAGCAATTCGATATCAGCTAAGCGACGAGATCTGCCACGGTCCGTTGACTTGCCTTCACGGCAGACCTAATATTTCCGCATTGGTTCCCGCCGAGGGCGAGCAAGAGTGATAGGCGCGACCGTCTCTCATTATCGTGTCATAGAAAAGCTGGGTGGCGGTGGCATGGGGGTCGTGTACCGCGCCGAAGATATGGTCCTGAAGCGCCAGGTCGCCCTGAAGTTCTTGCCCGACGAGCTGACGACCGACCGGCGAGCCCTCGACCGTTTCTTGCGGGAAGCGCGAGCCGCAGCGGCACTCAACCATCCGCACATCTGTACCATCTACGAGATCGCCGAACACGAAGGTCAGCACTTCATCGTCATGGAGCTGCTCGAGGGCAAAACACTAAAACACCACATTGCGAGCCGGCCTTTACCGAAGGAAGAACTCGTCGAATTGGGCATCCAGATCGCCGACGCTCTTGAGGCCGCACACATCAAAGGCATCATCCATCGCGATATCAAGCCGGCAAATATCTTTGTGACTACTCGCGGGCAGGCCAAAGTCCTGGACTTTGGACTTGCAAAGCTGTTGCCCCACGGAGCGAGCGCGACAGCAGCGGCGCAGGGCTCGACGATCACGGCGGCCATCGAGGACAAAGTCACAGAATCCGGCGGGACGGTCGGTACCTTGGGATATATGTCGCCGGAGCAGGTGCGCGGAGATGAATTGGATGCCCGCACCGACCTGTTTTCGTTCGGCGCGGTTTTGTACGAGATGTCCACGGGCCGGCGGGCGTTCTCGGGGCAGACCGATGGGTCGATGTATGAGGCCATCCTACATGGTGCGCCCGGACCGCCCACGCGTTTTAATCCCGACATTCCACCGAGGCTCGAGGAAATCATCGGAAAGGCGCTGGAAAAGGACTGCATGTGGCGCTACCAGAGCGCGAGCGAGCTACGGACGGACTTGAAGCGGTTGAAACGAGATATGGAGTCGGCCGAAGCAGGTCTTGCGGTGCAATCTGCCGCCGGCCGGGCACTCGTGACGTGGATGCGCAGAAGACGAGCGCTCATCATCGCCGCCATTGCTATATGCGCCTTCGCGACCGTATTCGTGGTGTGGCGGCGGTCCATATCGGCGCGTCCCGAAGCTCGCATGCTGCTGCAGCGAAGCGTGACTGCGAATCCCACCGAAAATCCGGTTTATGCATCGGCCATTTCTCCCAATGGCCGATACCTGGCGTACGCGGACTTAACCGGAGTTTTCGTTCGCCTGCTCGAGAGCGGAGAGACACATTCCCTACCTCTACCGGAGGGATTCTGCTTCCGGTGAGCAAGCCTTTCCTGGTTCCGGGACGGAACCAAGTTGGCCGCGGTCGGTCCGGGAGAATCAGGCGAAACTACAGGTATCTGGGCCATCTCTATTCTTGGCGGCGCCCCGCGCAAGCTCCGGGACGATGCCGGGCGCGCTTCCGTCTCGCCAGATGGCTCACAAATCGCTTACGTAAGCGGCAGGTCGCAATCCGAGATCTGGGTCATGGGTGCCAACGGGGAGAATGCGAGAAAGCTGCTCCAGGGCGCACCGGGAAACCGTTTCCTACAAGTGCAGTGGTCGCCCGACGGAAAGCGGGTCGCCTACTTGAAGTCCCGTTCCAACGCCGATAAGCCGGAGGCGCTGCTCGAGACGGTGCCGCTGACAGGAGGTATCAGCGGCACCGTCCTTACTGCCCCAGAGCTGCGCAGTTTTTGCTGGTCCTCAGACGGCCGCATCATTTACTCGATGCAAGAACCGCCACCGAACGACAAGGACATGAACCTGTGGGAGCTTCGGGTCGACCCGTCGGGTGCGAAGGCGTCTGGAGCTCCGCGACGGATCACTAGCTGGGCTGGTTTGTCGGTGTTGGACCTGAGCGCCAGCGCGGACGGCAAACAACTTCTATTCGTCAACGCTGGACTCCAGAGGGACCTATACGTGGCAGGACTCGACGCCAAAGGCGGCTTAGCAACGCCACGGCGATTCACGCTTGAGGGGCGAAACAATGTGCCCTCGGCTTGGACACCCGACGGCCAAGCGATCTTTTTCTATTCCGACCGCAACGGAAACTGGAACGTCTTCCGGCAGCGCTTACAAGAGCGAAACGCGCAAGACGTCGTTTCGGGTCCCGGTGAGCAGACCGAGCCGCAGCTCAGCCCAGACGCTTCGTGGGTCTTGTACTGGGATTACGTCGCACAAGGAGGCGGGACGTCGGCACCGATGCGGCTGTTGCGGGTGCCGGTTTCGGGAGGAGCCCCGGAGTTTGTGCTCGAAGCAAGCCACAGAGCTGCAATTCGATGCGCGCTCGGACACTCAGCGTGTGTGCTCAGCGAGCATGACAACGCCAACGGAGAACTGGTGTTCAGTGCTTTCGATACTCTCCGAGGCAGAGCGGGCGAACGGCTAAGGCTCGCCACTGATCCGACGGAGTCACCCGCCTGGGATCTGTCGCCCGATGGTTCGAGTGTAGCGATCGTGAATCTTGATGAACGGAAAGACCGTATTCTGCTTGTTGAACTGGAAAGCGGATCGGCGCGCTCGATAGCCGCTGGCCGCTCGGAGAACCTCTCGGGCATAAGCCGGTCAGCCGATGGGAAGGGTTGGTACGTGACGGGCTCCTCGCTGCGAGGATCCGCAGTGTTTCGAGTAAACTCAGACGGCGCGATCTCCGAATTGTGGGCGACTACGAGCACTCTGGGGACGCCGCTTGCCTCACCGGACGGCAAGAATCTCGCCTTTACGGTGTCGACGTACAACAGCAATGCGTGGGTGATCGAGAATTTCTGAGATCGCCAATGGGCTGCTAGCCGGCGGGATCGAGCTCCGCGAGTTGGGCGTCTATGTCCGCGAGCGCGCGGTTGAGTTGCTCGGTGTAACGCTCATTGCGGCTCGTCTCAATTTGCCGGACGACTTGCGTCCGCGACAGCAAGAGAATTTGTTTCTTGCGCTGATTTTCCATCTGAGCGGGAGTCAACTGTCTTCTTCCCTCTGATTGTTCATTGCCTGAAAGCTCGATCTGTCCTTCGACGGCTTTACTTTCCCATCCTCTGGCCATGAGGGAATTATAGGATGTGCGGGAGTCACGCAAGGAAAGATTCGCGCAAATCGGCGCGAAAGGATAAGGGCCAACGCGTCTGGCGCAGCACGCTCGCCTGAGAACGCGAGCTTCTTATCCAGCGATTTCCTTCGCGACTGCGCGAACTTGGCCGCTTCGCCGCAAAGCCGCACCCATGAGCACCCAGAGGGACAGCGCGATGTATTCATAAGCACTGAAATGGCCGGGAACAAACGGCAGCACCTTCATCAAAAGCAGCGCCAATGCAATGAACGCGCCCACAGCGGCTACAACTCTCTCCCGGCCCGGCGCACCCAGACGCATATAAGAGGCGCAAGCCGCCAGCCATCCGACCGCCGAGGCGAGAGAGCCCACCTCGGTGATGGGAACCAGGACGGACTGGCCCAGCAGAGTGGCCGCGCCGGTCAACAAGCCGAGCGACAGAACTGCGCCAGAAGGCGTCTGGTTTGTTCCGTGAATTCGGCCGAAACGCGGATCCACGAGCCCTCCGCGGCCTAAGGCGAAAAGCAGCCGGCTGGCCGCAATGAAGTTCCCGTTGAAGATTTTCAGCAGCGAAAGCAGCGCCGCAGCGATGATGAGGTCCACAATCCAGCGAGCGCCGAATGCGCGTTCGAAGGCCACCGCGGTAGCGAAGCTGGTGGAGGTGAGCGTTTGCCAGGGAGCGACGTAGGCCACCACAGCGATGATCGAAACGTAGAAGAAGATCCCCGCCAGAATCGCCCACAAGATTGCTTTGAAAAATCCTCTCGCGGGGAAGCCGGGAATAGATTCTTCGGCGCATTTCGGCGCCGATTCAAAACCGGTCATGTAATAGGGAACAATCTGGAGGACGAGCAAGAAGGACACTGGGCCGCTATGGCTGAAAAGCGGCGTCAGATTCCGCGGCGTTCCTTTCGCAAATCCCAATGAGACGAACACGACGAACAAGGAGAGCAGGCCAAACGTCATCCAGTTTTGGAAGGAAGCGCTCAAGCGAATGCCGCGGTAATTGGCAGCCGTAATGAGCGCGGTGAGACCCAGGCCGATGGCGAGCTGCGGGAGATAAACCGGAAAACCGGCCACGCGATACAGCTCCGCCGAATTGAGCGTGGGGAAAATGTAGGCCGCCATCTTGCTGATAGCGACCGCTTCCCAGGGGCACACGATCAAATAGGCAAGCATCATCATCCAGCCGGTGGCGAAGCTGGTTTCGCGGCCGAAGACTTCCCGGGTGTAGGCGATCTCGCTGCCGGCTTCCGGAAGCGCCGCAACAAGGCGCGCATAGACATATCCGATCGGCAGGAGCGCCGCGCCGCCGATTGCGAAGCCGAGAATTGCGCCGAGAGGACCACCGCGCGACAGCCAGTCGTCCATCAAGACGAGCCAGCCCACTCCTACCATCGTGCCGAAGCCGAGGGTGAAGTAGTCGAGGGTGCGGAGTTTGCGAGCGAGTTGGATCATCAACACGCGCTCGAGTCACTCGAGGGCGGTGTCATTCGCGATTACTTGCGCAGATCCTTGTAAACCACGCCTTCTTTCATCACGAATTGGACGCGTTCGAGCTCGGTGATGTCCGTAAGAGGGTCGCCCGCCACGGCCACGAGATCCGCGAGCTTGCCGGGTTCGATGGCGCCGAGGCGGTCGGTCCAACCGAGCAACTCGGCCGCATTCGAGGTAGCCGTGCGAATCGCCTGCATCGGGCTCATGCCATAGTCAACGTAGTAGCGAAACTCGCGCGCCTCGTTGAGCTCGGTCCAGGAAAACCCGCCCGCATCGGTACCGAAGACGATCTTCACGCCTTTCTGAAGCCCGCGGCCGAATGCGGCCTTTTCAGTGTCCACCATGCGCACCCAATTCCCGCCGCGTCCCGGAGCGACATAGGCGCCAACGACGATTGTCGGCACCCAATACACGCCCTTCTTGACGGCCTCATCGAGCAGCGCATCGGTGAAGCCATCTCCATGCTCAATGGAGTCCACGCCGGCGCGGAGGGAGGCCGCGATTCCGTCTGAGCCGATCGAGTGCGCGGCAACGCGATGCCCGAGGCGATGGGCTTCTTCGACAATGGCGCGCGCTTCGTCGTCCGTGAAATTCACCCAACTGTGCAAGATGCCGTCGGCGCCATAGTAATACTGCCGGTCGGAGTAATACTTGATCCAGTCGGCGCCATGAGCGATCTGTTCGCGGACGGCGAGACGGGCGTTTTCAACGCCGTCCACCACCTGGACGCCATGCGGCAGCTCGAGCTCCCAGGAATATCCTAGAAGCGGATACATTCCCGTCGGCGCCATCGCGCGCGTCGAAACAAACATCCGCGGCCCGGGCACCTCTCCGCGCGCGATCGCCATTTTCAGATCCACGTCGGCATACATCGCCCCTTCCGTTTCGAGATCCCGAAGCGTCGTAAATCCGTGCTCGAGGGCGATGCGTGCATTGCGCGCCGCAAGAATCGCGCGGTAGGGAATCGATTCCTTCAGCAACTGCTGGTCGTAATCGGCCGCGGTGATGTCGCCCTGGAGAAGAACATGCGTATGGGCGTCAATGAAACCGGGGAGCACCGTGTATTTTGAAAGATCGACGATCTCGGCGCCGGGAGGCGCGGCGCCGCCAGGCGTGATCGAAGCGATCTTCGCTCCTTCGACCAAGATCAGAACGTTCGCGAGCGGCTGGTCCCGTTTTCCATCGATAAGCTTTCCGGCGCGGACGGCGAGTTGCTTGGGCGCCTGCGGTGTGGCGGGAAGGACTCCGATAACAATGGCAAAGAAAATGAAGAATCGACGGAGCATTTGGTCGCCTCCTTTTACCGAGGGCATGTAGCGGCGCCGGAAGCAGGGGATAGCAGGGGCGACGAGGAAGCGCGTCATGCGCTGACAGCGCGCGCCAGAACTTCGTCCACACGCGCGAGCGCACGCTCGAGTGTCCCTGCATCGCCGCCGAATCCGATTCGGAAGTAGGATCCCATTCCCAACTGCTCACCGGGAACGAGCAGCACACCTTTGCGAACGCGCAGCTCTTCGGCCATTGCGGCGGTGTCCCGGCCGCCACGCACGCCAAACCAGGCAATTGCGCCGGCCCTAGGAGGGATGTGCGTGATCAAACCGGCGTGGCGCTTCGCCCAATCGCGGAGGACGGGGTAATTTTTCAGCAGAATGTTGCGTGTCCGTTCGAGCAGGCGACTGCGGCGCGCGGGCTCGAGTGCCAGCGACGCCAGATGGTCCGTCAGCATTGCAGGGGCCATGCTCGCGTAGTCGTGATAACTCCACAGCCGCTCGATCATTTCTGCGGGACCGACGACCCAGCCCGTGCGCAATCCCGCCAAGCCGAAAGCCTTTGAGAGACCGCCCGTTGCGAGCACCCGGTCATATTTTCCCCAGAAGCTGGGCGTCATTTGGCCATCAAGCTCAGCGCCGCGGTACACCTCGTCGGTCACGATCCATGCACCCACGCGAGAAGCAGCGGCCACGACCGCGTCCATGGCCTTCGCACTCAGAATCGCGCCGGTGGGATTATTCGGATTGCAGATGGCGATGAATCGGGTCTTAGTGGTGACGAGTCGCGCGAGGTCGTCTAGATCCGGCGCCCACTGCAATTCTTCTTTGAGCCAGAGCGGCTTTACTGTCCCGCCGAAAGCCTCGACCAATCCGGCGATCTGCAAATAGTTGGGCTCCATGAAAACCACTTCGTCGCCGGGCTCGAGCAGCGCCCAGGTGCAAAGGAAATTGGCTTCGGCGCTGCCGCAGGTCAGCAGGACGTTTTCCGCGCGAGCGCCGGGGTAGAGCTCCGCGATCCGCGAACGCAATCCCTCGCTGCCGTTCGTTTGCGGGTAGCCGAGCCGCACCTTGAGGATGCGCCGCAGGATTTCCGGGTCGTCCACCAGCTCTTCGACCCGCAGCGGCTCAACGCCACTTTCGGAGATGTTGAGCTCGACCTTGTGCTCCCAAATGGATTGCCAGCGCTCCAGCTCGAAAGGTTGGATCTTCATCGTGTGGCTCCAGCCAAAAGTTGCCGTCTGCCCAAAATCCCAGGCGCCAGGGATTTAACCTCAAATCAGCGCAAACCGGAAGGTCTTTCGCATCGTCGGAAGAAGCCCATTTCTTACCGAGAGACGCTCCGCAAAGGCATCCGGAGTGCAAAAGGCGCACTTCGCTGAGCATGACAGCCGCGCGGGAGCATGTGTCACCTATTCGGTAACGCGAAAGTGGAAGGGCGCCGCTTCGGAATGATCCGGGTGTGGTCTTCCGGCCAGCGTAGCGCGAGCGAATTCGCGATTGCCTCGCGAAGCGTGTCGAGAGAGAATGGCCGCCGTCGAGAAGCACACCTGTGCGTGTTGGTCCTAATCTCGATTCGAAATTCTTGGGAGGATTCGTGCAACGCGGTTCGTGGATTCTGCGGGCAATTCTTGCGCTTGCACTGTGGGGAGCAGCGAGTGGAAAAGCGCCCGGGCAAAACGCCAACACGTGGCGGTTCGCAGTTTCGGGCGATTCGCGGAATTGCGGCGACGTGGTGATGCCCGGAATCGCGGCGGGAGCGATCGCCCAGCAGCCTTCGTTCTACTGGCACCTCGGCGATTTCCGGAAAGGGTCCGATTTCGACGAAGACATGCAGCACGAACCGGAACACCTGGCCAAGCCGATGAGCATCAGCGAGTACGATGCGATCGAGTGGGACGATTTCATTCAGAATCAGATCGCGCCGTTCGGCGGTGTTCCCGTCTATCTCAGCATCGGAAACCACGAACTGGTTCCGCCGCATACGCACGACGACTACATCGAGCAATTCGCCGACTGGCTGGATGCCCCGGCGCTGCGCGCACAGCGGCTTCGCGACAATGCGAAAGACCACCGGTTGAAGGCCTACTATCACTGGATCGAAAACGGCGTGGACTTCGTGACCCTGGACAATGGCTCGTCCGACCAATTCGATGAAGCCCAGGTGAAATGGTTTGAAAAAGTGTTGCGCGCCGACGAATCGAATGCCGAGGTTCACGCCATCGTGCTCGGGATGCATCGGGCTCTCCCCGACAGCATCTCCGCCGGGCACAGCATGAACGAATCGGCGCAAGGCACGGAGAGCGGGCGTCAGGTCTACAAGGACCTGCTCGAAGCGCAAAACAAAGCGCGGAAGCACGTGTACGTGCTCGGCAGCCATTCGCACTTTTTCATGGAGAACATCTTCAATACCGAATACTGGCGCGCGAATGGCGGCATTCTGCCGGGCTGGATCGTCGGCACCGCCGGCGCGGTGCGCTATCCGTTGCCGGAGAATTGGAAAGACGCTAAAGCGGCGGAGACGAATGTCTACGGCTTTTTGACCGGCACGGTCGAACCGGACGGGGAAATTCGTTTCGATTTTCACCATGTCGAAGAAAAGGACATCCCGGCCGCTGTCGTGACTCGCTTCACACCCCAATTCGTGCATTGGTGCTTTGTTGAAAACTCGACCGCACATTAGGCTCGTGATTGGATTGCGAGAGTGAAATAGGCTAAGCCAGGACGAAGAAATCGGCCCCGTTGTAACGGGTCGGCGGCCGGCCCGATCGGAGCGCCTCCCGACAAACCCCCGTGGTTTTAAGGAGGATCGCGCATGGCTGCAGATCGTTGTAGGTCGCGTCTCGAATACCTCGCAGCATTTACACTGGAATTGCTCGCTCTTGGTTTGCTGTGCTCGGCGGGCCAGGCCGCCGCTCAGACTTCTTCATCCCAGAAGGTCGAGCAGCCTCGCGCGGCCTTTGCGACTTCGGAGCGTCTTTTCTTTCCCAAAGACTGGCTGCGAGGCTATGCGGAGTTTGCAATCGCGCCTCCTCATAACGAGCCGGACCTCGGGCGCTGCAACCAGATGGGTCCGAGGTGCACCGCGTTTGCGCGTTACGTGATGGGCGGTTACGTAGAGTTTCAACCGTTCGGGCGCACGCCGCTGAAACATGTATTTGCTTTTTTCGAGCCGCGGGCGTGGTTCGGGAAAAATATCCCACAGATCAGTTACACGTATTCGATGCAGCCGCTGGCGCTGGAAAGGGTCCTCGGCGTCGGAATTGAGTTGCCGAAAAACTTCGAGCTGCGACTTACCGGCCACACCGTAACTTCCTTCGGCAAGTTCAGCCATTCCCTGGGGCCGACGGACGCAGGACCGAACTCCCCGCTCGGCCTCAACAACACAATTTCGGTGCGATGGTATTTCGGAGGGTACGGACGGCGGACGCAGGAGCCCTGGTAACGCCGGAGATCTGGTTGCGCGCGGAGCCTCCGCAAAATCCCAATTCAAACCCGCGAGATTAGCCAACCCGGGCAGAGCCCTGTACCATGCGGTACAGGCAGAGCATGGCGTGCCGCTACGCTCCACGTTCCTTATACCGTGCGCCGCGCCACAGTTGTTCCACGGACGCCGCGCCGGTGGCTAGGCTTTGGCGGGACGAGCGAAGGCAACGCTCAGCAACGCTTTCTGCTCGACCTCGTGGGCTTTTGCGGAACCTGTCGCAGGACTCGAGCTGGCCGAACGCTTGATGGAGCGCACCGGTTTGCCACGGGCGATCCGTTCGAGGCGCGGCAAAAGAAAAGCCAGAGCGCCCATGTTCGCGGGCTCTTCCTGGACCCAGACAAACTCGCGCGCCGAGGAGTGCCGCTCGATTTCTGCGGTCAGGTCGGCCTCCGAGAAGGGATAGAGCTGCTCGAGAAAAACGATGGCGGTCGAAGTATCCTTGCGGCGCTTGCGCTCGGCGTCGAGCTCGTGGCCAATTTTTCCGGTGCAGAGAAGCACACGGGCTGCGTCCTTGGCGGCGCGATCGGGGATTACCGGCAGAAAACGCTTCAACGAAAAATCGGCTATTGGCGAGGAGGCCGCCGGATTTCGCAACATGCTTTTCGGCGTGAAGACGACGAGCGGCTTGCGCCAGTTGCGCAGGGCCTGCCGGCGAAGAAGATGAAAATACTGGGCCGCAGTCGAGGGCTGGCAGATCTGGAAGTTGTCGCGCGCCGCGAGCTGCAAGAAGCGCTCAATGCGCGCGCTCGAATGTTCGGGACCTTGTCCTTCGTAGCCATGCGGCAACAGCAGGACTAATCCGGAGAGAAGATTCCACTTGTCTTCGCCTGCGGCGACGAATTGATCGATGATGATCTGCGCGCCGTTGGCAAAATCGCCGAACTGCGCCTCCCACAAAGTGAGAGTCTCGGGATAATCGCGGCTGTAGCCGTACTCGAAGCCCATGATCGAGGCCTCGGACAGCGTCGAATTGTACGCTTCGAAGCGCGGCTGCCTGGCGGCAACATGCTCGAGCGGGACGTATTCTGCTTCTGTCTCGGTATCGATCAGCGCGGCGTGCCGCTGATTGAAGGTACCGCGGCGCGAGTCCTGGCCGCTCAGGCGCACGGGAATTCCCTGCCGCAGGAGGGAGCCGAAAGCGAGCGCTTCGGCCATGCCGAAATCCACGGGACGCTTGCCGTGTCCCATCTCGGCGCGCTGCTCGAGGAGCTTCTTCACCTTCGGATGGATATGGAAGCCGGCGGGATAAGAAGAAAGAACATCGGTAATGGCGCCGAGTTCGGCGAGCGCAAGGCCGGTATCGACTTCGCAAGACGAGGTGTAACGCCCGCCGCGGTAGCAATCCCAATACGGAGGCAGCGTGCGCATGGTCGGATTTTTTTCGAGCTCTTCGGCTTGCTTCTGAGCGGCATCGAGCTCTGCGCGGACACGGTCCGCGATCGGGGCCGCGTCGGCGGCGATTTGCTGCGCATAAATTTGCCATGCCGGGGCGTGCGCCTGAATCTTGCGATAGCGCAGCGGCTGGGTGATTGTGGGATCGTCCACCTCACTGTGGCCGTGGCGGCGATAGCCGATCAG
Organism: Candidatus Acidiferrales bacterium; assembly: GCA_049644285.1. Taxonomy (GTDB): domain Bacteria; phylum Acidobacteriota; class Terriglobia; order Acidiferrales; family UBA7541; genus CAVRXT01. The sequence continues at coordinate 18,165 of JBARRP010000010.1, read as the reverse complement.
ATCGATGATGACCGGTGAGCCAAAGGTGTAGCGATAATGGAGCGCAAGACGCCCGACACGAACGACCGCGTCAGGATCTTCAGCATTTACGTGGAAGATCGGTACCGGCAAGCGCTTCGCAAGATCCGAAGAAAACTTCGAGGAGTTGTACTCCTGCGGCACCGTCGTAAAGCCGATCAGGTTGTTGACGATGATGTGAATCGAGCCGCCGACGGTGAATCCTTCGAGTCCGGCAAGAATCAGCGTCTCCGCCCAGATGCCTTGGCCGGCGAAAGCGGCGTCGCCGTGCATCAGAATCGGGATGACCTGGCGGCGACCGTCCTCGCCGCGGCGCGTCTGTTTGGCGCGCACGCGGCCGAGCGCGACCGGATCGACTGCTTCGAGATGGCTCGGATTCGAGACGAGGTGAATATTGAGTTCGCGGCCGCTCGAAGTCGGATATTGCCCGGTCGCGCCGAGATGGTATTTCACGTCGCCGCCGCCCAGGACGCTGCGCGGATCCACGTCCTCGAAGCGGGCGAAGATATCCGCGGCGGAGCGGCCCACGATGTGCAGCATGACATTGAGCCGGCCGCGATGGCTCATCGCAAGGACTGCTTCTTCGGCGTGTTGTTCGGCGGCAGCTTCGAGAATCGAATCGAGGAGCGGGATCAGCGTCGCATTGCCTTCGAGCGAATAGCGCTTTGTACCGAGATAACGCGTCTGCAAGACCTGCTCGAAGACTTCGGCGCGAACCAAGCGTTCGAGAATGCGCGCGCGATCCGGCGCGGGAGCGTCCGCTTCGAGACGCTCCTGAATCCACTGGCGGCGTTCGAGGTCGACGATGTGCATGAATTCGGCGCCGATCGTCCGGCAATAAACACGACGCGCCGCTTCGGCTGCTTCGCCGGAGAGATCGAGTTCGGGAACGGGCTCAGGTTTGAGATCACCGAGCGGGTCGAGGTTCGCCTGGAGATAACCCCAGCGGCGAAATGCGTCAAAAACCTGCTCGCGCTGCTCGTCGGTCGCCCTCGCAGTTTCAACGGTGGCTTGTGCACGACTCATGATTTTTCCCCGTTCAACCTTTCTATTATACGGGTTGATTTCCCGCATGGCGAATTTCCCCGGCGGGAGCGCGGGTGGACTGACCCTCCCTAATTCTGCCCGGAAGGACAGTAGTCTGCGCGGTCTCGCCCGGAGTAAGCTGGGCTAAGGTGGGCTGGCGGCCCACATTGACGGAGAGAAAAATTGTTCTGCGAGACTTGTGGCCTGAACTTCGCGCCGAAACAGCGGGCGTGCGCGCAGTGCGGGCACGCACCCACCCGGCACTGGCTCCAGTTGATGGGTTTGAGCACGCTGATGGTGGCTGTCAGCGCGAATTCGCTGGTGGCGTGGTTTCTGTTGCCGCGTCTGGCCGGCGGGCACCAGGCCCGACTGTTCTTTCGCGCGTGGATGTGGCTGGATGAGAAGGGTTCTCTATACGGGTGGGTACCGCTGGCCCTGGGGATTCTGGCTTGGGATTATTTCGTTCGGCGCGGATCCAAGCCGAAGATCAGGGGTTGGGTAACCCGCAAGCTTCTGGCCTTCGCGCTCCTGGCGGGAGTTGCCCCGGCGATTCCGTGGTGGGTGCCAGCGGGTCAGCCGCCTCAAACCTTCCTGACGGCCATCGGGAGGCATCCCGGCCTTCCAGCAATACTGGCGTGGGGCGTGGTGGTCTTCGTGGTGATACTGCTGTGCGTCAATGCCGAGACGCGCGACTCACTGCTGGGGCACGGAAGGATTCTGAGCTTGGCGAGCCTCGGGGTGCTATTGTTGCTCCTCGCAATGACGATGGTGGGCTGGGGATTAACGTAGCAAGCCCGGCGCGATCATCGCCCACACAGCAACCCAACGTTCCGTTTCGCAAGCCAAACCGGGCCGACTTTAGCGTCCACCGAAATACTCGACGTGGACGTAGCGTCCCGCTCGAGCATTGAAGAACAAATACCAACCGGGGTGGTGGTCATCGTCGTAAACATAAACGGGGTCGCGATCCCAGCGCCAATCACGGCAATGGTCGATATCGTAAGGAGCCACGACCCACGTTGAGTTTTCCAGAACCACTCGGCGAGTACGGTAATCGATTGTTCGGAACACGACCACATGCCTGACGTCGGCGTAGTGACCATGGGGAAAGGGCCGGCCGGGATAGGCGCGATCATGGTCGTAATCCCAGTGACTATGATCATCCGAATCGCGGTCGTGATGATCGTCTCTGTCATGATCCCGATCATGGTCGCCGTGCTTTTCCCAGCCTTCATGGCGTCCGTTATCGTGGTGGTCGTCGTCATTGCGTCGATCATCCCGATCCTGCTGAGGAATTGCGAACGCGAGTGTGGCAGCTAAAACGAGAAACATGGCACTGACGAGTAGTTTGCGCATGATACCTCCCCCGGTTGCAACCGCTGTGAACAAATTTAACCCGCGGTCCTGGCCGACCGTGCGAATCTTGGCCGCTTGTAACCGAATCTCTAAATACTGCTCTTAAGTACAGGGTGAGATAGAGTGCAGACGAGCCAACACCGCCCGAGAAGACACGACCGGAGATGACGGAGAAAGTACTTTTTCAGCGTCCGGTTAGAGGTTAACTGTTGTTCCAGGCGCCGAGGAGCCGGCGGAGAAGAACGATTTGGCCGACGTGGTAGGCGTTGTGATCGGCGATGAGAAACGCCTCGCGAAGGATGGTCTGACCGCTGCCATGGGGAATTTTCGCGAAGAGATCGGTCTTGGGATTCAGGACCAGCTTCTTCATGGCATCGAGGTCACGCTCAACCGCCTTGACGCTCTTGTCCCAAGCTGCTGCGCTCGGCGGCGCTGCGCTTTTCGGCCAGTAGCCTGCGGGCCAATCGGGCGAGACGTGTTTCGGGTTATGCGAGAACTCGAGGATGTCCCATTGGGCGATGCGGATATGCTCGAGCAATTCCCAAGCGGAGTGCGGGGCGCCGGCAGGTTTTGCGCCTCGAAGGTTCGGGGGCAACCCGGCAATCGCCTGCTTCAGATCGAGGTGCGCGTCTTTGCCCGAAAGCAGATTCGCGAGATGCTGGCGGAGGGATTTGAGGGATTTGTCGTTCGCCATAGCTCCTCCCGTTGAGATGCCGGCGGGCCAACGTTCGGCTCAACAAAAGCCACTATCGCATACCTTGGAGACAATGTATGCGTCACCTGCTGCGTTCGAGCAGGAGAGATTCTTCGCCGCGCTTTGAATGACAAGGAAGGAAGGCGCTGCCGGCCGGGCAGGCAGGCATGCGGCTCTCTCCATCCAGCCAGGGGACTGCGCACCATTCGGCTTGCACGCAGGAATCCACCAGCAGATAATTTCGGCGAGAGAATTCCTTGGAGGTGGTCCATGCCCGCATTCGCACTGTCCCGCCGTCAGTTTGGCCGGAATATCGGAGGGACCCTCGCTCTCGCCGTGGCGGGGCCAAAGCTCGCCGCGCTCTGCTCGCCCGCGGCTGTAACCAGGAAGCGAGCTACCAGGCCCGACAACGCGATCCGGCTCGACTCGAACGAAAATCCCTACGGGCCCTGCCCCCAAGCGTTCGAGGCAATCAACCAGTCGGGGCGAATTGCGGCGCGCTATCCGGATGATGCGGCGGAGAGTTTGAAGAAGGCGATCGCAAAGATGCATGGCGTCGAACCCGAGAACGTGGCGCTCGGCTGCGGCTCAACCGAAATCCTGCGGGCGAGCGACCAGGCGTTTCTGGGGCCGACGAAGAATGCGGTGGCCGCTGAGCCCACTTACGAGACGGTGCTGTCATACGCGCACGCCCTGGACGCGGACACGGTGAAGATTCCGCTCACGGCTGATTACCGCCATGACCTGACGCGGATGGCAGCGGCGTGCACGTCGCACACCGGCGTCGTGTATGTGTGCAATCCAAATAACCCGACGGGGACGACCGTCACGAAAGAAGAGCTGGGAACGTTCTGCCAGCGTGTGCCGGCGACGACCACAATCCTGATTGACGAGGCTTATTTTCACTTTATCGACGGCCAGAGCAACGGAAGCGCGATCGGCTGGTTCGGGCGCTATCCGAACGTCATGGTTGTGCGGACCTTTTCGAAGGTGTATGGCCTGGCGGGGATGCGTCTGGGCTACGCGATCGGCACGCGGAACGCAATTCAAGTGCTGTCGGAGTATTTGACGTACGCCAATGCCAACGCAGCGGTAGTGGCAGCCGCGCTGGCAAGCCTGGGAGATTCGAACCACATCGCAGAATGCCGGGAGCGAATCCTCGAGACACGTCAGTGGTTGTGCGACCAGCTCGCGAAGGAAGGGAGGCGCACGCTTCCATCAGAAGCAAATTTCGTGATGATCGATCTCGACGGCGACGTCCAGCCCGTTATCGAGAAATTTCAGGCCCGGAACATTTTCGTGGGGAGGAAATTTCCGTCGATGGGCACCTGGCTACGGGTGACGATCGGCACCCGCCCGGAAATGGAGACGTTTCTGGCGGCGTTTCGTGAGATTGCGCCGGCGCGAGCTGCGCAGGCGGCGTGAACCTTGTAGTGGTGCAGCGCCACTGGACACAGTCAGGAGCGCCTGTGCCCCGAGAAACTGTCGCCAAAAAAGAGAGGCCCTTCCCCGAAAGAGGAAGGGCCTTTGGCTGTCGCAAACAAGCGGGAGTGAGCCGGGAATCTCCCACCGGATTTTGACGCTCACTGCGTGCGCCGGCGCCCTCGCGAGTTAGCTACGAGCGTTTCGGCTAGGCGGTGGCGTTCGATGCACCCATGGACCGCCGCTGCTGAAAACATTCGCGGCAGTAAACCGGGCGTCCCTGAGTGGGCTTGAAAGGAACGGTGGTTTCCTTACCGCATTGCGAACAGACGGTCTTGGTTTCGACCCGCTGGAAATTTCCGCCCGAGCTCGCGCTTTGTGCCCGACTGGCTTTGCAGGCCTTGCACCGCTTGGGCTCATTCTTAAAACCCTTGTCGGCAAAAAACATCTGCTCGCCGGCGGTGAAGACGAACTCCGCACCGCATTCGGCGCACTTCAGGACCCTATCGTGGTATTCCATTCTCCGCTCCGTGGCCTGGCTGGGACAGGACGGGCAGAGAGCGGGAGCGAGGCCGGACGATAGGGGATTCGCTGGGGACCCCTGCGGTTCCCATTGGTCGGGTGTCACGAAGTTGCCCGGAGTGGCGAAATCGACTCGGTCGCCTAGTCCTGCTCACGTCTTTGCTTCTTACGGAGGCGTTTACGCGAGAGGGCTTCTTTGGCGCGACGTCTTTCACCGGGCTTCATGTAGTAACTGTGCTTCTTGATCTCCTTGATGATGTCCTCGGATTGGACCTTGCGCTTGAAGCGGCGAAGAGCGTTTTCCAAAGATTCGCCCTCTTGAATTACAACTTCTGCCACGCGTATTCACCCCCGTTCCTGTCTCGTGTGGTATGGCACATATTGCCTTGTCGGAGTACCCCCAGTGTAACCGGTCCGCCCCGAACCGGCAATTGCTTGCTTCTTCTATCGGAGCACTCACGGGAAGTCAAGCAATTAATTTAGTAAATAGGCGACGGCCGCGGATTTCCGGTGGCGGCCGTGCGAATGCCGGGGCATCTATTTTCGGGCCCGCTTGTGTGGCGAGGATTCGAGCATCTGGGATGATCGGGAGCTTGCTGTTAGAATGGCCTCTTTGCAAAGAGGCCAGGTCGGGAGCCTTCCGATGTCCAGCATGAGAAATGCGATCGGCGTTTTGCTGGCGGGTGGACAGGGCGAACGCCTGTGGCCGCTCACGCGAGACCGGGCCAAGCCGGCAGTTCCCTTCGGCGGGGTCTATCGCATCATCGATGTCACGCTGTCGAATTGCCTGAACAGCAGTCTCCGGCGCGTGTTCGTCCTGACGCAATACAAGGCGCTGAGCCTGAACCGGCACATTCGCCGCGGCTGGTCGGTGCTGATGGGCCACGGCGAGTTCATCGAAGTGCTGCCGCCGCAGATGCGCGTTTCGACGCACTGGTATCAGGGCACGGCCGACGCGGTTTACCAGAACATCTACTCGATCGGCAGCGAACAATCGAGCTACGTATTCATCCTCTCCGGGGACCACATTTACAAAATGAATTACCAGCGAATGCTCGATCAACACATCGAGTCGGGAGCCGATGTGAGCGTCGCCACCGTCGAATATGACATCGCCACCGCGGCGAGACAATTCGGCGTGCTCGAAACGGATGCGAATTGGCGCATCGTCGGGTTCGAGGAAAAACCGGCGAAACCGAAGGCGTCGCCAATCCATCCCGACAAGGTCAACGCCTCGATGGGCGTGTATCTCTTCAATCGGCAGTTGCTCGTACCGATTCTGATCGCGGACGCCGAAGACCCCAACTCGTCGCACGACTTCGGGCATAACATCCTTCCGAAGATCATCAGCAAATATCGCGTGTACGCGCATAATTTCCGCGACGAGAACAAGAAAGAAGTCCCGTACTGGCGCGACGTGGGAACCATCGAGGCGTATCACGAAGCGAATCTGGACCTGGTCTCGGTGAGTCCCGTGTTCAACCTCTACGACAAGAGCTGGCCGCTGCAGACCTGGCAGCAACAATACCCCCCGGCGAAATTCGTGTTCGCGGACCCCGATCGGATGGGCGCGGCGCTGGATTCGATTGTTTCAGGCGGCTCGATCATCTCCGGCGGGAAGGTGAAAACTTCGGTGCTGGGCCTAGATGTGCGGGTGAACAGTTATTGCGAAGTGGAAGAATCCATCATCTTTAACCACGTCAATATCGGCCGTCGTTCCCGAATCCGGCGGGCGATCATCGACCGCCACGTGAACTTGCCCGAAGGCACGGTGATCGGTTACGACCTCGCCGCCGACCGCTCGCGTTACCATGTCACCGAGAACGGGATCACGGTTGTCGTCCGCGAAGAATCAATGATCGAAGAACCGGAACAATAAGATCCGCGGATGGCGCTCCGATTCGAATCCCGATTCGCCGAGATCGTTGAAGAATATGATGCCGATCGTGCGGGATATCCTTCCCGGTACGCGTCCGCGCCGCTACAAACCCAATCCCACCACCCACTGAGAGGCTGAGATGGCAAAGCACGCACAGAAAAGATCGAAGGCCGCGAGGCGCGAGACTGCCAAGTCTGCTCGACACAAGGCAGCCGCCAAGACTGACGCAGCAATCGTCCGCGTTCACGGGCGGGAAGTCCTGGACTCCCGAGGAAATCCGACAGTGGAAGCCGACGTCATCCTTGCAGGCGGGGCGCGGGGTCGCGCGGCCGTTCCTTCGGGCGCGTCGACGGGGGAGCATGAAGCCTTGGAGCTGCGCGATGGTGACAAATCGCGCTATCTGGGCAAAGGCGTGCTGAAAGCCGTCGAGCACGTGAATCACGGGATCGCCAAGGCCGTTGCCGGGCTCGATGCCGCGGATCAAAAGGCGCTCGACCGGCGGATGATTGAAGCCGACGGCACGCCAAACAAAGCGAAGTTGGGGGCAAACGCTATCCTCGCCGTTTCGATGGCGGCGGCACGCGCGGCGGCGGCGCAAAATGGACAGCCGCTTTACGAATATCTCGCGAAGTTGACGAAGCGCGGCGCGAACACGCTTCCGGTGCCGATGATGAACATCCTGAACGGCGGCGCCCACGCCGACAATTCCGTGGACGTCCAGGAATTCATGGTGATGCCCGTCGGCGCGCCGAGTTTTCGCGAGGCGCTGCGCTGGGGCGTGGAGGTATTTCATCACTTGAAGGCTGTCCTGAAGAAGAACGGCTATTCGACAGCCGTCGGCGATGAGGGCGGCTTCGCGCCAAATCTGAAATCGAACGAAGAGGCCCTGGAGCGCGTTTTGGAAGCCATCACCGCGGCGGGCTACAAGCCGGGCGAGCAGATCGCGATCGCGCTCGATCCGGCGTCAAGCGAGTTCTACGACCGCGCGAGCCGCAAATACGTGTTCAGGAAATCCGATCAGTCGGCAAGGTCATCCGAAGAGATGGTCCGCTTCTGGGAGAACTGGGTGCGGCAATATCCCATCGTCTCGATTGAAGACGGGCTTGCTGAGGATGATTGGGAAGGCTGGAAGCTGCTGACGAAGGAGCTCGGGCGAGAAGTTCAGTTGGTTGGCGACGATCTCTTCGTGACAAACACACAACGATTGGCGCGCGGGATCGCCGAGAAAGCGGGCAATGCCATTCTCATCAAGCTGAATCAAATCGGGAGCGTCATGGAAACAATCGAGGCCATCGAGATGGCGCGCAAGGCGGGCTACGCCTGCATCGTGTCGCACCGTTCGGGTGAGACCGAAGATACTTTTATCGCCGATTTCGTCGTGGCGATGGGCACCGACCAGATCAAGACCGGCTCGGCTTCGCGCTCGGATCGCGTTGCCAAATACAATCAGCTCCTGCGCATCGAAGAAGAATTGGGCTCTTCCGCCCGCTTCCCCGGACGAGAAGCTCTGGCTCGACATTGATCACGAGCCTGCCGGGAGGCGTTCCGCCATTTACGACGACGTTTATTTCAAGGAAATTGGATGAGCACACCTGTTCGCGACCAAATGCTTGCCTCACTCGATGTGAACTGGGTACGGGCGCAGTTCCCGTCACTGAAGCGGACGGTGAACGGGCATCCGGCAGCGTTCCTTGACGGTCCGGCGGGGACGCAGGTGCCCCGGCAGGTGATCGACGCGATGCGGAATTATTTCGAGCAGTCGAATGCGAACATCTTAGGCGCGTTTGCCACCAGCCGCCGCACCGACGGGGTGATCGCCGCAGCGCGCGCCGCGATGGCGGATTTTCTGAACTGTGCCGCCGACGAAGTGTTCTTTGGCCCGAATACGACGACGAATACGTTTGGGCTGGCGCGCGCGATCGGACGGGAGTCGCAGGCGGGCGATGAGATTGTCGTCACGACGCTCGATCACGATGCGAACGTCGCGCCGTGGCGAGCGCTCGAAGAACGCGGAGTCGTGGTCCGCCAAGCGGATATTCACGAGGAGGACTGCACGCTGAATATGGATGACCTGCGTCGCAAAATCACTGCGCGCACGCGGATGGTTGCGGTAGGCTATGCATCGAATGCCGTCGGCACGATCATCCATGTCGAAGAAATCATTCGCCTTGCACACGATGCCGGCGCGCTGGCGTTCATCGACGCAGTGCACTATGCACCCCATGGCCCGATCGATGTCCGCGCGCTCGATTGCGATTTTCTGGCCTGCTCGCCGTACAAGTTTTTCGGGCCGCACACCGGCTGCATTTACGGGAAGCGCGAGCACCTTCTGCGGTACCGGCCATACAAGGTGCGGCCCCAAACCGAGGCGGTACCGGACCGCTGGGAGACCGGAACACAGATTCATGAGGGCCTGGCGGGAGTGACGGCTGCGATTGATTACCTGGCTGAGCTGGGGCGTCGCTGCGAGTCATCTTCCGCAAAGACTACCGCGTCAACCAACACGCGTCGCGCGGCGCTCTTGAGCGCCTACCGCGCAATTCGTCAGCACGAAATGAACCTGGCTAAGCGGCTGATTGGGGGATTGCTCGAGATTCCCGGGCTGCGATTCTTCGGGATTTCCGACCCGGCGCGATTCGCGGAACGCGTGCCGACGGTCGGGGTGCGCCTGGCGGGTCATACACCTCTTGAGGCCGCTACGTTCCTCGGCGAGCGCGGCATCTTCACCTGGGACGGCAACTACTTCGCGCTGAATCTCACCGAGCGGCTCGGCGTCGAAAAGGATGGCGGGCTGTTACGCATCGGCCTGGTGCATTACAACACGGCCGAGGAAGTGGATCGAGCCCTTAGCGCGTTGCGCGAATTGAGCGCGTCGCACTGACGCATTCGTACGCGTATCCGACATCTACAGAATTTCAATCGGCGAGCTATTCCGTGTATTCTCTTTCCTTTCGACTCTGCCATGGCTAAGCGACCGAAACCCATTGTGCTGACGATACTCGACGGGTGGGGCTACTCGGCCGAGAAGAAGGGCAACGCCATCGCGCTCGCCCGCACGCCCAACTACGACAGCTTGCTCAAGAATTTTCCCAACACACTGATTCACACTTCAGGGCCTTACGTCGGGCTCCCCGAAGGGCAAATGGGCAACAGCGAAGTGGGGCATCTGAACATGGGCGCGGGGCGGATCATCCACATGGACATCACCCGGATCGATCAGATGATCGCGAGCGGTGAATTCTTCCGGCATGCGTTGCTGCTGGAAGCGATGCAACGGGGACGCGAACGCCAGTTGCACCTGCTGGGGCTTGTGAGCGACGGCGGCGTGCATTCGCACATCCAGCACCTTTTCGCGCTGCTGCGGATGGCGCGCGAGAACAAGGTCGAGCGCGTCTTCGTCCACTGCTTCACGGATGGGCGGGACACGCCGCCGAACAGCGGGATCGATTTCCTGCGGCAGCTCGAACAGAAGATGCGGGAGTACAGCATCGGACAGATCGCTACGGTGATCGGCCGGTACTACGCGATGGACCGCGACAACCGCTGGGAGCGGATTGAGAAGGCTTACCGCGCGATGGTGCACGGCGACGCGGAGACGAAATTCCCGGATCCAATTGCGGCGATCCGCGCGAGCTACGAAAAAGACGTGACCGATGAATTCGTCGTGCCCGCAGCGATCACCGACGAAGCTGCACCCGGGAAGCCGGCGACGCCGCGCGGTCTGATTCGCGATGAGGATGCGGTGATCTTCTTCAATTTTCGCGCCGACCGCGCCCGGCAGACGACTCGAGCGCTCGCCGAACCCAATTTCGACAAGTTCGCCGATGCGAGGCGGCCGAAGAATCTCTGTTTCGTGGCGATGACTCAGTACGAAAAAACTTGGCCGTGGCTGCGGTACGTCCTGGGGCCCGAGAAGGTGGAGCACATCCTGGCGCAGGTCTTTGGCGAGATGAATTTCCGGAACCTGCGCTGCGCGGAAACGGAGAAATATGCGCATGTGACATATTTCTTCAATGGTGGCGTCGAAAAACCATATCCGGGCGAGGAGCGCATCCTGGTGCCGTCACCGAAGGTGCCCACGTATGATTTGAAGCCAGAAATGTCGGCGGCCGGGATCACCGACACCGTTGTCCAGGCGATCGAAAAGGGGGATTTCGACGCCATCATCATGAACTACGCGAATGCCGACATGGTGGGACATTCGGGGAAGCTCGAAGCGGCGATCAAAGCGGTTGAGACGGTGGACGAATGCCTCGGGCGCATGTACGACACATTGAAGCCGCGCGGCGGGGCTTGGATCGTCACCGCCGACCATGGCAATGCGGAGACGATGATTGACCCGGTCACAGGCGGGGCGCATACGTACCACACAACGAATCCGGTTCCATTCATCCTCGCGAGCGATAGCTGGCGCGGGGAATTAAAGCCGGGGGGATCGTTGCGGGATATCGCGCCCACGATGCTGGGGATGCTTGGCGTGACGGCGCCCAGCCAGATGACGGGGCGGGACTTGAGGAGCACGCCAAAGTAGAACCGAAGAGCTCTACAGCAGAGGCACAGAGGACGCAGAGAAAGACGCCCAGGTTCCACTTATAGAATCCCGACCTTGAAACGAACGTCCCCAACGGAAACGAAGCTGCTCATTGCTGTGTGGCATCCGTTCGCGCTGTGGCGGCCGCCGAGACAGATGAGCGAGCGCGTCCGACAGCGCTGGCCGGAGATGCGCGTCGTACACCTCCCCACCTACGAACGGCTGAAGGAAGAATTACCCGACGCGCAGATCTTCGTTGGGTATTCGCTGCGACCGGAACAGTTTCCCTGGGCGACCCGGCTCCAGTGGATTCATTCAACCGCGGCGGGAGTGAAGCAGTTGATGTACCCGGCGTTGCAACGCAGCGGCATCGTGGTGACAAACGCGAGCGGGGTTCACAGCATTCCCATGGCCGAGCACATCCTTGGAATGCTGATCGCGATGGCGCGGCGGTTCCCGGACGCATTCCGCAATCAGCGAGATGCCCGGTGGGCGCAGCAGGCAATCTGGGATTCCGCGCCGCATCCGCGCGAGCTGCGGGGGCAGGTGCTGCTATTGATCGGGTTCGGGGCAGTGGGGCAAGAGGTCGCGCGGCTGGCTCAGCCAATCGGGATGAGAATTCGGGCGGTAACCCGATCAGGGCATGGAGATACGAGACTTGCAGAGCGAATCTATCCGGTGAGTGAAATGAAACAGGCCCTCTCGGAGGCGGATTTCATCGTCCTTGCAGCGCCCGAGACTCCGGAAACATTTCACATGATGGGCGCGCCGCAGTTTCAGGCCATGAAAAAAACAGCGTACTTCATCAATGTGGCGCGAGGATCGCTCGTGGACGAAGGTGCGCTAGTTGAAGCGCTCGAGAAGCGCGCAATCGCAGGGGCGGCGCTCGATGTCGCGGAAGAGGAGCCGCTGCCCGAGCGGAGCCCGCTGTGGAAGCTTGAAAATGTATTTATCACGCCGCATCTCAGCGCTGCGAGTGAATCCCTGTGGGAACGGCAGACGGATTTGCTGCTTGAAAATCTCGAGCGGTGGTTCGGCGGGCGTGAGCTGCTGAATCGAGTGGATCTTGAGAGAGGATATTGACGGTTTCCAGCTTTCAGCGATCAGCTCCCAGCGATCAGCAAGCGAAAACCAAAACATTACGCAGAGAGCGCGGAGGAACGCAGAGGGCGCCGAGGCAATCCGCTTGATGACTTAGCGATCAGCGGTCGGCAGTCAGGCCGCTACGATTCACTACGCCCGAGCTCTTCAGCCTCGGATTATCGAGCATGCTGACGGCGCCTTTGGGGGCGGTGTAGCCTTCGCGAGCGTAGACTTGGATTTTTTCGCGCTTACCCTTCTTATTGGTGATGTTCAGCGGGCTGCCATCAGGCTCCACGGCTTCGACCTTGAGCTTGTGATACTTGCCGTCATGGGCGGCGTTCGAGGGAGTGAAACCGACTGTGTACTGGTTGCGAAGGAACGCAGCAACACTTTGAAAGATTCCGGGCAATTCCCCGTCGAAGCGGGGGAACCAGGCGTACCCGCCGGTCATCTTGGCGAAGGTGTCCATTTCGTTTTTGGCTTGCAGATAGGTGATGTTGCCGCTTCCGGAGCCCCCATGCGCATCGGCGTACATCATCATCGTTTCCGCCACTCCAACGCAGAAAATGGTCACATCGCTCTGCTTGAGCCGTTTGAAAGTCTGATCGAGCGTGTGCTTGCTGAACGTGTCGAAGCCGGACGCGACCAGCAGAATGGATTTCTTCCCCTTGACATCCTGGAGACGATCGATGGTGTCCAACACGGCGTCGAACATGTTGGCTTCGCGGAAGTCCGGGAAATAAAGGCTCCGAATGGCCTGCTGGACTTCCATTTTGTTCTGAGTGAAGTCCACCTCGACACGCGATTGCATGCTGTAGGTGACAAATGCGACCCAGTCTTTCTGGTTGAGGTGGCTCAGAAAATCGTAGCTCCAGTATCGTCCGGTGTACGCGAACCAACCGCCGAAAAGGTTGCTGAACTCCATCAGCATGACGATGGTGATGGGCGCATCGGCGGGCGAAAAGTTGGTGATCTGCTGGGCTTGGCCGTCATCGAGGACGCGGAAATTCTCTTTTGTGAGACCGGTGAGGATGTTGCCGTCCTGGTCGGTGACGACTACGTCGACGTTGACGAGATTCGATTCGACGGAGATCGAATACTCGGGCGGCTTCTGGCCTTGCTGCCCCTGCGGGCCCTGCTGGCCCGATGGAGGCGGCGACTGTGGCGCCGGTTCTTGAGACGGCGGAGGCGCGGGCTGGGGACCGGCCTGTCCCTGGGCGAGCGCGGTGATAGTCCCCGGCGGGATGGCCAGCCCGGCAAGAAGTGCGCACAAAAGCACTGAGCGGATAAATGGTCTGCTTCGCATAGGGTCCTCTCCCGCTTTGATGCTGCCACGGGGCGACCGGGATGGTCAATTGCAAGGTTTGGAAACGCCCCTGAGCAGCGGGCTGGAGCGCGAAAAACGGCATGGTAGTATCAGAGTTTGATTTTTGGGTAGCTAAAACGTCCGGGATTGGGGGGAAGCGGATGGGACGAAATGCCGCGCAGGTCTGCGCCCTGGCGATCCTGGCGGCGCTGCTGTTGACCGCGAGCGGTTCTTTATGGGCGCAGGTACCCGGGCAGGCGCCAGCGGCCACGGGGTTCGACATCAGCAAGTTGTCGCTCGAATCGATCGCCTGGCTTCAGAGCCTGATCCGCATAAATACGACAAATCCTCCGGGCAATGAGCTAGCGGCGGCGAAATACTTGAAAAGCGTTCTCGATAAAGAAGGCGTTCCCACCGAGATCTTCGAGAGCACGCCGGGGCGCGGAATCCTGGTGGCGCGGCTGCAGGCCGGACCCGTGCCGGACCCTTCGAAGGCGCTGCTTCTGATGGGGCACCTTGACGTGGTCGGCGTGGACAAGAACAAGTGGAGCGTGGACCCTTTCGCGGCGGTCATCAAGGACGGCTACCTTTACGGGCGAGGCACCATTGATGATAAAGGAGCGACGGCGGCTAATGTCGCTGTGATTGTGGCCCTGAAACGAAGCAGCGCGCGTCTGAATCGCGATGTGATCGTGCTGGCGGAGGGCGATGAGGAGCAGGGCGGCGAAACCGGGATGATCTTTGCAGTCCAGAAGCATTGGGACAAAGTTGCGTCCGGCTACGCGCTGAACGAAGAAGGCCGGGTGATGGTAAAGGGCGGCAAAGTGCAATACATCGGCGTGCAAGCCACCGAAAAAGTGCCGGTGAATATTCAGGTGATTGCCAGCGGAACGTCGGGCCACGCCTCCGTGCCACGCCCCGACAACCCGGTGGCGCATCTGGCCGCAGCCATCGCCAAAATCGCCACGTATCAGGCTCCGGTCGAATTCAACACGATCACGCGCCAATATTTTGAGGGCCTTTCCAAGGTTGAGGACGAGGAAACCGGAAAGTGGATGCGGGCGCTGGACACTTCCGACCGCGGAGAGCACGCGGCGCGGTATCTTTCGCAGGCAGATCCCGTCTGGAATTCCATGATGCGAGATACGGTGGCGCCAACGATGCTTCAGGCCGGAATTCGCCCGAACGTAGTTCCGTCGGAGGCGCGCGGCACCCTGAATGTCCGGTTGCTGCCGGGCAACATGGCCGACCCGCTCGTCGCAAAATTGAGAGAGCTTGTGAACGATCCGCAGGTGCGACTCGAGGCAAGCCTTCCCGTCTTCCAGCCTGCACCATCTACGTCGATCGACACCGATTTGTATCGAACGATCGGCAAAGTGGGGGCGCAGGTCTTTCCCGGCGCAGTCGAATTGCCGATGATGTCCACCGGCGCCACGGATTCGGCGCAATTGAGGTTGCGGAACGTCCAGGCGTACGGGCTGCTGCCCTTCCCGTTGCCCCAGGAAGAAATCTCGCGGATGCACGCCGACGATGAACGCATTTCGCTCGATTCCTATCGCAAAGGCGTCGAGTTTCTTTACCGGATTGTGGAGGATTTTGCGGTTGCGAAGTGATCCGCAGGCGGGACGGGCCAGCCAAGACTTGCCCCTACAGAGCACCCTTAGTCTAAAGCTCCACCAAATGAGATGACCGATCGCAAGGCAAAAATCGTCTGTACGCTGGGGCCGGCAAGCGCGTCGGCGGAGATGATTGACCGGATGGTGCGCGCAGGAATGGATGTGGCGCGGCTGAATTTCTCCCATGGCACACCTGCGGAGCATGCGGCGCGCGTCGCGGCCGTCCGCCGCGCTTCCGGACATCACGAGAAGCCGGTCGCGATTCTGGCGGACTTGCAAGGCCCGAAGATTCGAACCGGGGGGCTCGAAGGCGGAAAGCCGGTGCGTTTGCGGTTTGGCCAGCGGTTCGTGATTACCACCTCGCCAAAAGCCGGCACGGCCGAAGGAGTCAGCACAAACTTCACAGCCCTGCCGGGGGTGGTGCACAAAGGCGATCGAATCCTGCTGAGAGATGGCGAGATCGCTTTGCGCGTTCTCAGCACCCGCAGCCGGGAGGTGATCTGCCGCGTGGAGAACGGCGGCGAACTGGGCGAGCATCAGGGCATCAACCTGCCGGGAATCGCGCTGAAAATTCCGTCACTGACACCGAAGGATCGCAAGGACCTCGCGGTGGCGCTGCGGCTGGGAGCGGACTACGTGGCGCTGAGCTTTGTGCGCTCCGCCGCCGATGTGCGCGCGGGGAAAAACGCGGTGAAGCGGCTCGGAAAGCGCACGCCTATCATCGCCAAGCTCGAGAAGCCACAGGCGATCGACAATCTGGATGAAATCCTGAGTCTAACGGATGGAGTGATGGTGGCGCGGGGCGATTTGGGCGTGGAGATGAGCCTCGAGAAGGTGCCGGTGGTTCAGAAGCAGATCATCGCGCGGGCACGGAACATGCTCGTGCCCGTGATTACGGCGACGCAGATGCTTGATTCGATGCAGGAGAATCCGCGGCCCACGCGCGCCGAAGCTTCTGACGTGGCCAACGCGATTTTCGACGGGAGCGATGCGTTGATGCTCTCAGGCGAAACAGCCATCGGGCATTACCCGCTGGAATCAATTGAGATGATGGACCGGATTATTCGCGTCGCAGAAGCCAGCGTCACCGAACCGCCGCGGCCGGCGCGTTTCACGGAGCTACACATCAACGAAGCGATTGCTGAAGCGATTTGCCATGCAGCGGAAGAGCTTCACCTGAAGGTGATCGCCGTCTTCACGGAAAGCGGCTCGTCGGCGCGGCTGGTTTCGAAATACCGGCCACGGGCACCCATCATCGCCTTCTCCACCAGCCAGGAGACGCGCCGACTTTTGAGCCTACTGTGGGGCGTGGTGCCGCGGACGATCGCACAGGTACATGACATCGATCGCCTCGTGACGGCCGCCGAGAAACGGCTGCTGGAAGAAAAACTCGTGCGGCGCGGCGACATTGTCGGGATTGTTGCCGGGACTCCGCTCGGGGCGAGCGGCACGACGAACCTGATGCGACTTCATCGCATCGGCAGCCCCTGATCTCCCGCCAAATTGGAGGTTGAAGGATTGCCGGGCGTGCGACAATCTTC
Source organism: Candidatus Acidiferrales bacterium (assembly GCA_049644285.1). Classification (GTDB taxonomy): domain Bacteria; phylum Acidobacteriota; class Terriglobia; order Acidiferrales; family UBA7541; genus CAVRXT01. Next base: position 1,171 of record JBARRP010000010.1, on the reverse strand, counting down.
GCTTTCAATGATCGGCGATTCCATCCGCTTCGAGGAAGTCCAGCGAGCACGCGAATTGTTGCGCGGAGTGGTGCCGGCCAGCCGCCTGGTCGAGGCGGCGTCACTTGCCCGAGTGTCAGGCGCTGACGTCCGGCTCAAACTGGAATGCGAGGGACCCACTGGCTCATTCAAGGTGCGCGGCGCCACTGTGGCCATCCGCCGGCGAATCGAGCAAGGTGGCACAAGAGGCGTGGTCACCAGCAGCACCGGAAACCATGGCGCTGCCGTTGCATTCGCCGCGAGGCAGGGGGATCTGCCAGCGGCGGTCTTCCTGCCGGAAAAGCCGAATCCAGTGAAGCGCGAGCGCATCGCCCGACTCGGAGCGCAAATCTTCGAGGCCGGACGCGATATCGAAGAGAGCCGCGAACGGGCGTCGCAATTCGCGCGGGAGCGCGGCTGGGCGCTGATGACGGATGGCGTCGATCCGGAAATTGTCGTCGGTACCGCGACGATCGGCTGCGAAATCATCGAGCAATATCCGGACATCGATACGATCTATGTTCTCGTAGGTGATTCGAGCCTGATCCGGGGCATCGCCTTCGCCGCCAAAGAGCTGCGCCCACAGGTTTCCGTGATTGGAGTCCAGGCAGAAGGCGCGCCGGCTTATGCCCGGTCGTGGCGGGAGCAGCACGCAATCATGACCAAGCGGGCAGCCACGTGCGCCGACGGACTTGGAACGCGCATGGCGTTAGAACAAAACGTCCGCGAGCTGTGCAAGCTCGTGAATGATATGGCGCTGGTGTCCGACGAGGAGATGCTGCGCGCTCTTCCGGTTGATTGTCGATGAGCACGTCGTGGCTGAGCCCGCTGGAGCTACCGCGACGGCCGCGTTCTTCAAGGCGGGCCGAGAGAACGCAGGAAAGAAGGTGGTGCTGCTGGTGACTGGCTCAAATCTTACAGAGGAACTTCTGCGTCGAGCCGCTGAATTGCGTCAGTCATCGTGAGTTCGATTGCCGGGCATCGACAACATGGCAAGTTCCGCCCGATCGTTGGGGCTCCGGTTTCCTTAGTACTCCATTTCATAAATACGATGACGTATCTAGAGTAGCCTTAGGAGGCAATATTCTGGTATGCTTGGCATCGAGGAGATTGCTCCTCCATGCCAAGAGAAAGCCCATTCTCGATAGTTCTC
>JBARRP010000009.1:0-1921 GCA_049644285.1 Candidatus Acidiferrales bacterium | reverse complement strand
CTCGCCGCTTCTGACAAATGACCGATCGTCAGCCGGTTAGCTCATTTCTACGGCGCAGCAGCGGGCTAAGTTTAAGCCGGGCGTGTGCACTTCCTCACGCCATGACAAGGACGATCAAGATCGGGAGCGGGTAAAGGTGAATTTCCCCTACAGCAAGTCGGTCGCAGCTGACCCGACCGTTCAGGTAGAGCTGAAGATGCGAAGTGAAATCAGTGCAATCTCGCCATCATCGACGACCTCATGCTCCTGATTAAGGGATCGCAGTGTGTACGAATCCGCAAGGCCAGCATCTCGGCGCGTCACGACGCGAGTGAATCGTTTTCCTTTGCTAAGGACGCAGACTGAGGTCCGCGGCTTCGTCCCTTACCTCCCGTCTTCGCACAAATAATAGCGGAGGGTAGGAGCAGACGCGCTCCGGGCGAAGGAAACGCGCCTGCCCCCTCGGGGTGAGACTTTTTCGAAGCCGGCCACATCACGAGCGCGACCATCGTTAGATTCAGAACCAAAATCAAGGCCTGACAGATGTCGCGCAGGGCATACTTCTTTACGCGCGCCAGAAAAGCGCCAGCAACCAGCGCTGCTCGCATCGCGGCTCGAACGACGTGCGTCACATGAACCCCCGAATGCCCCGATTCTCAAGGTGAGGGAGCGGCGATGTACCAGGCGTAGTACGTTCCGATCCCGCTCAGCAGGACTGCACACCATAATCCTAGTTCGATCCTCATCCACAGCTTCCAGCGTGTGAACCGCAAGCGTCGCGGAACAGTATTCGTGCCAGCGACCAGAGCGATGTACAGCCCGAGCAATTCCGCCCCTGCGCCTAAGAGACCATGAGCTGTTGCGACGGCGTAATAGCGATCGCCGAGGTGCGCCGGAAGCGGCGGCAACACCTGGCGTTGAAACGCGGGCCACATCACGAGAGCAATCATCGCTAGATTCAGCAGCAGTACCGAGGCCTGACAGATGCCGTGCGCGACAAACTTCTTCGCGCGTGCCAGAGAAGCGCCAACGATTAGTGCGGCCCCCATCACCACTTGAGCAACGAGGTTTAAATCCGCAGCAAAGCTGGCTCCGGTACCAAGGAATCCCTTCAATTGGAGCCCCTTGCGCCTGGCCTCGAACCCACTTCAGTAACCAAAGAATTCTTCCGCCCGGATATCGTCGTCATTGACTCCTGCGATGCTCAACATAAGGCGCACTCCGGAGACCATCGCGGGCGGTCCGGCGATGTAGTAGATCGGAACCTTGAGGTCACCAATCCATTTCTCCAGCATTTCTTGACTGATGTGACCCGTCTCCCCATGCCACCCGTTCCTTCTTTCATCAGGTCTTGTAACCGTCGCAATGCATTTGTATCGGGGATTCAGGTCTTCCATTGCCTGCAGTTCCTCGAGGAAAGCGGCTTCCTCGGGTCTCCGAACCGAGTAAAAGAGGAACATCTTGTGCGCGCTTCGCACCTCGGTTGCGTGCCAGATCATGCTCCGAAATGGGGTGATGCCAATACCGCCCGCTAGAAAAACAGCGGGGCGTGTCGTATTGCCGTGGAGAGTCAGGTTGCCGTAAGGGCCCTGCACAAGAACTCGCGTGCCTGTTGACAATCCATTAAAGGCCCGCTTGAAAGCAGTGTCGCGCAGCCGCATCGCTACGATCAGGTTTTTCTCGTGTGGAGCATTCGCGAGCGAGAGCGTGCGCGTATTGCCTTTTGCGTCGGTCTCCGTCGCACCCAGCAGAGTGAAATTGGCGAATTGGCCCGCCTTGAATTCGAAATTGATCGGCCTCTGGAAATAGTAGACCGCTGTACCGTCGCCAACAGGCTTTCGGGCTTTCAAGATCACTTCGCACGGAGGCATTGCAGACACCTCATCGCATTTCTATTAGACTTGCAGCCGCGGGAGCGCTGGCGCATCGCGCGCGCTGCACG
>JBARRP010000008.1:0-3363 GCA_049644285.1 Candidatus Acidiferrales bacterium | reverse complement strand
ACGATACGCTGGGAGCGGGAGAATCCGCCGGCCGTCGCGTTACTGGCGCAGTTCGACTATGCGGCGGAGGATGCGGCGGTAGCAGGGCACCACCATTAAGCTTGATAACCGAGTCGTCTTCGCACTGGCAGTTGGAATCGAGGTTTTTCCGCAGCCTGCTAGGTATGGTTAGCGCAAACATGCGTCTCTCCGAGTAGAGGAGCGCCAGGAGGTGCTGTAGGACAACGTCCTGTGCTCTTCCCGCGGATGAATAGCCATTGCCGACTCTGTCCGCGATGGGCGAGATCAGCCTGGGCGCCTACCTCCGTCAGCAGGGCGCATCTGCGGATGCGATCCAATACCTGTGCGGGCAGGACCACACATTGCTGCGTCGGTTTCGCAATCTCTGTGACTTCTCACGACCTAAAACTTGAGCAAAACTTGGGCAAAGAATCGACCCCGAATGGGGTTGAAATTGAGTGTTGAGGGGTGTAAGAGTCGTCGAATCAACAACAAATTAGATTGACCGCTTGGGCTCATAACCCGCAGGTCGGCGGTTCGACTCCGCCCGGGGCCTCCAGCGCACCGCCGGTCCAACCCGGAGACATGGGTTACAGAATGTACCGGTCACATGGGTAACACTTTTGGGCCGAAGGGATTTTCGAGCGGTTCCAAGATTCTGGTCTCCAAGTCGAAGTAGCCCAAATCATACTCCATACCCAGACAAATGCGGCCGCAGCGGGTGACCACGATGGTTTTGTCGTGGAAGGGATAGTCGATGTCGGGCAACCCGGTGTAGGGACGGGGCGAAGGTTGGTAGACTTCGGCCGGACATCGCAGGTCCAAGGCTTCGTGCGGACGCTGAAGGTTAAAGACCTCCATGAATTGATCGCAGCGGGCTTGTTGCTGCAGGAAGTTGGCGGCCGCCGGCTTGGTGGCTTCTTTCTTCAAGGTGAGATGCATGCGTTCAGGGCGGCCATTCGGTTGAGGATGGCCAGGCTTGATCCGCTCGAGGCCAATGCCGAGGCGAAGCCACCAGACGGCGAGTTTGCTTAGATTGCACAAAGCGTGCGCGGAAGCAAAGGGCACGCCGTTGTCACTGCGGATGTTGGCGGGCCGGCCACGCTCCTTGAAAAGCTGCTCAAACACCGTGAAAGCGTAGTCTTCTCGGGTCGAAGAAAGCGCTTCCCAAGTGAGGAGAAAAGGGCTGGCATGATCGGTGACGGTGAGCGGATAACAGTATTGGCGATTGGCAAGCAAGAACTCGCCTTTGTAATCGGTACACCAGAGCTCATTGGGTCGCTGGCCCAGAGATAAGGGCGTGCCTTGCGCGCACGACGACGCCGGCGACCGCGCTGCTCGACCAGGCCGTGGCGATCCAGCACGGCATGGATGGTGCTTTTGGCGGGAAGGGGAATCTCGGAGAATCTACGGAGCAAACGCTCGCGAATTTTGCGAGCACCCCAGCTGGGGTGCTCGTGCTTGACGTTCAGAATGTAGTTCTCGACCTGAAAGGGAAGTTGGTTGGCATAGCGCTAGGGACGCCGGCTTCGGTCGGTGAGCCCGTGAATGCCGCATTCCTGATAGCGATCGAAGATCTTGTAGCCGGTCTTGCGGGATATCCCGAACTCCCGGCAAAGTTCCACCATTGGCTCGCCAGCTAGCCGGCGAGCCACGAATTTAAGTCTCTCGTCCATCACCGAACACTCCTTCCAAGGCATCCACTTCCTCCCCAAGAAAAGGGGAAAGTGTAACCTATGTGTCCGGTACGATCTGTTACGTATGTCTCGGGTCGCTCAAGGGGCAAAACCCGCATTGACTCCCCGAGAATTCCCGAAGTGAGGAGCCCACAAGGGGTAAGGTATGTCTCGTCAACAACTTAGGAGACCGCTCCTCTGACTCTTAATCAGTAGGTTGAAGGTTCGATTCCTTCCGCGCTCACCATATTTTCAACAATTTACAGAAAGACGAAATCACCCCGAAATCAGTTCGTCTTTCCGAGCGCTAGGCCAACGACCTTCGCATGGGCCTGTTGCATTTCATCGGTGACCACATCCCCGTACACGTTCATCGTGGTCCGGATGTCGGCATGACGCATCAACTTCTGCTGAACTGCAAGCGTGGTTCCCACTGCATCAAGCCAACTGCGGTATGTGTGGCGCAACGCGTGAGTTCCGAATCCGCCGAGTCCGGCTGCCTTGGCTGCCTTTTGGTACACACGCCAAACCTGATCGTATGACCACGGTAGCCTTCCGACCTGAACGGGTGAAGCGAAAACCCAGTCCTCACTCGCTGAGAATTGGGTCGCCTGCTTCCACATCTTGAGCACGTCCAGAATCTCCGATGCAACGTGCAAGTTCTGCTGCGACTCCGGCGTCTTTACGTGATCCACGATCTGACACACGATAGCGCGTTCTACTTTCAATCTGCTATTCAGCCAATCCACATCGCTCCACCTGAGAGCGAGGACTTCGCTGATCCGCAGCCCAACGGAAACGCACAGTAGCGCGATCGTGTGGAAGGGTTCTTCCAAGTGAGACACGAACTCTTGGAACTGTGCGACCGTCAGACTTCGGGGTTTTCTCTTTCGTTTCGTTGCGCCTTTAATTGTGACAAGGCTCATCGGGTTTCGCTGAGTCGGAACATCCCCGCGCCACATCGCGAAGTCCCAAAAAAGGCTCAGAGTTCCGCGAATATGCACTTTGCTTTTTGGCGCCAGGGGCACCGATTCCAGTCAGAGTTCCACGGGCCTAGCTTGAATGTCGGATAGAACACTGTCTCCCCATTTTGGAAGAACGTAGTTCCTAATCCACACGTCGTAAGCTCTGCGCGTGTCGTGACGTCTAGGCATCTTCTCTAACCGATATTGCTCAACCAACTTGGCCACTTTCGGCACCGAGCGCTCGACCTGCAACTGTAATTCCCGTCGCACTTCGTCTGCCCGCCGCAACGCATCCGGGAATAAGGAATTGTCCCTTCCCGGAAACGACGGTTGCGCCGGCAGGCTTCTTCGTCCCTTTTCTCCGCTCGACGCTGACAATGCGTCCGTCTTCGATCAGCACGTTACCCTCAGCGATGTGATCGAGATTCTCCGGCGAGATGATAGTGACGTCAGTGATCCAGATTTGGCTCGCCCCTTGGTTTGAAGCGGAACCAGCAAAGGCTGCAACTGAGGAAAGCAGCGTAAACACAACGGCGAACAACTTCATACCGGCTCCTTATCAAGATGATGACAAGAGTTGTTTCCCCGCTAAAATTCTAGCGTCACTGCTGTCCGGGGAAACTTCCGCAGTGAGTGTGCAAGCATTGTAGATTCAGTGTGATGCATGCGGTTTGGCGTTAAAACGATTTGAAATACGAATGGCGTTTAGGAGCCTATTTGGT
>JBARRP010000007.1:0-2154 GCA_049644285.1 Candidatus Acidiferrales bacterium | reverse complement strand
ATGGATTTCAGATCAGCGACGGGCGGTTGACCAAGCGGGGCTGTGCTCATTGAGCCGAGAAAAGCTCTGGGAGAAGTATCTGGGAGAGAAGCTGGATCGCAAGTCCGAGAAACATTTTGACGCGCTTCTAAACGACTTTGATTTTCATTGGAACATACCACTCGGACAAGATCCGTGCGACACGTTCACGGAAGAAGATCTCCATCGAACTGGAGGCCCTCGACCTAGAGGTCGTCATATTCTCCAGCACATCGTCGCAGAATACCTGGCGCGCGGCATCGTTCCGCGGACGTTGTTCTTCGAGCTTGCAAAATCGAAATCGAGCGTACCCGCTTCGATTGCAGTGCGCCGCTTCGCTGGAACGCTCGCCGATATCTCGGAATCTCGGCTAAGCCGAGGAACCTTGCGCAAGAAATGATCGTCTTTATGCGCAAGCGGCGGATGCTCGCGCGCCCTCCATTGGACCAAGGCACCAGCCGGGCCGCATTAATTCAGGTTTCATGCACAAAGTAAACAAAAGGCTTACACACAATCTCGAAGAACTCGAGTTTTCGCTTTGACAGATTCGCCGCCAGCCTCTATTTCATTACAAACGCCTTGAGGAAATCAGGCGTGACCGGCCCGAACGACGGGCCACTGATGGAGGCAATCGGCGGATGGGGCAACAGAACAATTCTGGCGAAGCGACACCGGGTTCCGCCACTGCGACCGCCAGCGAAGTGTTCCCCGACGGCGCGATGATCGAATTGGTTCGTAGAGACGACGGACCCCTCGAGTTGCTGTACTACGATGGAGCCAGCACGTCGATCGCCCCTCGCGTCGATCGCAACGGAAAGCTTTTCGTTCCTCCAGCCGAAGACGAAGGAATCCTGAAGGATCTTCAGCTCCCCGGTCATGCTATTGACTACGGTTCAACGCGACAGCTTTTTGACGATCTGCGCCGCTTTTTCGCGCAACATCCTGGGCTGCCGGAGGAGTCGATCCTGAAGTTGGCGTATCTTGCGTTGGCCATTTGGTTTTCGGAGTGCGCAGCGATCTGGCCGTTCGTTTCCGTCGTTTCCGTTGATAGTTCTGGACTGACTCTCCTGCTGCGCCTACTCCAATGTGCCTATCGGCGTTCTCTCCATGTCGGCGAGATCACATTCGAAAGAATCTGGTCGCTCCCCCTATTGCTGCGCCCTACACTGCTCATTGATCAGCCGCGCCCGACCAGGGAACTGTACCGGGTCCTTCGTGCCATGAGTCGGCTGGGGGCCCTTGTTCCACAGAATGGGCAGCTTCGGCACATCAACTGCCCCACGGTAATTTGCACGGCCGAGCCACTCACCGACCCATGGATTCTGGATCACGCCCTCCACATCGTCCTCACCCCGACATGTGGTCTCCCAAGAATCGACCCGCAAACCCTAATCGAGACCGCCCGAGAATTGCAAGGGAAGCAACTCCGGTATCGCCTGGACTATTTCGCGAAGGTTCGTCGCTCACAGTTTGATGCGCCTGAACTGCCTTTCCCATGAGGGAGATTGCGCGAACTCTCGGCGCGTGTGTCGTTGATGACGCCGAGCTCCAGTCGCGCGTCATCCCACTGCTCGAGGAACAGGACCAAGACGCCCGCGTTCGACGCTCGATGGCGATTGAAGCCATTGTGCTCGAAGCCGGCCTCTTCCTTTCTCACGAAAAAAAACGCGACCGCGCTTTCGTCGGAGAGTTTGCTACCATCACCAACGGGATCCTGCAAGGCCGTGGTGAAGCCCTTGAGCTCAACTCGCGCGCCGTGGGTGATTACATGAGATCCCTCGGATTGTATACCCGGCAGCTGGGCAGTGCGGGACGCGGCATCCTGCTTCTCAACGACGTTCGACGCAAGATCCACGAGCTGGCCTGGACCTACGCCGTGCGATCGATTCAAGACGGCATCGATCGCTGTCCATTCTGCGCCGAAGCCAGATCACGCTTCGGCGATGTCGCCTGAGCGAGGGACTTGAATACACGTGCACGTCGTGTATGTCGTGCACGTATTTTTGACCTCAGCAGGTTTGCCAGGTCTTCGGGTCGCGTCGTTCGCAATGAGGTGGGGCCAGGTTGACACACGGACGCCGTTGCACACTTAACCTGAATCCTGCGTGAGAACGGATCCCTAGAATAGACCTAATG
>JBARRP010000006.1:0-1764 GCA_049644285.1 Candidatus Acidiferrales bacterium | reverse complement strand
CGTTGGACGACGCTCCGACTCGCGGTTCGCGAAACGCTCCAGTTATCATCATCGAATTTGCGGACTACGAATGCCCCTATTGCCAAAAAATCGATCCCGAGCTCAAGAAGCTCCAAGACGAGTTTGGCGGCAAGCTCGGACTGGCCTTCAAAGACTTTCCGCTGCCGAATCACTCCCATGCTGAGAAGGCCGCTGAAGCAGCACGGTGCGCGGGTGTACAGGGAAAGTTCTGGGAATTCCACGACCTTCTCTTCGACAACAGCAAAAAGCTCGAGGCAGCTCAGTTGAAAGAGTATGCTGGCACTCTCAAACTCGACGCGGCCAGCTTCGATAAATGTTTGGACTCAGGCGAGCAGGCGACCGCAGTGCAAAGGGATTCCACCCAAGCGCAGCGACTCGGTTTGACCGGCACGCCCAGTTTTTTCATCAACGGTCACTTCTGGAGTGGCGGGGTAGGCGACAGCACCTTGCGCGAGATCGTGGAACAACAATTGTCGGTCTCGTCCACAAAGCAGTCCGCACGAAACTAAGACTGCAATATGCGCTGGGGGTAGGTCTTGAGGCTCGTATTATCCCGCATTGGCGCGCGTGTGGCTGAATTGGGGTGTCCCCCGGTGCGAACCTGTCAGCGTGCTCCTCGCACATTTCAGATTCAGATATGGACTCACAGTATTTGCTCCATTTACCCCCCTCGTCAAACATATCGGCGCGTGAAAGGAGCGGCGCCATTTAGTAACCGAGCTTTAGATCGTAGTCCAGCCCAAGGAGGTGAATCCAATGCCTGGGCAGGTTCCCCGAACGGAACCGCGGAATTCGGAGAGCGTGCAGGTGCAACTCTCCAGCGTGGAGCAGCCCCCGGCCACGGAACTTACCTTCACTGAAAACATCAGTCGTCGCGGCGCCCGCGTGGCAACCAAGTCGTATTGGCTGCCGGGAAGTCGTGTGCTGATCAAATCTCTCCGAGGCGACCTCTGGGCACGGGCGCGGGTGGTCTACTGCCTGACTTTGCCAACTAATTCATATGTTCTTGGGCTAGAGCTCCTTGCTCGAGTAGGGGACTGGACAAAGCGCGGTTAGCTGCGGCTTCATCTTTTTCCATTTCGTGATGGTCGCCGTTGTGCTGTGTTCGGCTCGGGAGATAATTTCACGCTCACCACTGCTTTCCTATCTGCGCTGTAGCATGGCAAGACATTTCCCTAGAAGCGTACGTCCTGAGCAGCGTTACTTCAGCTGGGCATACTCGACCTTGGCCTGCTGCAGGATGGAGATGTTGACGAAGGACTCTCCGCCGACGTCCCCGATGAATGCGGTCAGAACGAAGAGGCAGGATCGATCAAGCTTGGTGCCGCCTTTCCAACTGGCGTTCAGGCTCCGCCCGATCATCCTAACTGCAAGTGCAGTCTGTTGGCTGTTCTGAGAGAAGAAGAGTGAAGCTCCGCTTCACACGGCGCCAGGAAGACATCCTCGATCTCCTTCGTGCGAAGCGCTACTCAAACAAGGAGATCGGCGCCATGTTGCACATCAGCGAGAGCACCGTCAAATACCACATTAGGTTGCTCCTAGCGAAGACGAGGCTCGCGGATCGCGACGAACTCACCGATTGGGCTCGCGAACGTGGTCGTCTCTGGGAAAGAACGTCTTAACCTGAATCCTGCGTGAGAACGGATCCCTAGAATAGACCTAATGCGCGCCAAAACGCAGTTCTCTCGGTCTTCGGGGCATTACATCCAAACCACACTTTTAGTGAGGTTTGGATGTAAACGG
>JBARRP010000005.1:0-6144 GCA_049644285.1 Candidatus Acidiferrales bacterium | reverse complement strand
CTTCAAAACATCCACGATGGCGGTGAGGTGCTTGAGGAGCACCCAAATGGATTTGTTGCTTATCTCCGAAAAATCCTCCGGCATTCGTTATGCCTCCGCTGACCCTAATCGAAGAGCGTCGGTTCTTAAGAAAGCTAAGAAAGAACCCGGCAACGCGTGAATGGGACATGCTCGGATTGAAGGCACGGATTCGATTTCTTTTGGATTCTCGATTGATCCGATTTCTTCATTCCAGTTACTTGCGGCGCTTAGCGTCGGTATCTCTGACGGTCTGAGCGCCTGGCTGAAGTTCCGTTGTCGGCTTCCCATCCGCCGGTTCCACTCCCGGCTCTTTCGATCTACGTTCTTGGGCCTGAATACCAGTCGTATGTTTGGATTTAATGTGGTCCTTGAGTTGTGTTGGTGAATCGAAAGGCACCCCACAATGAGGGCAGAGGTTCGCGCCGGCTTCCTTCGGTGGCATATCGGTTGCTCCTTTTGACCCGGAATTTCCGTTTTGACTTCCCGGCCGACCGATAATGTATCCCGACCCCGTCAGTATGCAATGCTCCAGCCAGGTCCCTGGTTCCTATCGGCTTTCGAGACTAAAGTTCCTGCCGTGGAACCTGATGCTTAAATCGCTGAGGTTGCCTTCTGCCTGCAGCGCGACGGCACCTACTTCGTCATTCTCCCAGTGCAGGCTTTGAGCCACTTGGTCGGCCGATACTTCGATCGTCGCCGGCGAGCCGTGTGTTTTCCAGTACTCACGAAGAGTTTTCCGCACCTCAGACACATCTTGCTCTGGGTCATCCGGTCCGTAGTACCGGGCGAAGTTATTGGGATACTCTTCTTTCAGCTTTCGCCATGGGATGGGTGCAGTCGATCGTTGCACTTCTGCGTCGGTCATTAGAGGCATCTTATGGCCGCACCTGCACACAAGAAACCACCTTTTCTGATTTGAGTTGAATTGGCTCTTGTGCCACTGAGCGACGACTATGCGGGGGCATTCGGGGCAACGTACGGAAGGAAGGGGCGGACTCCAGCCAATCTTCATCGCCTCCACATGATGCCTTGATTCATTTTCATGCTTTTGCCACGCATCGCGCCAACTTAAATCGGGCGGACGGGAGTATCTTTCGCCGCAGATTTTACAGGTCTTGCGGTCACTGTCCGATGGCTGACTCGCTTCGTTCGACATGGGACCTCACAGAACAGGAGCACGCGAGGAGATGTAGCAATGGAGATTCTACTTCCATGACGCGCGGGAGGCGACAGCAGAGTTTTTGGGCAAGCGGCAGAACCTACTTTCTCAGGGTGTCCTCCGGGAACGGGGTCACCGTCTCCACGAAGCACCCGAACAGGCTCAGGTCCTTGGTATGTGCTGAAAGGCGCTTATCGGCCTGCATGTCGATGAGTTCAATGCTGGCGACGAACAAGCACTCTAATAGCGGTTCGGCGATGCGGCGAGGGAGGATACTGTAAACTGCGAGCGTGCTCAGCGCTCTCTTAATACGAGCCCCATGGATCGATCGGATCTTGAACGGGTCAAAGACATGGGAAGTCCGCGGAACGCCCACGAAGAAGCGAGGCTGAATCGGTTTGATAGAGAGTGGAACTGGCACCGTCATAGGAATCGCCGGTGGTAGGACCGCTCAGTTTGTCGGAGCTCGTTGCCAACGCACGGAAAGCCGGATTCTCGAAATCTGAAACGCCAAGAACACTCCCGTACAATCGAACTTTCGGCTGGATCCTAAAAAACCCGCGTCGCTTCCAAGAGTCGGAAAGGCAACAAAGTCCGTGTTGGACTAAACCGCTTCGCGGTATTTGGTAGCGCTGCAACCGTGTTGCCTGAACGGATCGCGCGCGCCACTGTTCCAGTTGAAAGGTTCTCCTCCCTGTGTAGGTTCCTTTGCGAAAACATCAAGTCGCTGCTTGCAGCACATTTCACTTCGCAAAGGAGTTCTCCATGACATCTCTTCGCCAACGCATGATCGAGGACATGCAGATTCGGAATCTCTCCGTGCTTACCCAAGCATCTTACGTACAACAGATCTCGCTCTTCGCGCGCCACTTCAACAAGTCACCGGAACTGTTGGGACCTGAGCAGATCCGTGCCTATCAGGTCTACTTGATCAACGAAAAGAAGCTGGCAACCGGTTCGATGGCCATCTCTATTGCGGCTCTTCGCTTTCTTTACAAGGTCACCCTCAAGAAGAACTGGTCCGTTGAAGACATCATCCCCGCTCCGAAAAAACCTCAGAAGCTACCCATTGTTCTTAGCCCTGAAGAAGTCGTCCAGTTTCTAGGGAGCGTAGCCAGCAGGAAGCATCGCGCGATCTTGATCACCTGCTACGCAGCAGGCCTGCGCGTCTCAGAGGCAGTTGCTCTCACACCCCCGTCAATCGACAGCAAGCGAATGGTCCTGCGTGTCGAGCAGGGCAAAGGACAGAAAGATCGGTACGTGATGCTCTCGCCGAAGCTGCTGGAGTTCCTGCGGGACTGGTGGCGAGTGAAAAAACCGAAGCACTGGCTCTTTCCGAGCTGCAGGCAGAACCAGCACATCAGTCGGTACGCGGTTGAGCGAGCGTGCCAGAAGGCTCACCGTATCTGCAAAATCCCCAAACCGATCACACCGCATTCGCTTCGCAAGGCGTGCGCATACTAACCACCTTTCGGAAAAGATTCATTCTAAAGCGAATTGCTGTTGGCCAGGTGCAGTCCACGGAAGTCTACGGCCGCACCGAACCGCATTGACTTGCTCCTGCACTGCCGGTAATGCCAGGTCTTTTCGCTCGATCACCCACGGAGCACACTCGACCACATGCGTGGCTGGCAAAATGCTCTCCCGAATTAGTCGCTTCACCACGGTGTTACTCACCCGAAGTTCTCTCGCCGCTTGTTCCTGCGTGAGCCAACCCTCTTGCTTCTGAAATCCAGGGATCTCGTGATACCAGCGTACGCCAACCACTCGCGATGCATTCCACGTCATCTCCTGACCGGTCTTATATCCCAAACGATTCAGAATTGCCGCAATAGCTCTGTCAGGGCACACCTTTGCTAACTCTCTTACCAAGTCGATCACCGTCCGATCGGCACTCCGCCGATGTTGTCCTGTCTTATTGCGAAGCACTCGCAGCTCTGTATGCACGCCACCGGCCCAGTGAAGGCGAACATGATGCGCAGAAGACTCTTCCTCGCTATCAATGATGATCTCGACCAGCACGATTCGCAGGATTCGCTTCTTCAACTGTACCGGCGCCTCGGAATGATTCCATAACGCTGGCAGATCCTCGCTCAGCGCTATCAGCTCCTTCTCTTGCTGCTCAGAGAAAAACTCGGACTGTTCTCCTATGGCAGTGAGTCTCGCTTCTAATTCAGCAACCTGAGCCAGCGCACTATTCCAGCGAGCCTCCAGTTCGCTCGCTACCAGGCGATTCTCTGGATCCACGGCATCAAACTGTCGCCGCGCGTGGTTCGCCTCATAACGAGCTCGCTCTAACGCTAATTCCAAGGCTTTCCTCTTTTCGTCATCCGCAGCCTGTGTGCGTTCATTCATCTTTATTGCCGCTTCGATTCCTACCGGACGAATCGCCTCCAGAACGCTGTTGACCACGGCGCGATCCAGCCGCAAGCTTCCCACCGTCAGACACGCTCTCGAACCACGATCTCCTCGATCGCCTCGACAAGCGTATCGCGGTACTCGCCCTCCCTGGCCACTGTAGACAACTTGGAGTTTCCTGCCACAGCGACCACAGCGCAGCAAGCCGGATAGCAGAGCAGTTCCAGATTTCGCGGCTCCACTTCCCTCGCCACCGGTCCACGCCACATTCGCCTCCAACCGCCGCTGGTTCTCCGCGTATTCTTCCCAACTCATGTAACCCGGATGGTGGTCCACAATCAAGACCTTCCATTCACTTCGCGGTTTCCGCTGCCGAGAAGCTTGCCGTGCTCGCCCGTCCTCGATGCGAGTGCGCGTGGCGGTCTTGCCATAGGCGAAGGCTCCGGCGTAGCACGGATTCTTCAGCATCTGACGGATTCTTCCACTGCTCGGCAATGCCCAAACAATCTCTTCTCCTGCGGTCCCCGGTTTCGCGTGCGGGATGGGAATCTGCTCCTCCCGAAACCAGATCGTCGCCTGTCGTGCACTCCCCAGCTGACGAAACTTCTGAAACACGCTGACAATCGCCTGTTGCACCTGCCGATCCGGCGTTTTTTCGATCCTTCCCTCCTCGGTGCGAATGAAACCGACTGGCAGTTCCCACAACGCAAATCCGCGCTTCACCTTCTGCTCGAACGCCTCGCGGGCGCGTTGCCGTAGCAAGTTCAGTTCAAACTCCGACATCGTCCCTTTCAGTCCGAGCACCAGACGATCGTTGAGTTGCCGAGGATCATAGATCCCGTCACTATCGATGAGCAGAGTTTCTGTGAGCGCACACAGGTCCACTAGGTGGTGCCAATCTCGATTGTTGCGTGCCAACCGAGAGGCTTCGAGTGCCAACACGGCGCCCGCCAAGCCCTGACAAACGGAGGACAGGAGCTTGCCGAAGCCTGGTCGCTCTTGCATCCCACTGCCGGAACGGCCCAAGTCATCATCGATGACCACAATTTTGCCAAAACCTAACTGCTTGGCGCGTTCCGTCAATGCGTATTGCCGCTCTTTGCTTTCCAGGTTATTGCGGACCTGATAGGAAGTGGACTGCCGCACGTAGACGTAGGCACCGCGTTCCAAGTGGTGAGGCTTAATCTTCTCGCTCATTCTGCCTCCGTTCGCTCTTCTGGAGAACAGTCACCAGCAGTTCCCGGCACAGGCTTCGACAGCTTTCTTGTATCTGCTCGGGAAGCACGGCCCAGACTCGTTCTATCTCGAAGGGAAGTCTTTTCTGCTGAGAGCCGGCATTCTTGTTGTTGTGCATGTGCGCCTCCTGCGGAAGATTCTGCACAACAACGAGGCTTGCGCACGAGGGTGACTAAAGGCTGGATATCGAGCAGTCGACGCAACTCCTGGAGAGCGGCAATCGCGATGCGCGGTTCCGCTTCTTCCTTCAACTGTTCACACACAAGTGGACTCAGCATCCACTCGGGCACGGCTAGCTGTTGCTCATCGGGAAGTCTCACTACGAGGATGGCGGGGCTGGTTCTTCGCAAATAGCGAAGGATCTCAACCTCAACGCCATAGCAGGGATGAAGGCGATAGCAGATCTTCGATAAGTGTGAATCATGAGCAGTACGACTATGCCTTGCGCCACGCCTTCGCGGTTCACCTGCTTGAATCAGGCACCGATGTTCGCACCATTCAACTGCTACTCGGCCATCGCAGCCTGGCGACCACAGCAAAATATCTCCGCATCGCGACCAGCAAAGTGTGCTGCACCTCGAGCCCACTTGATTTGCTGCCTCGCCCGGTTTCGATGGAGGCCAAGCCCACACCGCCCCAACACTTCTAACCGCCGGGCCCGATGGATCGCCCGAAGCTGGAAGTGGCGGACATCTTTCGCCGCTACGGCGAAGCCTATCGTCAACAGCATGATGGGTCGCTCTCGACTGCCCAGCGGCGTGTCATGACTGCGATCGAGGTGTGCCGCACGGCAGCTCTCGGCGGTCATGTTGAGCGGTGCGACTGCTGCCATCACGAACGACCCTGTTACGACTCCCGTCGTGATCGCCACTGTCCAAAGTGCCAATCGCTCGCACGTGCGGAGTGGGTCGAGAAGCGAAAGTCTGAAATTCTCCAGACGCACTATTTTCATGTCGTCTTCACGGTCCCCGAACAGATCGCTTCCATCGCTTACCAAAACAAAGATCTCGTTTACGGCATTCTGTTTCGCGCCACGGCCGAGACCTTGTCCACGATCGCTGCCGATCCCAAACATCTTGGAGCGGACATCGGCTTTTTCGCCGTACTCCACAGCTGGGGGCAGAACTTGCTCCTGAACCCTCACTCAGGATGCCTGGCATTATCATCTCCTTCGTTTTCATCGAACAAAGGTGGCTGATTTTCCGTGCGGCCCCCCGCTAGCATCAGCTTTCCGGTCCGAAGGAGCCGCTCAACGATGCTCCGAACAGGTTCGGCACTCAAATCCGCACGGCGAATCTCCCAAGGAGCGCGGGGAGCAGACTGTTCGCGCTTCAGCAGGCCTGCTTCCACCAGCCGTTCGATTGTGCGGT
>JBARRP010000004.1:0-2728 GCA_049644285.1 Candidatus Acidiferrales bacterium | reverse complement strand
ACCGCACAATCGAACGGCTGGTGGAAGCAGGCCTGCTGAAGCGCGAACAGTCTGCTCCCCGCGCTCCTTGGGAGATTCGCCGTGCGGATTTGAGTGCCGAACCTGTTCGGAGCATCGTTGAGCGGCTTCTTCGGACCGGAAAGCTGATGCTAGCGGGGGGCCGCACGGAAAATCAGCCACCTTTGTTCGATGAAAACGAAGGAGATGATAATGCCAGGCATCCTGAGTGAGGGTTCTGTTCGAGTTTCTGACTCCAGGTGTGCAGCACGCTGAAGAAGCCGATCTCTGCGCCAAGATGTTTGGAATCGCGTGCGACTTCGAGGAGTGTTTCTGCACTGGTTCGGAATAGGAGATCGTAGACCACAACCGTTCGACGCTGGAACGTTGCTCTCCTTGAATGTAGAATCCTTTTGCGTATGACACGGACGAAGCCCGTCAATTAGTATAACGACGAACATGCAATTCGTAGGCAAGTTAACGGAAGCGGATTTGAACGACGTGCGAAAGGACACTCGCTCAAAGACGTATTGGCGTGCCATGAGGCTTCGAGCCATACCCAAACTCGTATTTCGGTGGTGGGCAGTACTCATGGCTTTGGCAAGCATTGCTGCCGTATCGCTCGTGGGCGTGCTTTCCTTCGCATGCTATGGTGCGGCCATGCTTCTCGGCAGGGTTCGTCCCTTACGCGACGCGTATCAATTCCTCTCCCGGGCTTACGACCGGTTCCTCGACCGGCTCGGCCAAGAAGTTCTGCGGGACTCCCGAGACACCCCCGCGTTACGACTCATGGTCTCCCTCAGCCTTACCGCCGTGCCCATTTTCGTGCTCCAACTCGTTTTAGGGAAACCTCGGCTTCTGCTGGCGATCGCTTTCTATCTTTCCCTGTGCGGTCCCAAGTTTCAGCGGTCGGTCAGGATGTTCAGCGCCAAACACTTGGAGGCGCACCGGCCCCAAGGGTACTTCTCGGAGAAATACCATAAGGTCTTCGGCCGCTACGTCGAATTCTTTCTCGGATATTTGTATGGGGACCTTCCAGAACTGGGTCGGACGGTTCATGTCCGTCTCCACCATAAAGAGAACGGCGGACCCGACGATAATGTCTTCTCCAGTGGCTACGATCGAACGAGTCGGCTGGATTTCCTTTGGTATCTTTCGGACAACATTTGGACGGCCCTGGGGCTTGCTCCCTACGCCTACTTTAAAGCGAGAGGCGATGAAAAGAACCGAAGGCGAATGTTCTGGGGAATGGCGCGGTACTACGTTTATTTCGGAGCTGTCTTTATTTACGATTGGAGAATTGGGATCGTCTTCGTGTTAGTTCCTCTTCTCTGCATGAACTTCATCATGGCAATCACCTCATGGGTTCAGCACGCCTTCTGTGACCCGGAATATCCCGAGGATTATTTTGCAAATACCGTAACCATCTTTGATGAGGTCAACTTCATGAACGAAGGATACCACCTCTGTCATCACCACCGGTCGGGCCTGCACTGGACCGAGATGCCGGCCCATCTCGAGCGGATTCGCGACAAGATGAGAGAGTCCGGCTCCTTGGTCTTTCGGGACTTGGATTTTATGGAGCTTTTCATCGAGTTGACTCTCCTTCGCAGAATGGATGTGCTTGCCGAGAAACTTGTCCCGTGGGAGCCCATGAATCACGAACAGAGGCTGGCTTTGCTGGCCAAGAGAACGAAGCCTGCGAGAGCCGTTTCGGCTTGAGGCGTCACGGGTGAACGCTTGCGGCAGGACCTTTATGGCTACGTCGCACCTGAGCTTCGAATCTTTGGCGCGGTAAACTTCTCCCAGTGTCCTCTGTGACATGTTTTGCCTTTGACCGTCTCGCAAGCGCCCCACCCGGCGCTGTCATTCTGAGCGCTGCGAAGAATCTCACCCGCAATTCCTTGGCTCCCCCTGCATTCCTCACCTGCAGTAGGCAAGAAACTTCTGTAGCTTAGGTCCCGGCGCAACGCCCTGTGTTGCGCCTGACCTGAGGCTTTCCCATCTCAGTTTTTGGGACTGACGCGAGGATCTCGCGAACCGCCCTTCCCTGGCATGTCCCAGGCTTTTCTCAGTGTCTCCGTGTCTCTGTGGCAAAGCCGGGTGCCTCATGCTTTGATTTGTAAAGCGTGGGGATTTTGATCCTGGGTCGGCTCCCACGGCCCTGTCGACACTCGAAGACCGAATCCCTCCCATCCCGATCGCTGACCCCGGACCGCTGACCATGGCCGGCTGGTTCACGCCGAGTTCGTGGGCAGTAGGCAAGAAACTTCTGTAGCTCAGGTCCCGGCGCAACGCCCTGTGTTGCGCCTGACCTGAGGCTTTCCCATCCCGGTTTTTGGGACTGACGTGAGAATGTCGCGAACCGCCCTTCCCGAGCATGTCCCAGGCTTTTCTCAGCGTCTCCGTGTCTCTGTGGCAAAGCTCCAATCGTTCGAATGGTCTCGCCAATCATGATGAGGGATCGGCGCTCGAATGGCCGTATTAGGCTCCGCCCACCGGCATGTCAACATGAGCCCGGGATAGCGGATACGGACGCGAAAAAGGGACCACACCCCTGCGGCAGCGGCGGCACCGCCCGTTGTGACTTGTCCGGTTAGCGCGTTCTCCTCAGAAACTCACTCTCTAGGCCGCCGCCGGGATTGGGGTGACGTTGTATCCGAGCTGGGCGGCTTTCCACTTGAGCTGCTGAACCTGCAATTCGCGGTGTTTAAGTTGGTAAGCGAGCGCT
>JBARRP010000003.1:0-8424 GCA_049644285.1 Candidatus Acidiferrales bacterium | reverse complement strand
GCCGTTTACATCCAAACCTCACTAAAAGTGTGGTTTGGATGTAATGCCCCGAAGACCGAGAGAACTGCGTTTTGGCGCGCATTAGGTCTATTCTAGGGATCCGTTCTCACGCAGGATTCAGGTTAACTCTCCGGGTGCCGGACGCAACGGCCTTCAGCGTCTCGGTTCCCCATCGCAGCTCTGAGGACAGCCCGAGCAATCGGAGCCTGTCGCGCTCTCCGCTGCTCTCGAAGAACACACCAATCCGCGGGTCCGCTCGAAACACGGAGTCGGATGTCTCCGCCAGCTTGCTGAGTTGTAACGCCAAAGAAGCAAGTCTGTCCTTGGCTCTCGGGACTTTTGGATCGCGGGCTGGCAATTGGACAAGGGTTTGCAGTGCGATCTCGAAAACCCTTCGAAGCGCCCGGTCCACATGCGAAGGGGAATATCGCCAGTACCCTGAAAACGCGGAATCCTTGATTTCTTCCGCGTAGATCTCGAGGCCAAGCTCTTCGAGCAGAGAGTGTTGTTTGGAGCAGATTTCCGGGCCGTGCCTTTCCTTCGTAGCTTTGATGATTTCATTTAGGGCTTTCCTAGCTCCTGCTTCGCGCTCGATCTGCGTAAGCCCGAAGTGCGGTTTCGGCAAATTGAACTGTCTCCGAAAGTCACGGATTGCCCACAGAACGTCATCCAAGACGAGGCCGGCCAATTGCCACCCCGCGTTCGAGAAGTGAGCGCGGCAGGCAGGGTGGGATGCCCCTGCTCTTCGGCGGCCAACCTAGCTGCGCGGCTTTATTTTGGTCTTGTCAAACCCAGGGGTCAAGTATATCTTAGCGGCCAGGTTATGAGCGAAAATCGAAAAGAGCTTCTGCGAGAGTACCTCCGCAAGTTGGGCCGCAAGGGCGGCAAGTCTCGCGCTGCAAAGTACAACAAGAAAACTCTGAGCAAGTGGGCAAAGTTGGGCGGCAGGCCGCCAGTGAAGGGAGATGAAAAGTGAGCCTTTATAAGCGAGGAGATGTGTGGTGGTACAAGTTTCGCTTCGCAGGGCAGCTGATCCGGGAATCGTCCAAGAGCGAGAGCAAGACGGTCGCGAAAGAAGCTGAGCGATCCCGGCGCCGAGAACTAGAGGGGTCCTTCAACCGCATTTCCAAACCACGCACGGCCCAGCTCGTTTCAACAGCGGCTGAGATGTGGCTAAGAGCCAAGACCGCCCACCTGTCGCCTCGAAGTGTGATTATTGAGCGCGCAAATCTCAAGCACATTAACCCCTACTTCGGGAAAATGCTACTGTGCGACATCGCTGCCGACGACATCGCACGCTATCAAGCATCACGCCTCGAACAGGGTGCAGCTCCCAAAACCGTCAATCTCGAAGTGGGAACTTTGCGTGCGATCCTGCGGAAGAATCGTCTTTGGGCATCAATCCAACCCGACGTGAGGATGCTCCGGGTGCGCGAGGACGTTGGCCGAGCCATCAGCCGAGACGAGGAAGCAGCGTTGTTGGAGGCGTGCCGCGCAAGCCGTTCCCGGTCACTATATCCGGCCGTCTTGATCGCCCTCAATACCTGTATGCGTTACTCAGAGCTTCGCCTGCTCCGGTGGGGGCAAGTTGATCTCAATTCCGGTACGCTTACCGTGGGCCACAGCAAGACCGAATCCGGGACGGGTCGCCTTCTCCCCCTAAATGATCGGGCTGTTGCAATCCTCGGCTTTTGGGCAAGTCTGTTCCCACTACGTGAGCCAAGTCATTTCGTTTTCCGTGCGGAACGCTATGGAGCTTCTGGTGACGGCCTGACCCTCGTATACGACAGTGATCCGACAAGACCGATTGGTCGCTGGAAGGAAGCATGGGAATCGGCAAAGATTCGAGCGGATGTTTCCTGTCGATTCCACGACCTTAGGCACACTGGCTGTACCCGGATGCTTGAAGCGGGCGTGCCATTCTCCGTCGTTGCCACGATCATGGGATGGAGTCCATCTACAACGGTGCGAATGGCGAGGCGCTATGGCCACATTGGACAGACCGCACAGCGACAGGCCGTCAACGCGCTGGGTCAGGCAGGTTTTCAGGGGGATGGGGCACAAAATTGGGCACATTTTCAGACGCCACGCATGCGACAGCTTGCTAACTGACTGAGAAGTTTGGCTCCCCGGGCTAGATTCGAACTAGCAACCCTTCGGTTAACAGCCGAACGCAGCAAAAATCTAAGTGCCGTCCTTCCACTGCCTTACCGGGGGATGCGTTGTTTTTTCGGACCCTTAAGTGCTCCAAAGATGTTCCAAATTCAAAAGAGATATGAGATGACCAGTATGGGCATATTGATAGTAGGTGTGGTTGGCGGGTTAATGAGGAAATAAAGGCCTTGGGGAAGCGGTAGTGTGACCCGGAAAAGCCGGGTGGTGGCCCGATTTCTGTTGAATAGCGCATTTTTTCCTGAGTAGTCATGAAGTTCTTTCTTTCAATTGCTGTCGACACGTTTGCTTGGTTCTAGTGGAATCTCGATCGGGGCAGTCGGTCTTGCGATCCAGTAATCGCGGGCTGCGTCAGGAGTGAATTGAGCATGGACCTGAAACTTGACGGCAAACGCGCACTCGTTACTGGCTCCACGGTGGGAATCGGCTACGCCATAGTGGAAGCATTGGCGAAAGAGAGAGCATCCGTCATCGTCAATGGACGCACGCAGCAGCGAGTCGATCAGGCGATTTCCAGGCTGCGCGATTCAGGCGCGCACAGCAACGTCCTCGGGCTCGTGGCCGACTTAGGTTCCGCTGCCGTTGCCCAAACGGTGATCGAGCTATTTCCAGAGGTCGACATCCATCATTGGTGGCACATCAGACTCTGGAACTATTTTCGGCATCTTTCGAATCAGCAGGATGCGTACAGTTGTCTGAAAATAGTGACCTTACTGCTTGTAACGAAACCTTACAGCATCTAGCAACTTGTCCACTGTGGTGAAAAATTCGGTGTAAAAACGGGTGCGGCGAGGTGTCGGCTCAATGATGCATTTACAATGCATCAGTTACTTAGTCGGCGGGGACCCCACGCATTCGTCGAGCCAAGCAAGAGGTCCGACAGTTGATGGGTTACCAAGGTCGTACCTCTGGGCAGCCCGGAGGAGTTCGAGAGCTTTAGCGGGATTGTGCCGGGTCGACTTCCATGATTGCGTGAACCCGGATACTCCGGGAATTCTCCCATTCAACGTGGGCGGCAACCTTGGAAGAAAGTTCCTGCATCAACAGCCGAGCTGCGCTAATATCCGCCAGGATGCGTGGGAAATTGTACTTGCTAAGTGCCTGAAATTTCTGTCAAAGGCTCACCTGTCCAACCACGGAAAGGCTTTCTGGGTCGATGCGTGCGCTAGCCTGCATGGTTTTGAGAAAGGAGAACGAAGATGGCAGCGAAAAAAACAGCGAGGAAATCGGCGAAGAGGAAGAAGCTGCAGGGCAAGAAACTGTCCTCGATTAAAAGTCTCTCGAGGAAATTTCCCATGCCAGCTTAGTTTTCTCTGGCGTCGGGTAGGGCTCCGGTTTACAACATGGTTGCGAACAAGATGCGCGGGGCGCACGAGCTGAGCCGTGCCCACAGTCAGCGCGAAGGCTATGTACGCTCGCTTCTAGAGGCGCTCGGCGCACAATACAAACAATCTCTGAGTGTCGAGGCCTTCTGCAAAGTTGATCGCCTAACCCCGGCTGAATTCTACCGCCACTATTACTTCGCAAACCGTCCCGTCGTGATCCGGGGCCTCATGCGGGGCTGGAAAGCACTCCGGCTCTGGACTCCGGACTACTTCGCCAGAAAGTTTGGGCAATGCACGCTCCAGATCAATCGTGGACGCAATGACGACCTACACTACGCGCGCAATTTCGCCGACCACAACGCAAAGATCTTGATGAAAGACTACGTCGCGATGATCCAAAGCGGCGGCGAAACGAACGATTATTACATCGAGGGTCGGAACTCTTTGCTTAGCCGCAGGCCTTTTCGAGTCTTATTCAGTCACTTCACGTGCCCCAAAGGCTTTCTCGACCCGCACCGCGTGAAACGTAAAGCGAAGTTGTGGTTTGGCCCCAAGGGTACGGTGAGCCCGCTCCACCATGACCAAGGGAATGGTATGCTCGGCCAAATCCATGGTCGTAAGCGAATCAAGCTGATTCCTCCGTTCGAAACCCAAAATCTCCGAAATGACGAGTGTTTTAGTGACGTAAATCTCGAGAAGATCAACTACAAGAAGTTCCCTTCCATGAAGGGCGTAACGATTCTCGATACCGTCCTTGAGCCCGGAGAGTTTATCTTCATCCCGATCGGCTGGTGGCACTGGGTTAAATCACTCGACGTCAGCGTGTCTCTGACGTTTACCAACTTTCTCGTCCCGGGCAAGCCGGTCGCATGGCAATGGCGCTACGGAACGTGAGCCGACATCGCTCAGTGCGCCCAGGAAGCTGCGTGTCTCACCCCGGGGGCGCCGATAGAACAAGCAGAAAGGAATCTCCGGGGTTCATCCAGGTTGGCGCCGCTAAGAAGTCGGGGTAATGCCGGCGGAGGCTTTGAGACGTGAGGTGGTCCTCCTCTGGGAGCTTAATTTTCGCCTCGTACTTGATCTGCACCCAGCCGAAGACGTGGTGGGACTTATCGATCGACAAAATTGCCCCGCTCCCTTCCGTGACCAGAGTCCCAGTCGCACCGGCGAACTCGCCCGTGCCCCCGGTGATCGAGTCAGTTTTAGTGAGGTTGAACGGAAAGGGCGGCGTCGAGGACGTAGAGAAATCGATCCACTGTTTGCCAGACGTTGCTGTAAAGAACAATTGGCTCCCCGTCTTGAGGCTCGTAACCACCCCAGTCTCGGCTAGCAAAGTAAGCTCGTTCCCTGTTCCGGCCACGCCACTGGCGTGCAGGTGCCCCCATCCGGTGCCGGTGCAAACTCACCTAGATACTGGCCGGCGATCTTGCCAAAGCGAGAATCCGAACCTGCAAACGTCGTCGCATTTGCGGGTGTACTCAGATCTGCGTGATCGAAGTCAAAGTTCGCACTGACGAAGGTGCCCGAAACCTCACCACTTGATTTGGCGCTTTCTTGATCGCTTACCGGAGCCATCGCAAAGAATACGAACGCAGCCAGCGCCAAGAATGAACTTGAGGGTATCCTTAGCATGATCCCATCCTCCTTGGAGCGGCGCCGCATCGGGCGCGGCACTCCGAATATCGGCGAGAATACGCTCGAGCAAAGCTCTCAGCCAGCGCTTTCTGGATCAGTTCATCTCTTCAAATGCAAAATTGAAATTAATTCAAGCTCCACAACCAGCCTTTTGACCATCCCTAAAGCTCGCTCACTGTAATTTGGCGTATTCGGCTTTGGCCTGCTTCAGGATGGGAATGTCGGGGTCGGCGTCTTTCCAGAGCGTGAGGAAATCCTGATAGGCAGTGCGGGCTTTGGAGTTGTCGCCCTGTAAGGCGTAGGCGCGGGCGAGGCCTAGGTGCGCCAGCGCGCCGATGGCTTCGTTTTGCACAACACTGCGCTGGTCCAGGATTTTCTGGTACTCAGCCGTAGCTTCGGTGCCACGATGCGCGACTAGATACGCTTTCCCCCGCACATAGACGGGATACAGAGTGGGCGAGAAAGCACCGCCGCCGGGGATCCCCAACTCGTAAGGGGCAGCGGCCTGGAGAGTGTTGATGGCTTTAGAAGCGTCGTTGCGGTTGAGCGCGAGCTGAGCGTGAATCGTTGGCAGGTACTTCAATTTCACCAACGTGTCCTCCGGGAAACGGTTGGCTAAATCATCGGCGAGTGCCTGCGCCCGGGCCGCGTCCCCTTCAAAAGCCAGCACCAGCGCCGCTCCGTACTGCACATCCCGGCCATTCGGAAGGTCGAGCGCCGCCGCGGCTTGTTGCCGGGCTTCGGTGGCATTGCCGAGGAGGACTTCCCGCAGGGCCGCTTCGGCCTCGTAACCCGCCGCGGTCTCCTTTTCTTCCTCCCGCTCGGCGGAAGCCACTGCCCGGCGCGAAAAGTCTCGGGCCTCCGCAAGCCGTCCGAAATAGGCGGCGGTATTGGCCTGGGTTGCGAGCAGAACATCTTCTACTCCCGGCTTGCCCGCCGCCCAGGCTGCCTGCTGAGCCATTCCCGCCTCATCGTTCTGCAAGAAGGCAAGCTGGTAGAGACTGAAACGCAGGTATTGGGAATCGAGCTTTTTTGCCCCCGCCTCTTCGGCCGTGGCCCGAGCCTCGTCCAATCGATTCAAGTTGAGGTAGTCAAAGGCGAGGTTGGCATAATTCAGACCGCTCGTCGAGTCGCGGCGGAGGGCCTCCTGGGCTTCCGCAAGGGCCTTCTCATGTTCGCCAACTTGTTGGTAGATTCCGGCCAGGTAGCCTAGCGGTACATCATCTCGCGGATAGGTCTGCGCCCATAGTTCATAGGCTCGGCGCGCCTTTTCCAGGTCTCCCTTGGCCCAGTAGTAGTTAGACTCGATATAGAACTTCTCCCGGTCGCTCACGCGCTCGCGCAACTCGTAGGCCTTCCTTGCATTCTCAGCGCCCAGGTTGGTTTCTGAGAGAGACCAATAAGCGTTACTGAGCGAGCTATAGGCCATGGCGAAATTCGGGTCGAGGCCGATGGCTCGCTGGAACAAAGGCACGGCGGCAGCGAAGTCGGATTTCCCGGTCATGGTTTTCCGTCCCAGGCTGTATAGCTGGAGGGCTTCGAGCGAGGGCGTGGTGGCCTGCTCGACCGGCGTATCGAACTTTTGCGCCGTGCTGAGCGATTCGCCCAGCTTCTTGCGCAGCTTTACCGCCGCCTTGTCCATGGCCGCGAGCACCTGCTCCTTGCCCGTTGCCCGCTCCTGTTCCTCAGCCAGCGAATCACCGGTGCGGCAGTTCACTGCTTTGAGGCCCAGAACATATTGGCTCCCCAGGTTCGCAATCGAGCCGTCGAGGACGGCCGCGCTGTCCGTCCGTTGGCAGAGTTCCCGGGTAATCTCCGGGGTCAGCCGCGCATCGGCCGGCTGGCCCATCAGGCGCAGGGTCTGCTGGATGCGCTGCTCGGACACGAAGCTGAGGAAGGGTGATTGTTCGAGTTGTACCGTCAGTGCCTGCCGGAGCGTGCCGTCAAAGACCGCCTCGCCCGTCGTGTTCGTGAAATCGGCGAGCACGATGGTGTCCTTGTCAGTCAGCGCGTGGACCTTGCGGGAGAAAAACAACCAACCGCTCGCAGCCAGTCCGATGACCAGCAATGTTGCGCCAGTGACCGTTCCCCATCGAAACCTAGTGGATTTCGTGGCGGGCTTCACAGAGGCCTCGGCTGCTGCAACGGCTGCCCGACCCGAATCTGAATCTCGCTTCAGCCGCTGCAAATCCGTGCGAATTTCAGTGGCGCTCTGGTACCGCAGCTTCCGGTCTTTCTCCAGCGCCTTGTTCACAATTTCTTCTAACTTTGGGGAAAGGTCGGGATTCAGTCGCACTGGCGCAACTGGCTTGCGATTCAGAATCGCTTCCGCAATCACGGCAGAGGTCTCGCCCCGGAAGGGCAGAACCCCGGTCACCATCTCGTAGAGCACCACACCAAACGAAAACAAATCCGTACGCGCATCAAGCTCCTCGCCCCGCACCTGTTCTGGTGACATGTACGTGATGGTGCCAATTGCCGTGCCCAGTCGAGTGAGCTGTTCCAGCTCGCTGGCTGTGGACATCGCGGAAAGATTTGTGGCATTGCCCGCCGGCGCCAGCTTGGCTAGACCAAAATCCAGAATCTTCACGTGCCCGCGCCCAGTGACAAAAATGTTGGCTGGCTTAATGTCCCGGTGGACGATTCCCTTCGCGTGCGCCGCATCCAGGGCATCGGCAATCTCAATGGCCAGATTGAGCAACGTTTCCGTTTCCATCAGGCGGCCGCTGATGCGACGCTTCAGCGTGGCGCCTTCCAAATACTCCATGGCAATGAATGCCTGACCACCTTGCTCGCCGATGTCATAAATCGTGCAAATGTTGGGATGGTTCAGGGCCGAGGCCGCCTGCGCCTCGCGCTGAAAACGCGCCAAAGCCTGAGGGTCTCGCGCAACCACCTCCGGCAGAAACTTGAGAGCGACAAAACGATGCAGCCGAGTGTCCTCAGCCTTGTAGACCACACCCATTCCACCGCCACCCAGCTTCTCGATGATTCGGTAGTGCGAGATGGTCTGGCCAATCACGGGGAAGGGCACCGCCACTGTGTGGGCATGTTAGGCCGCAGCCTTAGGCAAGTCAACGCGAGCGGGGGGCATACACCCTGTGAGCGAAATCACTACACCCCCTCCCCCAAAACGCATGGGAAAGAGAACGAGCGGTCTCACATTAGAATGGGCGTGCGGCAGGGCGGCAGGGCGGCGCGTTCAAATCAGAAATGCAGGCGACCGGCGAACGGTTATTGTCGCGTGACGCCCGCCAATCGAGCGAGCGCGGGCCAGTGGCGGGGATGGGGG
>JBARRP010000002.1:0-6531 GCA_049644285.1 Candidatus Acidiferrales bacterium | reverse complement strand
GTGCAGACGCACGGTGTTGTAGTGATCCACGTAGGTTTGAATCAGGCGTCGCGCATCTTCCCTGTTCAGTGGTGTAAGTGGGCGAATGCATTCCGATTTTAGGGATTTGTGCCAGCGTTCCAATTTGCCGTTCGACTGCGGATAGGAAGGCGATGTGCGCACGTGGGTCATGCCTGCGATCCGTATGAACTCCTTGAAATCCCGGGCGATGAACTGCGGTCCATTGTCGGAGATGATCCGCGGTTTTGCTTCCGGATATTTCTCCCGCGCTCGTTGCAAAATGACTTCGATTTCTGCTTCGGTCATCGATTCCCGCAGATCCCAGTGAACGATCGCACGGCTATAGCCATCCAGAACACTGCACAGGTAATAGAACGTGCCACTCACGTTGATGTGGGAAACATCGATGTGCCAGTGTTGATGCGCATGCGGTGGCTGCTCGAAACCGGTCCCCTTGCGCGACGGCTTGCGCTTCCACCGCGAGAGCAGTCCGGCTCGTTGCAGCACCCGCCACACGCTGGAAGGACTTACCGCCACCACGTCCGCATCCAGCATCATGAACGTCAGCCGCCGATATCCTTCCAGCGGATTCTTCCGATGGAACCCAATGATCGCTTCTTTCTCCCACGGCTCCAGCCAAAAATCACGGGGAACCCAACCGTTGTGTTCATTGACGCGCCCGTAGCGCTCTCGCCAGTCGTAAAACTTGCTGGCTCGCACGCCCAGCCAGTGGACAAATCGCCCGGCACCGATCTCGGTCTTCTCCGACCAGCGCCGGACGAAATCCACCACCTGATCCCGCACATCGTGTGGCACCCACACTTGGGTCAGAGCTCCCCAAGACTTTTTTTTAAGGCGATGTGCTCGGCCATCAGTTCGGCCAGGACCTCATCCTTGGTCTGCACCTTCTTCTCCAAGAACTCGATCCGTTTCTGTTTCTCCTCGACCTGGCGGGCGGGGCGTTCCTTCGATTGGAAGGCGGCGGCTCCGTTTTCGAAGAACTCTTTTTGCCAGCGATAGAACACCGTCGGCTGTAGGCCCAGTTCCTCGCAGAGATCGGAAACCGGCACCTCATCCAGCAGGTGTCGTCTCAGGATGGCGACCTTCTCTTCTGAACTGTAGTGCTTTCGTTCTTCTCGCATGCGTCCTCTCCGTTTATATTAACGGAAGAACGCTTTTCTCCATTTCCAGCTGAGGCGGGACAAGTCCGCCAGTCTCCTCGGTCGAGGATGTACGGGTATTTCACTCATGGAACTGTTCCTCCTCCTCGCCCTTACTCTTCTGGCTTTCTCGCTCTTCCCGACTATTTTCGTCGACTGCCTTCCCCGACCCACTGCCGTCGCCGATTGCTCGGTCACACGATTTTCGTCGTGCTTGTGGTACTACACAGTCGTCCGTCTACTGACAGCGCGTCGCTCGCCACTTCGCTTTCGCTTATAGGTCCGCTTACTCCGTTGTCCTCCGGAGACACTGTCAGTCCTCCTGAGGTCACGCATTGTTCTTCCATCCCGTGCCATCCGCAATCACCTTGGTACGGTGGGTGAATGAGAACGCCTTCGCCTCCATGGTGCAGGCTCGACCGATCCCACCTTTGGCCGACCGGTTCATCGCTGGGGCGACCCCCATTGATTACGGCCCGGGACTTCTCCTCATGCCTTTCGGATTCCACCTCGCGATGGACACCCTGCCCTCCGGAGTCTGCAAATGGTGGCTTCAGGTTCACCTTGGCTGTATCCAGCTTTCGCCTTCGTGCCCGTTTAGGCTTCTCCATACCTTCCACTTCTCCGGCCAGCGAGGCTATCAACCCCGCTTTTGGATACGACACTCCTCATTCGAGCGTCGGAGGGACTTTAACCCTCCTGAACGAAGCGCTGCTCAGCACACACCATGGTTCTATGTGAGACTCGTGGCCTATAGCTTTTTCAGGTTATCCGAGGGGGTATAGAGTCGGCTCAGAGACTCGGTGCCCG
This sequence comes from Candidatus Acidiferrales bacterium, assembly GCA_049644285.1. Lineage (GTDB taxonomy): Bacteria > Acidobacteriota > Terriglobia > Acidiferrales > UBA7541 > CAVRXT01. The sequence goes on along the minus strand of JBARRP010000002.1, from coordinate 4,561 downwards.
AGGCACACATGGTCTGACGTCGTTATTAGATACTCACCCTCGAACCCGAGCGTCTCAAGAACCCGACTGGCCACCGCCAGGGATGACCCCGGGGAATGGGATGGGCTCTTGGCCAGACGCTCAAGCTGCTTGCCGTTTCAGTTCCTCAGCGTCGAAAGCTTCTCCTTTCTTCCACAGGCTCAAAGTAATCGCTGCGATCTTGCGCGCCAGCGTGAGACGGGCCATCGAGGACTTCATCCCTTTAGCGAGTAACGCGTCGTAGAAATCGCGGAAGGGTCCGGCACGGGCGTGGCCCGAGTTGCCGCGCCTTTGAAGATGTTCTTCAAGTCGTGGTTGTGATTCTGGTTGAGACCAAAGATCGCTGGCTGTTTCTTAGACCGCTGCAGTTGACCGTCCACGAAGCGATATTCCCCACCGGTGCGGGTCTCGAGCGCCAGGCCGCTGTAGGCCCACAGTTGTCGTTTGGTGCGGAAACGATGAGGTGTTTGCATCAGGGCGACCAGCAAGGCCGCCCAGATCGGGCCGATAGAGGGAATCCCTCGGAGCAATCGAGTGGCGCGATGTTTCCGGCTCTCGGCTAAAAGCTCTCGCCTGGCTTCCTTGCGCAAAAACTGTAACAGGTCGAGTTGTTGGTAGAGTCGCCCCGCACGACGGCGCGCACCGGCTTGCGGTATCTTTTCCAGCCAGTTCGCACGATAGCACGGTGCATAGACGAGCGTACCGGCACAAGGAATCACCCAGCTGCGATACAGAGCCTTCAGCCGATTCATCTCATGCGTGACATAAATCCCCATCTGGCGTTTTCGGTGAGCTTTTTGACCAGCCCGAAGAAGCACCCACTATACGCAAGACCGTGGAAGCAATGGCGGTTAGCCGGAGGGGAGGAAGAAGGAAAGGACGTCAAGACATAAATGCACATATGTCACCCATTGTGCGCACTGTCCAGAGGCAGAATCGCTGTGAACCGCATATTGGTCGCCACATATAAGCATAACTCGGGGGCACGAATTGACCGTAGCGATCTAATGTGCATTAAGTACTTGACATGTTATCTCAGCTGTATTATAGGGTCTTTCATGATCACTCCGGCCAAACGAAAGGCCCTGCTGGCTTCCGGGACCCTGAACCCGCATCCGGAAGCCGTGCGCTCGGAACTCTTCCATACGGATTTCTTCGACCCCTACGACTTCGCGCAGGTCAAATACGAGATGTTGCGCGCCCACTCGGTCGATGAAGACGCGGTGGCCGAGGTGTGCCGCCAATTCGGCCTTAGCCGAGAAAGTTTCTATCAGATTCAGCAGGCTTTTCAGGAGCTAGGATTCAGTTCTTTGCTGCCGCGCAAGCGAGGCCGCAAAGGCCCGGTCAAACTGAAAGGCGAGGTCCTAGAGTTCGTCCTCGCGCTGAAAAAGGAGAATCCCGCGATCGACCCGGGGCACTTGGCGGCTTTGATTCAGGAGCGCTATGGCATCGCGATTCATCGGACGACCGTGCTGCGGGGACTGAAAAAAAAACTGCGCTCGCCGCGGAAAGAGCTGGCGAGAAGCATTCGTCGCGCGCGACGATCCCGTGCAGGGGATTTATGAAAATGTGCGTTGCGAGGCACTCGAGAACTCGGAGCCAGCTTCCTGGGCCCTGGAGCGCGTTCGCCGATACGGAGTGGCCAGCTTGCTCCCCGGCGGGCAACCGGATTTTCCCTTCATTCTTTGCGCACAGAGTGTTCCTCGTCCGGCCTGGAGCGGGACGAGAGACTTTCATCGCGAGAAACTTCTTGAGGTTTATGAATTCCTTACCAGGGAGGTGATGGAAGATGCGAGTCGCCATCTACGCCCGCGTTTCCAGCGAGAGGCAGGAGAAGGAACATACGATTGGTTCGCAGTTAGAAGCCTTGCGGAACTACGCGGCTCAGAATGGGATGGAGATCGTCGAGGAGTTCACGGATGAGGGCTACAGCGGGACGCGGCTGGATCGTCCCGCGCTGGATCGGATGCGTGACTTGGCGGAGCGCAGAGGATTCGAAGTGCTGCTGACTTACTGTACCGATCGACTGGCGCGGAAGTTTGTGCTGCAGGCCCTCATTCTGGAGGAGATGGAACGATTTGGAGTGAAGACGATTTTCCTGGAGGGCGGTGCGGCCGACGATCCGCTCTCGAAGCTCATGCACCAAATCACCGGAGCCGTAGCTGAGTTTGAACGGACGAAGATTGTCGAAAGGAATCGGCGCGGCAAGCTCTACCGAGCTCGGTGTGGTGAGGTTGTTACCTGGAGAGCCCCTTTCGGTTATGTGCGCATTCCACGTCGTGACGGTGTGGCGCCACATGTGGAGATCGATGAGAACAAAGCGGTGGTGGTTCGCAGAATCTTTAATCTCTATGCGAAGCAAGGCTGGACGGTTCGCCAGATCGCCAAGCAACTCACACTGCAGGAAACTCCGGCGCCGGGTGGTGGTCGGGAATGGAATTTCTATACCGTGGATCGAATTCTTCATAATGAGGCCTATGTTGGCACGTTGTATTACAACCGCCACAACTGTGCAGTGATCGAAGGGACGCATGGTCACAAGAGGCCTTCTTGCCAACGCATTCTTCGGCCCAAGGAGGAGTGGATCCCGATTTCGATTGCTCCCATCATCGACTTGGAGACCTTTCATCAAGCCGGGAACCGGGTCAAAGATAATCAGAGATTCTCCCCGCGGAATCTGCAGGAGGATGCTTATCTTCTACGGCGGCTCGTCCGCTGTGGGCACTGCGGGTTAAGTTGCCGTGTCAGCAGTAATACGGCAAATCCCAATTGCAGTCATTATTATGTTTGTCCAGGAACGAAGAAACACTTCCTGATCGAGAAGCGATGCTCACAAAGATGCATCGGCGCCGATGCGTTGGACGAACTAGTTTGGGAAGAAGTGAGCACCAGGCTGCAAGATCCGGACTTGGTGCTAGAAGCGTATCGGGAGTGCAGGATTCACCGGAGGAATGGAGAAGAGGCTGGCCTGAGCGAACAAGGGCAAAAGCTGGCGACCCAGATCAAGTTGGCAAACACAGAGATGACGCGGCTTCTGGATGCCTACCAGGCCGGCACGATTGAACTGCCGGAGTTGCAGAAGCGCCGACGATTGGTGGACGCAAAGCTCGATACGCTCCATCGAGAGAAGGAGCTTCTGGAAAAGATGGCTCGCGAGCAAAAGCAAGAAGGCGATATCCGGCGTGACCTTGAGGAGTTTCGAGCTTTGGTGTCGGATCGTGCTCAACACTCTTCCTTCGAGGACAAACAGAAGCTCATGCGCATGGTCCTGGACAAGGTCGTGGTCAAGGACTGGCGAGTTGATGTGCACTACAACATTCCGCTTTATCGACCTGCCGCCTCGAGGGAAGAAAAAGTGTCAACCAATTTCGATTTGTGTAACGCACGTCATGAGTCGCCTGAAGGCGATCTACCGAAGCTGGGGTATTCCTTGTACCGGGAAGCAGGTTTATGCACCGCGCTATCGTGCCGAATGGCTGGCGAAAATCACCGAAGCCGGCGTGCGCCGCCGGGCGGAGTTTTACTACCAACAACTCGACGCCCTGCGGCTTCTGCGCCAACAAGTGCGGCAAGAGCTGTTGGCCGTGGCCAGGAAGCACAGCGCGTGGAAATTGTTACGCGGGATTCCGTCGATCGGTCCGATCCGGGCGGCTCTGATCATCGCGATCCTCCAGACACCGCATCGCTTTCGGAGCAAGCGACAGCTCTGGACTTACAGTGGGTTGGGGATTGAAACGCACAGCAGTGCCGAGCACCGTTACATCCAGGGGGAGCTGCAGCGGTCGAAGAAGCAGATCTCGATTCGTGGGCTGAATCGCAATCACAATCACGATCTGAAGAATCCAAGCCCGGACCGTTCCAGGAGTTCTACGATGCGCTGGTCGCCAAAGGGATCAAGCCGGAGATGGCGCGCCTGACCCTGGCACGCAAGATCGCCGCGATCACCTTGGTGGTCTGGAAGAGAGGAGTAAGCTTCGACGCCGAACATCTGAAACCACAAAACAGCTTGAGTGTCTCTAGCAATCCGTTCCATCCCTGGGATCCATCCTAGCGGTGGTTAGTCGGATTCTTGAGACACTCGGGTTCGAGAGCGAGTCTCAGCTGATAAGTTAGACGCTGCGTGCTTCGGGCACCTAGTCTCACACCCGACCCTAGGCCCTCTCGGACAACCCGAAAAAGCTATAGGCCACGAGTCTCCGATAGAACCATGGTTGGCACCTGACCACCGTTCTGCTTTGTTGGTTTCAGAACTGATTGGCCTCGTCGCGAACAGGCGATGAAAACCACTGGGAGGGGAACCCAAACGCGCTACGCAACGGTGCGTAGCGAACCGAGCACATCGAGCGGAAGGCTAGAACAATCCTGCTCAACGGGGCGGGCTGGGAAGCAAAAAAACATCCGGCCGTGGGAGAGGTGTTTTTCTTGACTTCCCCCTTTATAGCGTTGGCCACCCCTGCGGGGTGGTTGTATGGGCCAGAAACTCCTGCAGAGAGGTCGGTGACTGTGAACTGTCCGGTGTAGTTAGATGTAGGATGTGAGGCAC
>JBARRP010000001.1:0-36481 GCA_049644285.1 Candidatus Acidiferrales bacterium | reverse complement strand
AAGAAAGACGAAATCCAGAAAGATGCCCCCGGCATCACCAAAAAGAAATTTCTTTACAACCTCTCTCGCGCAAGTTATGAAAAGCAGTGGGGCAAGAATTATCAGCGACCCACCTTAGGCGAGAAGTTTCTGGCATTCCTGTACAAACTGGTCCCCAAATTCGGGCCTCTCAAAGTGCTGCAATTCCGTACGCCCACCCCGCAAACGGAAAAAATGTTTGAGGAAAGCTTCAATGCCACACTGGATCGTTACCGGGCTCTTTTGTCCGACGAGGCAGCTGGGCACCTTGAATTGATCAACGACAATTTTGATACTGGCGAGAAGACCGGGCCCGGCAAATATCGCATGAATGACGAAGCCCACGCCAAGCTCCTCGACAAGTTGGCCGAACAAAAATTTGCCGGGGCTTCACCCGAGGTGCGCGAGGAGTTGCTACGCTTCTTTTCCGAGCCGGATGCTCCCTACGCCACAAAGCGCAACGTCAAGGCCTGGGCCAAAGTGCAGGCGCAGCTGGAGCAGTTGAAGGCCGCACCCTCCCAGCCGGCTACCGCAGAAGTACCCCCGCTTATACCTTAGTACTCCTGCCAAAAGAAGGCAGCAGAATCCGAGCAAAAAGGCGAAAGGTCGAAGGCTTTTTGGGCGAGGTTTTGGTCACGGCGGAGAGCGACCCGCAGGTGAAAACTCCTTCAGGGGAGGTCGCGCTGCGGGCGACAATACAGGAATAGCACTGGTCAGCCCTAAGGAGCGGACAATGCGCCTACCCTAGGGGCGGCGCTGGTCATCTCTCGCAACCGCAACAGGTTTCAACGCCAGATTTGACACCCGCGAATCGAGGCAGGCACTTCGAGGAGGGAAGAATTGTTCCGACGATCAAACTACGCAGTCATGAACTCCGGCGGGACTAGACAGCCCGATAGGGTCCGGTTGTTCTTGCCCGCCTGCGCGAGAATGCACATCCAAGAGCAGTTCGCACCCTTTTGTCAACGCATAAGCCTCGCGAAACGGCTTCCCGATGACGCGTTCCGTTTCGTGGGTTACGGTTTTGACCCGTTGCAAAATTTCAGACACGATCCGGTCAAGGCGGACGCGACTTGCAAGTGACTTTTGTCCAGGATTTCCCTCGCGAAGGCGTCGGCGTGCTCAGTGCGCGTCAGGATTATTCTGCTGATCTCGCCCACAATGGGGTCTAACTGTTTAGCTCTCCGTCGCGCGATCCCGCTAATCTCAGAGACGTCAGCGGCGATGCTTTGGAAGGGCTTCCGGATCTTCAGCACCAGCAGCGCCACTGCAACCAACACCACGGCCCGGGTAAGAAGCGCCAGTGCAGCAACTATTATGAAGATCGTTTGCAACGTTTCATGCGTGATGTGCTCCACCACGCTAAAGGCTTGAGCCTTTTGCCTCGTGGTAGGCAGACTGGCCGGCTTCGACAGCCTCTTGAATCTGGTCTTTGGCACTTTGCCCGAGGTCCTGGGCCTTGTTTCTGAACTGCTTTGTTTTCTCGGTGATATAGTCTCTGCCCTGCTGCGTCTTTTCCGCGATCAGGTCGCGTGTCTCCTCGCCGGACTGTGGTGCGAACAGCAGTGCTAAGATGGCACCGAATCCCGCGCCGACCAGAAAAGTTCCGAAAGCGAACCTACCATTATTTTTCCCCATGAGAGCACCCCCTAAGGTTCGACAGATGCGATCCCCCAATTCACGCTCAGGATTTCAAGCCCCAACTCCCGCGTCCCTTCCGATCTGTTCCTGGTCCACCTCACTCGTGCCTTAGCTCGGCGGCCCATATCTAGCCGGTCTACCGTCAGCGCTTCATTGATTCCAATCAGAATCCGAGACTCGACAGAGAGACCGTGCAAACTTATGTCACGCGTCGTTGCTTCCTCGGTCCAACTGCGGCCGATTGCATCATATCGAAGACGAACCGGCAGGTTGGCTCGTGTTCGACGCGACCGTCTAAGTCCTCGCCGAAGATCACCTAGGCTCAACAGGATCTCAAGGATTTGTGCTCGTTCTATGTTGGTCAAACCTGGAAGATTCCAGGCTAGACTCGCTGCCTGATCGGCGATTTCGCTCAAGGCTTGTGCCTCTGCTGAAATAGCGCTCGACCTCTCGTTCTTTCTAATGCATTCCGAAAAAGAACGAAGCAACATACTCAGCTTTCGACCGTCAGGTTGTGTCGACTGCATCTTTTAAGAATATGCCGCGATGGACGAATGCGCCATCGGGGATTGTCTCTAAGAAAACGCTATTTAACCTGTAGCCCACCACTCTTGAAGTGCTCTTGGTGGGAGAGACCTACTTTGGGGAGAGCGGCGGGCTGAATACTGCGTTAGCCAGCGGATAAGTTGCGCTGAGCAGCTGTAACGAGCGTGGGAAAGCCAGCAGGCCGCAGCTGCTCAGCTTCCCGCGTCGCGCGGAGAGAGTAACAGCGTGCCCCCGCTTCTCTCCCGCTCGCGCATTATCCGAAGACCAGCCGATCGAAGAAATACCGCCAACCGCGTAGGGCAGCAACGCGATCACCGTAGAGGCTCTGTCAATGCTTTCCTGTGTCGGGAATCAAACCGACAAACGTGCGACACGCCAGCTTTCTTCCGCACTGCCGCGACAGGTACAGCGATAGGATCGCGCCACTACGGAGAGCGCCGTATGGATTCAGCGCTGCGGCACCTGGGGCGCACAAATCGGGGTCGAAGCTGTGGACCTGGTGATGATGATCATGAACGATAACGGCATGCACCACCTGCTTCAGGATAAATTTTAAATCGGCGGCGAGATCTCGGCGGCCCCCGGCCCCGTAGGACGCCACACCTCGGCCGGGACCGACTGGAAAATGGAGACGCAGATCCTTCCATATTCGCGTAGGCACGGTTTATTTGCGGGCATCGATCTGGGCGGCTATTGGATCGAGCAGGACAAGGACTCGACCATAGCCATGTACGGGAAGGACGTGACCAACAGCGACATATTTGCGGGCAAAGTCCGGGTTCCGGTCACGGCGCGTCCCTTCATCAATGAGGTTGCAAGAGTTAAGACGGAAGCGAAGTCCAATCTAAACAGACTTCTTAATCCTGCCCGCACTAGCCTTTGCAGGGCAGCATGGCCAGGCCCGCGCCGCAAAACTGCGACTGCGGTTATCCGATCCGCGGCGAAGACTGCCTCGTTCCGGGACAACATCCTACGCGTCCAATCTGCCTCGTTCACTACTACGGCATACCTAGAACCTTCCTGATGCATCCAATCCGTCAGCGAGTTCCTATGCCTAGATCTCGTTCACGCTCGACCGAGATTCTCCGCTGAACTTAACTAACTATGGAGAAAGCGCGATGGAGGATCTGGCTGCCTCGTCCATGTTGTAGTTTTTCCCCAACCAGAGGACGCGGAAGCCCTGGATCAGTAGGCCCGGGCACAGGAGTGGGCAATGGCTCTGGATCAGGCGAAGGAAGATGCGGTTCGTCTGGTCGCCGGGGAGGTATTTCCGGTTGGGGCGGCCGCGGCGCCCGGCGCTCAGGCTCGGGAGGCACCTGCCCAAGTTTGTTGACGTTAGTCATCGATTTTTTGCTCCAATCTATTTGGTCCATGAGAGCATTGCAGGATTGTGAGCGCCGCTCCGCGAAGAGACAGCGCTCACGGCTCATCTTGGGAGAAGAATAAGGTGACCTTGGGGAGAAAAGCCATGCCTCTCATTCTTTTCCCCGCACTTTGAATCATAATCGGGAAATGACGCTTTGCGAGCAATAGAGACCAGCCCTCATTTGGTCCCAGGAAATCACGGTAACAATCTCCCAGCACATACAAAGCGGTCTTTGGATGGAGTGCCGGGGTTTGAGGTAGGTGCGTTACTGCCGCCGGTTTCATGCCTAGTAGCCCTTTCTCCCTAGAATCGGATGTGAGGCCCGAAGGCGACTCGGAGGTTGTGGTGAGCCCCACCGTTGAAGTAGATCTCGTCGCCAATGTCCAAGCGCAGCCCAACTGGGCCGAGGAAGGCCTCGCCGCCTCCGCCCGGATACAACACGCCATTCACATTGTCATCGCGAAGGTTTTGCACGCTGCTGGCAAATCTGGCAAAGGTAGCAGGACGTGGATCGAACCGGAAGTTCAGGAATCCGCCCTTGACTGTGAAAAAGAGTCTCACCGGCCCGCGATTCGTTTGCACTTTTGGCCCGAACAGTCCGTCCAGTACGCGCAGGTTCGACCGCTGGACCGTTACCGTCCCGACTCCGGAGTTTGCGAAGCCTTCCCTGAAGGCCTGCTCGAAGTCCCATCCGAGCTCACCCTCCAATTGTAGGTATCGGGTCGCATTCGCGGAGAGTCGGCCGCCGATGCCGGCGAAGCTAGTGTTGGTCTTATCCAGGAGGAAATAGTTGGCGTAAACCCCGATCTCCCCATGATCCCTTCCTCCTTCCCCGGCTTGGGCAAACGCAGCCGGACTGAAGAGGCATAGCGCACCGATGGTACAAAGAATGCTTTTCATTGTTTTAGTCGCTCCTTTAATAGCTGTATAGCCGTCCTCCTGCCCCCACATGAAAGACATCGTCACCATTTCTTAATCCGATTTCGGTGCAAATAGCACACCAAGAACAGCCCCCAAGCCAAGCCCAAATACCAAAAACCGAAACAGAAACAGTTTCTGGCTATTTCTGAACGATCATCGCAGCCTCCCAAGTCATCAATAAACTCGCCGCCGTGCTTCCCGGCATCGGCCGTCACCCAGAGGCGCTGAAAAAATGTGAGCCGCCCAGCCCGTACCAGGCGGCTCTGGCGAACAAAAGTTTTAGAGGCGGTCCCCCCGGGTTCCCGTGGTGGCGACTGTTCCTTGGTCCCAATAAGGCGTATAACCGTAGTGCTTGTAGATCTGAGTGCCCCACGTGGCATCGGCCATATTCGGCCAATTGTCCTTGTCAAATCCGGGAGCATTTTCTAGGAGTTTCTTGTCAACGTTCAAGACTGCGCGCTTGTCCGACAAATTAAACTGAAAGGCGTTCCAGGGGATGGCGAAATACTTGTCGCCCATGCCAAGAAAACCTCCAAACGACAAGACCGCGTAAGCAATCCGACCTGCTCCGGCATCGATTACAAGATCTTCGATTTTTCCCAGATCTTCGCTTTGCACGTTGACCACTTTACTGCCAATGACGGTCTTCTTTGCGGGCACGATGTCCGCATATTTCACAGCTTTTGGCTCTGCCATTTTGTTCTCCCTTTTAAGAAAGTCGATGAAGGCCCAAACTCCAAGTCCTCTGCATTCGAGCCCACTCGCGGATGAGACTATTGATTTGACGAGCTGGGGCTTCTACTGAACGGGCCGCCGTGGCTACCGGAGGAGCGCCTCCCACCACTGTTCTTGCCCTGGCTAACCCGTTTGGTACGGTTCCCAGCTCCGCTGTTGCCCTGCCGCTTACCCTTTCCTTTTCCGCCGGTCCTGTTTGGCATTTTCCAAACCTCCTTTGAATTTATGGGCGATCGCCCTGACCGCTTTTCTTCTCGCGATCCTTTTGACCGCCAGGCTCACCAGGTCCGCGTTCGGGTTCGGACCCCTCCCGACGGCTGTCTCTGCCCTGCTGGTCTTGCCTGCCAAAGCCACCCTGCTGGCCCGACCTCCGGTCCTGTCGTGCACCCGCACCGCCGGGCTGGCCTTGCCCCCCGGATCCGCCCTGATGACCCGCTTCGCGATCTTGACGGCCGCTTGTACCCTCTCGGTCTGGGTTTCTTCCACCCTGCCGATTTCGTTCCCTTTCTTCACGCTGTCGCTGGGTCTCTTCTTCACCCTGTTTCTTCGTATGTTCTTCAGGCATTTTTTGTTTCTCCTTTATCGATGGTCTCATCCAACCATCATTTGAATACTACCGCTGCCACTTAGGCCCCTGCCTCCTTGGCTTTACGATTTGAAGTTGATCTTTCTGAGGAATCGTGACCTTCAGATCTCGATTGGGCCGCTTCAACGTTTATGTTTTCCGCGAGCTGGGTCAGCTTCTGATCCGTTTTCTTTTCTTCTTCGAGCGTATCGTCGAGAAGTGAAACAGCTTCCGTCTCTCCCAGGATTTCAGCATAGGTGCGGACGGTGCCGTAGGCCGCGATCTCGTAATGCTCGACGCGCTGCGCCGCCGAAATCAGTGCCGCATCCATGACCTCGCCTTCAAAATCCTCGTTTATCATTTCTTTCCCTTCGTCGATCAGACCCTGCATTCCCTTGCATTTCTTGCCCTTGGGCTTTTCGTCCAGGGCCTTGAAAATCTGCTCCAGCCGCTTTGCGTGTCCCTCGGTCTGGCTCAGGTGCTCTTCAAAGCCAGAGCGCAGTTCGTCAGATGCCGCTGCTTTGGCCATTTTGGGAAGCGCTTTGATCAATTGATTCTCGGCGTCGTAGAGATCCCGAAGTTCGTCGATATATAGTTCTCGTAAGGCATTCTGTTCCATTTCGATCCTCCCTTAGTGACTGGCTAACTTCTCCTGGCCTCTAAGGTATTGGCAATAATGAGCGGCCACAATCCAGCAAAGCATCTATCTGTTGGCGCGATTCTCTGTACGGGCGCAACTGGAAGCGAACCAACCAGAATTGCTCGACGCATATGTTGGTCACACGACCAACAAAAATGATGTGGGGTCTTGGCTTTCGGGCACGAAGGCCGAAGGTCTTACGTGAATTTCGTCCTGAAATTACAGCATTGAGTGGATGGGAAGGGCTGCCGAATTCCATCAGACTGTGAAATTGCTGTTCCATCAAAAACGGGTGCTGACCCGTTGGAGATAAGGAAATGCGATTTTCCCTTCAAGTCTTAGTTCTAGCGAGCGCGATCATCTCAGCGCCGGCTGTGGGCGCGCAGACTCAACAGACGGACTCGACAGCTCGGACTCAGCAATCAAATCCCGCGCCTCTTTACCGAGCGCGGGTCGTCTCACGAACGGCAAAGGCGGTGAATTATAGGCATCGGAGTGGTCCCACGGAGGTAGACCTCCGCGGAACGGCGCTTTTCCCGGAGGCCAAAGGGCACGCAACGGTCAACAGCAAGCAAGGCCGCATCGAAATCAAGACAAAGCTTCAGAAAATGCCATGGGCGACGCAGTTCGGTCTCGAGTATTTGACCTATGTCCTTTGGGCCATCACCCCGGAAGGTCGATCGAGTAACTTGGGCGAGTTGCTGATTGACGATGAACATGAGAGCGCCCTGTACTCGACGACTGACTTGCAAACGTTTGGGCTCATCGTAACGGCGGAGCCATATTTTTCCGTGGTGCGTCCGAGCGATGTGGTTGTAGCGGAGAATGAAATTCGGCCCGATACGGCTGGGACGATCGAGCCGATTGACGCGCGCTACGAGTTACTGCCACGAGGCGAATACACTTTATCAGGAAGGCCCTCAGAACTTCGACCCGCCAAGCTGGACTCAAAGACACCGCTCGAGCTTTACGAGGCGCGGAATGCCGTTCAAATCGCACGTCTGGAAGGCGCCGACCGCCATGCGGCTGACTCTTTCCAAAAAGCCAGCGACGCACTTGAGGAGGCAGAAACCGCTTTCCGCAGAAAACAAAGCAAGAAGGTTGTAGCCCAGACCGCTCGAGAAGCCGTGCAAACGGCTCAAGATGCAATCTTAATTGCAGACAAACGACAGCAAGAGGAGCAACAAGCTCAAGAGCGGGCTGCTGCCGCTCAGGCTCAGGCGCAGGCGCAAACGGAAACCGAGCAGCGAGCTCACGCAGAACAGCAAGCGCAAGAGGCGCAACGTCGGCAGCAACAAGCAGAGCAACAGGCTGCCCAGACGCAAGCTCAGGCTGAAGCCGAAGCGCGTCAACGTGCAGAAGCTGAACAGGAGCGCCAACGAGCTCAACAGCAAGCCGAGCAGGCGCAACACCAGGCTCAGCAGGCCGAACAGATGCGCCAACAGGCAGAGCAAGAAAAGGAAAAGCTGCGCGAGCAACTCCGGCAACAACTGAACGCGATCCTGCAGACCCGAGAAACGGCACGCGGTCTGGTGGTCAACATGGCGGACGTTTTGTTTGCGACCGGGCAGTATTCACTTCGCCCAGAAGCGCGTGAGAAGCTCGCCAAGCTCGCCGGCATCGTGCAAGCACATCCCGGTTTGAATCTGCAGATCGAGGGTCACACGGATAGCGTTGGGAGCGATGAATTCAACCGAGAACTCTCAGAAAAACGAGCGAACCCGGTTCGAGACTATTTGATTTCGCAGGGGGTGATGCCGGGAGCGGTGACCGCACGTGGCTATGGCAAATCACAGCCAATCGCATCGAATGACACGTCAGACTGCCGCCAGCTCAATCGTCGTGTGGAGATGATTGTCTCGGGCGACATTATCGGGGTTCCCGTGCAAGCCAGCACTTCTACGACGCCGTAGAGCAGGAGATTTCGCTCGCAGGGGGAAAACTTCACAAAAGGAGGCGAATATGTCTGTGGTATTTACTCGGCTAGTTTTGGCATCTGCGTTATTGCTCGGTGGCATATCGCTACTGTCTGCTCAGAACCAGCAGAGCGATTCGCAACAAACTGCTCCGGACAACAGTAAAGCGAACAAACGCGACCGCAGCAAGCAGGAACCAACCGCAGATCAACAAAAAGAAAACGCGAATGACCGTGAAATCACTCGCAAAATCCGCCGCGCGATCATGGAGGATAAATCACTGTCGACCTACGCTCACAACATAAAAATCATCACGCAAGATGGCACCGTGACTCTGAAGGGGCCCGTTCGCTCAGACGACGAGAAGGCCAGCATCGAAGCTAAGGCCGCTCAAGTTGTGGGACAAGATCACGTAACAAGCCAACTGGAAGTTAAGCCGAAGCAGCAGTAACGATGGCTTTCGATCCCATCCGCTCCGTTGTCGCGGGCGTAGGGATCTGATGAGCCAATTGAAATCGCCCCAAACTCTTAAAAGACGGACTAGAAAGGGAGGAACAACCATGGCTGGAAAAAACACTGCGGTGTTTGGCATATATTCGAGTCGCTCCAATGCGGAAGCCGGAATCGATGGCTTGCACAGCGCCGGTTTCCGGGTGGAGGACATCTCAATCTTACTTCCCGAGAACCTGGGCTCGAAGGATCTTGCTACCGAAAAAGCGACCAAAGCACCAGAAGGGGCAGCAACGGGTGCAGGATCGGGAGCAGTCGTCGGAGGAACTTTAGGCTTACTCGCCGGCATCGGCGCCCTGGCTATCCCCGGGGTTGGACCGTTCATCGCGGCCGGGCCCATCATGGCGGCGCTGGCGGGCATCGGAGTGGGCGGTGCAGTCGGAGGGTTCACAGGCGCGTTAATCGGTCTCGGAATCCCGGAATATGAAGCTAAGAGATATGAAGGACGTGTCGCGAAAGGCGGCATTCTCGTGTCCGTACATTGCGACAATTCCGATTGGGCGAAGAAGGCGAAAGAAATCCTGAAGCAAACCGGCGCGGAGGACATTTCTTCGACGGGCGAGTCCTCAGCTGACTATGCAAAGACCGACCGCCCTCTACCTCGGACAGCCACGGGCGGTTCCGAACTGTAAGAGTGAGTCGAATCGTCGGGGGGACACCGTGCTCGAAACGGCGTCCCCCCAAAAAAGCGGTGGAGTTAGCAGTCTTCCATCCTGGCCGCTTCAAGGTTTTCAAGTCTCAAATTTGCGCGTTCTGAAGAGGAAACATGAAAAGCCCGGCCGGAATACCGGTCGTGCAACGGAACACTCTCTGCGGCAAGGAGCCTGATCTTGAGGGCCTTTTTCCTGATTTCAGTATTGTCACCGGCACCGCTCTTATTCCCGGGGTCATTCACTGAGTCCATACTGGACTGCGCGTCTCCAGTTGGGTCTGCGATTTACGCACTTGAATGATCAAGGGCAGAGCCGCCTCAGCCTCGGGGTTGGGATTAACTATACTTTCGGCAGCAGGCGCTAGTTCCGGTAGGAGGGCACCGTTCGGAGCAGCTTGATACGGGGCAATCGCGCACTGTCTCCTAGGCGAGCTGCGTACCTCCACTGACGCAAAAGAGGGAGTCGTGGTCGAGCGCGTCAACACACGGAGCACGGAGCGAACCCGATGGCGGTGATTGTCTTGATCGCTGTCGGAATCATGGTTCTCAGCACCGGTCTTTCCGTCCGCGTCCAAAATAGGCGGAGGAAGGAGTAGGCGTAGAAGTTCCGAGCCGCCGGGCGGTTACATATGTGCTCTGCCTCAAGGTCAGCGGATTTCTCGTTCCAGAGCTATACATGAACATCCAACAGGCGACCAGAACTTACGAGAACTGGATGCGCACTTGCACGGTCGTAGTTGAGGGCCATCTGCGATATAAGCACCAACAAATGAGAGCTGATCCGTTTATGTTCTTTCGCGGTACGTTTTACCGTTGGGTTCAACTCTGTCCCGAAACATGCCGCGATCTGTTTGAGGCCCCGAAGGTCCTGGCAGTCGGTGATCTTCACGTGGGCAGCTTTGGAACATGGCGGGACGGTGAAGGCCGACTTTGCTGGGGCGTGGACGACTTCGATGAGTCATATCCGTTACCCTATACCAACGATCTCGTGCGGCTGGCAGCCAGCGTCAAGACCGTCATCGACTCTCAACATCTCGACGTCAAATTGAGGGATGGTTGCGACGCCATTTTGCAAGGATACGAGCAGAGTATGAAGAACGGAGGCTGCCCAATCGTTCTGGCCGAGCACGAGAACAACCTGGAGAAGCTAGGGATCGACGCCATTAGACTTCCGGCAGATTTTTGGAGAAAGTTGAATGAGCGCCCCACCGTGGGGCGCAGTCTGCCGCGCAACGCAAAGCAGGCACTGGTGAGAGCCTTGCCTCAGAATCTCGACTACAAGGTGGTCCAAAGAGAAGCCGGCCTTGGAAGTTTAGGACAACAACGCTTTGTGGCAATCGCCAATTGGTGCGGCGGATTCGTCGCCCGTGAGGCGAAAGCTATGCTCCCTTCGGCGTGCGCCTGGCTTAGGGGTCACGTGGGCCATCGCCAGTCCTATTATCAGCAAATCCTCAAGTCCGCGGTCCGGTCGCACGATCCGTTCCATAGAATTGTGGGAGTGTGGCTGGTGCGCCGGCTTTCTCCCGATTCCAATCCTATCGAGGTCGACGACCTACCCGAGGAGCGCGACGAGGAAACCCTGCTCAATGCCATGGGCTCAGAGATTGCTAACGTGCATGTCGGAAGCAAAAGCCAGATTACGAATGTCCTGAAGGATTTGCGGCGCAGGAAATCCAATTGGCTGCGTTCTGCCGCGAAAGATATGGCTAAAGCCATCGAACGAGAGTGGAAGGAGTACAAGAAGTTGTGAAGGGAAGGCGAATGAAGTCCTCTGTCGCTAACGACGGCCTACCTTAACTTTTCCATTTCGCACCCTTGGCCGTCGTCGCATCGAGGCTTTCGTTCATAGTCGCGCGTTTCTTTGCCTGATTTCGACGGAATGCCGGGAGAGTAGCGCCCAAGCCAAGCCCAATACCAAAAGCTGAAACAGTCTGTGACCATTTCTTACCGATCACAGCGGTTATTCAACGCATGGAACAGCTGGCAGGCAGCCCAGACTCAGATGACAAACGACAGGCGACAAAAAACGCGCTTAACGCATTGTACCCAGCCCGGACCAGTCTAAGGATGGTTCCGGTGGCTTTCGGGCTTTGCCTCTTCGGCTGTGACTAGCTCTTCCTTCGCGCTGGAGGCTGGTGCGTTGGCATCCGCCGTCACCGGAGTCGGTAGCGGCGGAAGGAAGAAAGTCTTGCCCTTTAGTAATGCCTCGACAGCCTGCGACAGGGCAAATATGCCTGATTCCTTCGACACCGCACCCTGAAATCCTTCGTCGCAGGCCCCTTGCGCCAACCGCTCGTCGACCTGCATCAACGTCCAGAGGAGCATCGGTATTTGAGGATCGGCCGTGTGGATTGTGCGCGCCGCTTGCAAGCCATTCATCTTGGGCATAACCAAGTCCAAAATCACGAGATCTGGTTTGAGAGTCCCAGTTTTGTCGACCGCTTCGAGGCCGTTCTCGGCTTCACCACAAACCTCCCAGCCACTTTCTTCGAGCAGACCGCGCAGCGCACGCCTCGCTGCCGGGCTATCATCAGCAATCAGAATGCGAGCCATCGGGCACGTTTCCTATGGCACAAGCCTAACCCATTCAAACGCCGGAACCTATCGGGTAAAAACCTCAGATGCACGTGGGGGAAACCCTGTAGACGTGAGGCTCCTCCAAGCCTCGACGATTCGATTTCGTACGGCGTAGCGCACGAGGTCACGCACGCGGTGTAGTTCGAGCTTGCGCATGATCTTCGCGCGGTGGGTCTCCGCCGTCTTGACACTGATGCCAAGAATTGAGGCTACTTCTTTGGTGCTCTTGCCTTCGGCAAGCAGAAGGACAACCTCTCACTCACGGGTTGTGAGACGGTCTTTCAGTCTTTCCGAGTCCTCGGGACGAGTGCCGCTCGGTTTGTTCAGCTCGCTTGTTATCACTTCGCTCGCGCACGGCGTCAAAAATGGCTTGTGCTTCGCCAGCGCTTCGATTTCACCCTCACTTTTTCGCTGCACAGGCCAGCCGAACAGGCGTACACTCCAGGTCTATTCAGACAACCTTCTGACGTCTAACTGCGGGCGGTGACAGGCGGAGCGAAGTGGAACGGTTTTTTCGGTGCACAACGCGGTCAACCTTGTTGTTATGAAAGACTTCCCGAGTCATGCAGGCAACTGAACGGACAACTAGTGCGGGAAACCGAGTAAGCAACAAGATCCTTTTGTGGATTCCCGAGGAGGAGTATCGCCTGATTTGTCCTCACCTAGAATTTCTGACCATGCCTCACCACCTGAGCCTTTACGAACCGAACCAACCACTGGAGTTTGTCTACTTCCCGAATAAAGGTATGGTGTCGCTCGTAATTGCAATGGAAGATGGAAGGACTGTTGAAGTAGGTGAGGTGGGGAAGGAAGGGTTTGCAGGGATACCGGCAGCGGTCGGTATGGCCACGAGCCAAGTGCGTGAGGTTGTACAAATTGCCGGTGAAGGGTTTAGGGTGAGAGTTGGTGCGTTGCAAAGCGTTTTGCAATCAACTTCAAGGCTGGGAATGATTCTCAGCCGCTATGCGGTAGTTCAGGGGATGCAACTCGCACAAACAGGTGCGTGTAATCGGCTCCATAATATTGAACAGCGTCTGGCGCGTTGGTTACTCATTACTCAGGACAGAGTGGATTGCGCGACATTCGCCATCACCCACGATTTCCTTGCGACAATGCTAGGAACGGACCGACCTACCGTAAGCTTGGCAGCTGGTATTTTGCAGAAAAAGCACGCTATCGACTACACCCGTGGTGCAATGCAGATTCTGAGCCGCACGAAGCTAGAAAAAAGCACGTGCGAGTGTTACGGGGCTATCCAAAAGTTTTACCACGAGATTGGGCTCAAAGAATCTCCCATAGGGTTCGGCGCTGGGTGAGGTGACGTTAAGTCGTTGGGCCGCTACTTCGGAATCCACGTCCCCGGCTCGCGAGCAATCCGGCGCGCTCAGAGCGCTCCTGCGGTACGGCGTATCCCACCAGACTGAGATCCCTCGCGTTGATCTGGTGGAAGCAGCCCGGGCGCTCGGTACCTATTCGGGCTATCTCCGCCTCATGGCTGGCGCTCGCGCCAAGACTCCCCTGAGATCGAAAAGCAGGGCTGAGTCGCCGGGCGTAGAATGAGTGGTCTCGGGAGGACACCATGCCTCGCAACTCAGAACCCGAAACAGAAAAGAGGAATTCGGCCCGATGAGTTCGGGGATATAGCGCGCTCACTCGGCATCCAAGTCGGGCTTCTGCGGAAGAGAGTCCCAACGGCAAAACGATTACTACGATTATGATGGCGATCGTGCTATGGGCAGGTGTGTGAGAGTGTTGGATCATGGTCTGAATGGCTTTCGCACTATCGTGCCCAATGAGACCCTGGATTGCTCCTACGATCGCCCCTTGCGCTGCTTCTCTCCGAAGACCAGCTCGGCGACGGCGATGGCAATGATCAGAAGAGGGGCCTATGTCTCAACTTGCTTGAAACTTAGGCGACGGGACCTGAGCTGCAGCTGAAGACGACAGCTCGACGGGAACGGTAGCAATAACAGTTGTTCCTGTCGGACTCGAAGATAATTCGAGGCTGCCGCCAAGTTGGCGCATGCGTTCACTCATACCCCGAAGACCAACGCCGACTGCACCCAGCAAGTCCCGTCCACATTCTTGCAAATGCCCCGCGGGCATTCCTTTTCCTTGATCGTGAACTTCCAGGACGACTGCGCTGTCCTTGATCATGACCCGTACGTCTGCGGTCGGGCTGCCAGAGTGCCGGTGAACATTAGTCAAGCTTTCCTGCAGGACTCTGAATATCGCCATCTCGACATCGCGAGGAAGCCTTCCGAAATCAGGAGGAGTTTCAAAGGTGGCCTTGATGCCAGTGCGCTTCTCGAACCCATCCAAATACCACGATATCGCCGACTTCAAGCCCATCTCTTCTAGCAACGGGGGATACAACAAGTAGGATATCGCTCGGACTTCCTTAATAGACTCCTCAGCGAGCTTGGCGCATTCCGCCAGCTCTTGATTGGCTTCTTCTTCCTTTCGTTTCCTCAAAGACCTGAGAGAATCCAATTTGATTTTTAACACCGAGAGATATTGCCCCAGGCTATCGTGGAGATCTCTGCCGATGCGTCGTCTTTCCTCATCCTGCGTGCGCAGCAAGTGGAGGGAGAGTTGACGAAGCGAGTTTTCAGAACCACGCAATTTTTGCTGAGCCTCTTGCAAAGCCTCTTGTGCAAGCATTCTCTCAGTGACATCCCGTGTGACCTTGCTGAATCCCACCAGTTGTCCCGCACCATCTCTCAGGGCTGTAATAATCACGTTTGCCCAAAATCTGGACCCGTCCTTGCGTATGCGCCAACCGTCGTCCTCTACGCGTCCCTCTCTTCCGGCGATTTCCAATTCCCGCTGCGGCTTGCCGAATCGAACGTCTTCTTCAGGATAGAAGCAGGAGAAGTGTTTGCCGATGATTTCTGAAGTCTCGTATCCTTTGATACGTTGTGCTCCGCTGTTCCAACTGCTGATCCGACCCTCAGGGTCTAACATGAAGATTGCATAGTCCTGTACGGCATCCGTCAGGAGCCTGAATCGTTCTTCGCTCTGGCGTAATTCCATCTCAGCCTCAAACGCCTGTGCCTTTTGCTGCAACTGAGCGATGTTGCGAAGGCGCTGCTCTTCGCCGGCAAGGCTTGTATAGCTCTCGCTGGGAATAACGGCCGAATGTTCTGCACAGATCCTCAGAAACGGCTCGCCGTGCTGTTCGCGGTAAAAACCGCTCATCGGGTACGCGCAGCAAAGGGAGAAAGAGTACGTCCTGGCTAAATCGTTCCAGAGTTGTTCGAGCCGGATCGCGGCCTCGACTTTGCAGTCCGCCCACAGCAGGGCAACCATTTCTCCGAATATGGCGATAGGTGGCTGCTCACCTTCCGCCGCTGCCTTGGCTCGTGCAACGAGGCCACCGATCAAGTCGGCGAAAAGCACCTTGTCCGGGAGCCCATCCACGATGAGCTTCGACAGAGTTTCGGCCGCGTCCAATGGGATGTACCGCCCCTGTTTGACGGCTTTGGCCGTATCTAGGCCACGCGCCTTCAACCGCTGCACAAGCCCTTCTCGGTGCTCCTGCGTGGCAATAACTATGGCGGCATCACCGGCGCCAAGGGCGGTGCCGATGAATCGACTCAATGCGTCGAGCAGAATCCCATCTTCTTTGTAAAACTGAACAGCGTGTCCCCGATGTTCGTGATTGAGGTGCTGCGGCATTGGCGCAAGCGAGGCAGCATCGGGGCCTAAGACTCTGGTAGTCATTTAAAAACTCCCGCGAACGAAACCATCTTCAGCCGGTCGGATTCCTTCGCCGCTAGCAGACGCGCGATTTTGTCCATCTCTATCCTGACAAATTTTGGAAACAAAAAATAGAGATTAATGCTAGGCACGGAGGGCAGAGAAGTCCATACACCGAACACTGTATGTGGCTGGCAATTCGCAGTGACCCTCTTGCCGATCGAGCGAAGGAAACATGCCAGACTCAAGCTGTTGGCGTCTGTAGGGTATGGAACACTGATCTCAGAATTGTATTTCACCGTGGATTCGTCATGGGCTTTCTCCTCCTTTCACTGTCTCCTGTGGATATGATGAAAGTCGGCGGGGACGTCGGCACTACGAAGACCATCCGCGCCCAGATCTGTGCCGCGGTCGGCCCGGCGCGCCGGTCATGCGCTAGACAGCTTCTCGAGGACCGTTTTCGGCGAATACGCAGCGTTAGTCCCTATTCTGTCCTGCAGATTTGCCAAATCAGAACAGAAACTGCGAGCCAAGCCAACGTGGCACCCGCAAGCACCAGCCAAGCGGCATGAGTTGGCATCAGTTGCCAGACCATGACACCAAATACTAACATCCCGATGCTTCCCATCGCAGCACCTGCCGCGTCGAGGCTGGCAGCCTCTCTGCCGCGCCTTGTACCCTCTATCCCCACTCTGTCTTTCTTCTGCTTCTCATGTTTTTCGACTAGGGTCGCGCCTGCGGGAAAAATCGCCGGGAAGGCCAGAAATAATCCGCCAACACCAGGACCGAACTTCTTGGCGATGACCCCGGCCAAGGCGGTGATGATCCCACCAAAGAGAAACCGAACGGCATATTCGTACCACTTCGTTTGCCGGAGAGCAGAGCGGTTCAGAGTAACCTTCATTGTGTCTACCTTAGCCAAATGAGCCAGAGCCCAAGAGCAGCGGCTAGCCACAAGAGAATTAGAGCCACTGTGACAAATCGAGCCGGCAGTCTGTATCGCATCATCAACCGCCCAGCGCAAGAAGCATAAAGGAAAAACGCAATTGCACCTCCGATCATGGAGCGAGCTTCGGTCGCGGCGTAGAACCTACCCTCGCTAGCGACGGCCAGGCCCAACGTGGCCAGTGCGACCGAAGGCGCCGCCCCGAAAATTCCTGCAAAGCTCTTCGGCTTGAGGAGATCACCCAAAACCGCGAAAGCGGAAACAACAACACCGCCGATGAGCATGCGAAGGAGGATTTCTTTCAGCAACGAAACCTGCTCCCATTTACGATTTACCACGAGTTCCGAAGGGAAGGCGACCGAAGTCCTCGTTCACCTCGTCGCCAACTACCGCAAGGCGATCTGTCCCACCAACGTGGCAAAGAGTCCGGTTGAGGCAACGGCCATCACCGCTATGGCGATCCAGCCGGCCACCTTCAGAGGCCAGGGCAGCGTGAACTTACCCATCACTTTCGGATTCGCAGTCATCAGCATCATCACCACCATCAAGGGCACGGACACCACTCCGTTGAGCACCGCCGCCCAGAACAAAGCTTTGATGGGATTGTAATGCCGGAGAGCCAAGGAAAGCCCGATCAACGTAGCGGCGGCGATCGCTCCGTAGAACCGCTTGGCTTCCTGCGGCTTTCGTTCCAGGCTGGCGTGCCAGTTCAAAGCCTCGCCCACGGCGTAGGCCGCCGAGCCCGCCAGGACCGGAACAGCCAGAAGTCCGGTGGCAATAATCCCGGCGGTGAAGAGCAGAAAAGTGAAGCGGCCAGCGAGAGGCTCGAGCGCCTGAGCAGCCTGGGTCGCGGTTTCGATGTCGGACTGGCCGTGCGCGTGGAGTGTCACCGCCGTCGTGAGCATGATGAAAAAGCCGATCACGTTGGAGAAAGCCATGCCGATATAGGTATCGATGCGAATTCGCTCGAGCTGCGCCGGGGCCTGTTGTGGTGCTTGCTTGAGCGGCTTATCGGCGGGATTGGCTTGTACCTCCTCGACCTCCTGAGACGCTTGCCAGAAGAACAGGTAAGGGCTGATGGTCGTTCCGAGCACCGCAATCAGCGCGGTGAAATACCCGGCCTGCCTTGAAAAGGAGGGAAGCAGGGTAGCGCGGATCGCCTCTCCCCACGGCACATGGACCACAAACACAACCGCGACGTAGGAGAAAAGTGCCAGCGTACTCCATTTGAGGTAGTGCACGTACTTCGTATAGGGCACGAGGACTTGGAGCAGAAGCGAGGCCGCCCCGAGGATGACGACGTAAAACTCAGTGCGTCCGGGAATCAGAAGGGTCAGAGCCACGCCCATCGCTCCGATATCGGCGCCCAGGTTAAACGTGTTCGCGACGACCAGCAGACTCACCATGCTGAGTAGGAGCGCGCGCGGATAATAACGGCGCATGTTTCCAGCGATGCCGGAGCCCGTAACCCGACCAATTCGAGCGCTGATTTCTTGAATGGCGGCCATCAAAGGGTAAGAGAACAGCATGGTCCACAGCATGCCGTAGCCGAACTGCGCACCTACTTGCGAGTAGGTGGCAATCCCGCTGGGATCGTCGTCCGAGGCGCCGGTGATCAATCCGGGGCCGAGCTTTTGCAGCAGGCGCTTGGCAACAGGGTTCTCTTTCCGGAGGACCTGCGTCGGGCTAGTTGCCATTCACTCGGCCCGAGAGATGCGTTCTGAACGAACGTGCATGGTTGCTCTTTTCTTACTCCCGAAGAATCCGGCGCGCTCCTCAACTCAAGCTGACGGCCAAGGGCAGCCTCCAAGCCGGGCAAACTGCAAAGGCCCGCTCGGGCCGCCGTGTGCAGTCACTCCCTAGTCGGGACAAGGCCGCCAGCCATGTTTGAGCGAGCAGACTCTTCGAGGGTACGGCAATGACGCGAATCCGCAATCCATGGAAGCATGTAGAAACAAGGGAAAGGTATGGGCTTCCCGACGCAAGACCTCAGAGAGAGGCATGCGTGTATTGGCCAGCAGGAGCCGCAGCGGAGCTCGGGCCATGATCTCCACTTGGACTTTCGGAACCGCGGGCCGGAGGATTCCTCAGGCGAGCACGGCGGGGCTCGCGTTTTGATAGTTGGTCTAGAAAAGCAACGAAGGTGAACGGCGAGGCACCGGGTGGGCCTTGGGGGAAGGTTCAAAACAGTTTTCGCCTCGGTACACAGGTTCGGCAACGTCAAGAGAGATCACAAATACCGGTGCCGCAAAGGAGGCTGATGACGAAAGGGAAAAAGCAGCGGCCGCCACTCAAGATTCGGGGTTGAATTTTGCAAGGAAAGCTCCCCTGGTGAGTTTCCAGGTACTTCTTTTCCTTCCTCTCGGGAAGCACTAATGAGCAGCGACGCTTCCTGCTGAGCTCTACCGCAAGAAACTTACAGCCGCCCTGCAAGAAGGAGGATGAGGAGAATTATGAGGACCAAGCCCAATCCGCCACTGGGATAATACCCCCAGCCGGTGCTGTAAGGCCAAGTCGGCAGGCTGCCCAAGACCGCCAGGAGGAGCACAATGACCAGAATAATCATCAGTGGGTTCTGTCTCATATCACTCCTTTGACCAGACTGCCTCGCTTTTGCAAGCGGACAATAAGATTTCGACTTCCGGGGAACAATCCCGCGAAGGATGTAATCGGCAACCTCAATTCGTGTAGCGACCCAGCCCGGAGAAGCTCGCGCAGATTTCCATCTCCATCGCGCAGCAAATACGCAGGACGTATCAGATGGCACTCCTACCCTTTGTTTCGAGAGTTTATAGGGCCAACACCCGATTGATCCAGTTACACCCTCTGATGCAAAGTGTCGGGTCACGCGAGCCTGCCATGTGATTTTCGGCATGGTGCGGCCCGCGATTGTAAAGGAAAGGAGAATCATGAGATCCCGAAGACCGCTCCTCACCTCGCTCACGCTGTTCGTAGTCACGATTCTTCTGGGGTGCTCGGCGACGTCCAGGAAATCGCCCGATGTGTCCGACAGTATCCGGAAATCATTGGATCAGGCCGGGCTCTCAGACGTTCAGGTCAGTCAGGACCGCGATTCGGGCGTTGTGACCGTGAGCGGACAGGTACCAAACGAACGTGACAAGTCGCAAGCTGAATCGATCGCGAAATCCATCGCCGCTGGACAAGTTGTGGCGAATCAGATTTCTGTTGTTCCGCTGGGTGCTGAAAGCGAAGCCAAGGACGTGAACTCGGACCTGGATAAGGCCATCGACAAAAACTTGGATGCGGTACTCATCCAGCGTCGACTTAACAAGGACGTAAAATACGAAGTAAAGAATGGAGTGGTGACACTCACCGGCGACGTTACTTCTCAATCCAAGCGCGCTGAGGTCGAAAAACTGGCGTCTTCAATTCCAAATGTCAAGCAGGTGGTGAACGAGCTGCAGGTTAGGCATCAGAAGGCTACGTCGTCAAAGTAAGAGGTCGAAACAGTGCAATGTTGCATTCAATTTGGCAACTAAACAGGAGGATTTTCAGAATGGGAATGACCAGAATAGCGACCGGGGTTTTTGCCTTCGCCTTGCTCATCGGTGCCGCAGCAGGGGCGGGCGCCCAAGACAGCTCCTCAGCACAAGGCGATACGAACAAACCGACTACTCACAAGAGCACCCGGACCCTTACGGGCTGCCTTCAGAACGGCGAGAACCCGAACGAGTATCTCTTGACAACGAAGAAGGGCAGCACCTGGGAAATCAAGAGCGACAACGTCAAACTCGACCAGCACGTCGGGCACACCGTCACGATCACGGGCGTGGTCTCGCATACCAAGATGCACGGGATGAAGGAAGACGCGAAAGAAGAAGCGAAAGAGCACGGCATGGATAAAAATGCCACCGAGCATGGTCACATGACCGTAACGGACTTGTCCATGGTCAGTGATACCTGTCAGAAGTAGCCCGGCGCAGCAACAACCGTCACAGCGCTTCACAACACCGCGAGCGGCCTGAAGCGCACTGTTTCTTGACGGAGCCGGAACGCCTGCTGCAAAGGGAGAAGTGCGAGGTCTAGAGGACCGTGCCTTTACTCCAAGTGGTGCTGGTTCTTATCGTGATTGGGGTTCTGCTTTGGCTGGTGAATAGCTTCATACCGATGGCAGGATCAATCAAGTCGATCCTGAATGCGGTCGTCGTCATAGCCGTGGTTTTGTGGCTCCTGAATGTGTTTGGACTCTTTAGTTCTCTGTCCAGGATCCACGTTGGCAGGTGAGCAAACCTCCCGGAGCGGCCGCGAGGAGCCTGTAGATTCGAGCACACTGTTTCTCGCCCTCAGGTTTGTCTTCTGTCTCGCGCGATTCGTCCGGAGACCGATCCCTTGCCTTCTTCTGCGAGTCATGGGAATCAGGCGTGCGAATCGACCAGCACCATCAAACACGACTAAGAGGAACGGATGCCACGTAAAAAAGGCAAAGCTCGGTTCTGTCCACATTGCGGGGTCTCTTTTTATTCGCCCACAGACCTGAAGGAGCATATTCGGGCGAAGCATGGAAACCAATCTCAGCAACCGGCCTCTCCCGCGGGTAGGGAACCCAGAAACAACCAGCCTACGACCGAACTACCCCCCGGCACCCACGGATTTCGCAGATAAAGCCTCCAAGCCTTTGGGATTGACCGCCTGAGTGATCGCCGGTACACGGGCCCGCGGGAGAAGGCAATTCCAGTCGATGGACCTCTGCCTGTGAGGCTTCGAATCAAACCGAAGACCCGTCGCGCCGCCTCGCGGACTCAGAGTCGACCGAGCAAAACGAGAATCAGCAGAATGACCAGGACAAGGCCGAGACCGCCGCTGGGTAGTAACCCCATGATCGGCTATAAGGCCACGTGGGCAGGGCGCCCAGCAGGGCCAAGATGAGAATTACGAACAACAGTGTCATCAGCATGGTGTTTCCTCCAAAGTTGGTCTGCGCCGCATACAAAGTGGCGCCGACTCCGAGAATTTGACCCTCCGCCTTTTTCGTTTCTGTGTTTCACCAGGCGTGGGTTGCTCCCGATCCCGGACACTCGGTAGGGAGACCCGACCGACGAGGCGAAGTTTAAAAGCAGGGTTCAGGCGGAACAATCCAATGAAATGGGTAGCGATCGACGCGGGTTTCTGTGTCTTCAAACATCCCCCGAGGCTCCGGCGCGGGCGGGCACAGCCCTCTACCGTCAATTCCATCGCTGAGTACAGTTTGTCGTGGATTGTTGGTTTCTATTTTCCCGATAGTATGACCATCGACTCCGTGCCGGTAAAGACGGGAGGACACCATGCCGGAATGCACAACGAATCAGGAAAATAACCCCGGCCAGGGTCCCCCTAAGAGGAAGGCCCGCTACGCCATTGTGGGTCTCGGCTACCTCGCTCAGGTCGCAGTCCTGCCGGCGTTCGCCCACGCAAAAGAGAATTCGGAATTGAAGGCGCTGGTAATCGGAGATCCCACGAAAGCAAAGCAGCTCAGCAGGAAGTATCGGGTGCCACTTACCTGGTCCTATGAAAACAGCATATGAATACGCCGAGGGCTTGAAATTGAACATCACCGTTGATGGCAAGAGCCGCAAGCTCGCCTTCCCCAAGTCTGATCAGTTTGCTCCAGAACTCCTATACTTTTCAGATTGCATCCTGAACGATCGAGAGCCGGAGCCCTCCGGGCGGGAAGGCTTGGCGGACGTGCGCGTGATTCGCTCGTTGTACGAATCGATGGCGCGAGGCAAGCCCGTAAGGATTGAGGCTGAAGGGCCGGAGAAGCGACCCACCGCTGAGCAAGAAATCAGACGGCCGCCGCTTGCACAGCCGCGAATCATAAATGCGCAAAGCTCACACACCGACTAAAACAGCTTGCGCTTAGATCCAGAAAGTCAGGAGGGCAGGATGCCAAGGGGAAAACATTTACGGGGAGTGGGCAGCAAAGAACAAAGACAATACGAACACATCAAGGAAAGCGCCCAGAGATCTGGACGTTACGGGAAGCGCGCGAAAGAAGTCGCCGCCAGAACAGTCATGAAGCAGCACAAACAGAAAGGGCACAAGAAGGGTCGCTGATCGTCGTTGAGAACCCTCGCGGGCCTGCTGATTGTCTATCACGCGGAAGTGAGAATCTTGACGTGGCCACGCGTCTGAACGCTGTGTAGCAGGACAAGGCAGCCCCGAGGCTCCCTTGGCAAAGTGGACGGGCGCTTATCCAATTTGCGGTTTCCTGATTGTTCCTACAACGTCTTGGTTTGCCCAGTACAGGTTTGCTCCGATGGGTTCGCTGATTTATCAGGGCTTAGACTGGGAGGGGCACAGAATCATGGCTTCGTCGGTGTGGAAAGGGTTTGTCACTTTCGGGTTGATATCGATTCCAATTCGCCTGTATGCGGCGGCACGAAGTTCTCGAATCAGCCTGCATCAACTGCATAGCATCTGTCGCACAAGGCTGCGTCAGCCGTTATTTTGCCCCACCTGCAACCGAATGGTTGATCGTTCCGAGGTCGCCAAGGGCTACGAATACGAGGACGGCAAGTACGTTCTCCTGGAGGAGGACGAGATCAAAAAGATTGAGCCTGAGTCGGCCCGCTCTATGGAAATCCTGGCCTTCGTCAAGGAGTCGGAAATTGATCCCTTGTTCTTCGATTCTTCCTATTTTGTCGTGCCGGAAGCCGAAGGGCGCAAGGCTTATCAACTCTTGCTGAAGACCCAGCAGGATGCCAAAAGGGTCGGAATCGCAAAACTTACCATGCATCAGCGCGAGTACACTGTCTTCCTGCGTCCTTATGACCACGGACTCGCGTTGCACACGATGTATTTCGCCAACGAAATCCGCGAGGCACCAGGGTACGGCAAGACGGAAGACGTCAAACTCAAGCCGCAGGAAGTTAAGCTTGCTCAACAGCTCGTAGAAGCACTTTCGGAAGAATTCCGATTGGCGAAATACCACGACGACTTCCAGGCTCGCTTGAAAGCGCTGATTGAGGCCAAACAGGAAGGAAGAGAGGTGGCCGAGGCTCCCCATCCGCATCGCGCGCCAGTGATCGACATGATGACCGCGCTCAAGAAGAGCCTCGAGACGTCGAACGCACGCAAGGCGCCTGGCGGGGCCAAGCCGATCCCCGCACATCGCCGACGGCTCCCGCGCCGCGTGGCAGCGAGTTAGGTTCCGTTTTCGCTGTCATAACGATCGAAACAAACACAAAGCGAGGTCAAATGCCCACAATCACAAAAAGCCGCAACGGAAAATATGGAGTGTTCCACAAGCGGTTGGTTTCACAGCACGAAGAACTATAGTTCCGGCATGGGCTGGCGTCGGCACCTGGGGAGGCCCTTGGCGCGCTGACCGGCGTCCTGAATGGTCTTTGGCATCCCCGAATAACGAGACCAAGAGGTACGAAAGTCGCACGAAAAACGGCGGGATTCTGCTTTCTGTTCACTCCGCTAATGCCGATTGGACGAAACGCGCAAAGGATTTCCTCGAGCACAACGCGATCGGCTTGCTCAATGAGCTCGCAGCACTGAATTAACAACGTGTTCTCGAGAGCAGCCGCGAACCTGAAGACCATCCTAGCCGGCTTGGTCAGGGGAGCAATGCGCCGCGAATCCCAGGCTCGCAGGCCGCTGGGAAATTCCCACCGGCCTGAGCCTGTTTCGACGATCTCAACGGTGGATTCAGAATCCAGAAACTGCATCGAAGCTGCCCACGTCGCGAGATCCTGTCACGATAAACTTCTGGCACTCTCCGGCGCCCATCGACACCGACCTTGCGCAAGATGGGAATCCCCGATTCCCGCGGCCCGATCTAGACTCCAGACGTAAAACGCTTCTACGTCCGGCGCATGAGTCCGGCGACCAGGCTCACCAAGAACAAAATCAAGAA
Source organism: Candidatus Acidiferrales bacterium (assembly GCA_049644285.1). Classification (GTDB taxonomy): domain Bacteria; phylum Acidobacteriota; class Terriglobia; order Acidiferrales; family UBA7541; genus CAVRXT01. The sequence continues at coordinate 11,882 of JBARRP010000001.1, read as the reverse complement.
AACGTAGAAAGACAATTTCGCAATGCCGGCAGCGGCCACAGCGATGCCCGCGAACCCAAGGATCGCGGCAATCAGCGCTACCACAAAAAATATCAGTACCCATTGCAACATGTGAGCTCCTTTCACACTTGAAGCCGGCGATTCCAGGGAACTGTGCCGGCGACGCTCTAGGTGCTGCTCCTCGAACCAACAACGAGCAGCGCGATTCCGCCTGCAAGCGCCAGTCCCCCTAGTATCGGAGGCAAGGAATCGTATGAGTCTCTCGCTTCTCCGCCTGAATCGGACCCACATCGAGAACCTTCTTGTGGGTGGTGTAGGAGATCCCCTGGTACGCGAGCGCAATCACTCCCGGCACCGCGAGGATAATTCCTGCCAGTGTAGCCGTTTTCATATAAGCCCCGTTTTCCACATCGATGCGCTGCATACGCATCGAGTTCAGATTAGCGGCGACTCGCTGCCCGCCGCTGTTCCGAAGTATCCGCGGAGAGGTAGGTCACAAAGTCGTCTGCTTGCTTCTCGGCCTCCTCCCGAGCGATGCCATATCGCTCCTGAAGCAGCCCAATAAGCTGGTCACGTCTTCCCGCAATAATGTCGAGGTCATCATCGGTTAGTTTGCCCCACTTCTCACGGAACTTGCCCTTTGATTGTTTCCATTTCCCTTCAATTTGATCCCAGTTCACTAGCGTCTTCTCCTCTCAGAATCAGGGAAAAACGAAGTCCCTGCCGAAAACACGGGCTTGGCCTCATTAGGGAACCACACCACCGTCGGTCTTCAAATACCCGGAAATCCGTAGATCGGGATGCGCGAACGTCTACCTCTGGAGGATTGGACAAGTTGGAGGGCGCGATGTCCGGTCCGAGTTTGTTCTAGAGATTGTCAGCCAAGAACATGCACAGCAACTTGCGAGCCGCTTGATGGGCGATGAACTCTTCTGTGGTTGGGGGGTGCGCACGCTCGGAAGCAACGAAGTTCGTTACAACCCGATGTCCTACCACAACGGTTCGGTGTGGCCTCATGACAATGCCATCATCGCGCGAGGACTTGCGCGTTACGGCTTCAAAAGAAGCGAGTCATCCAGCCGGAAATCGTGCTCGGCGTCGTCGTGCTTCGATTCCGGCTTCTTGCAAACAGCAGGTTTTCACGGCTGGGTTACACAGCCGTCCACCCGCCGTCGACGAGGATCGTGTGACCCGTGATCAGAGAGGCCGCCGGGGAGGCTAGGAACACCACGGCGCCGGCGACGTCCATCGGCTCCCCGATCCGGTGCAGCCCAGCGATTCGTTCGATCACCTCGTCGCGGAATGCCGTGTCTGCCAGCGCGTCCTCGGTGCCCGGCGTGGAGATAAATGTCGGCGCCACGGCATTCACCGTAATGTTGTGCTTGCCCCACTCGATGGCAAGACACTTGGTCAGGTGCGAAATGGCGGCTTTGGTCAAGCAATACACCGATTCCGTCGGCAGCGCCACAAAGCCCGCTTGGGAACTCAAATTGACGATCCGGCCACGATTTTGCCGAATCATCGCCCGACCCGCCGCCTGGCTGGCAAAGAAAGTTCCCTTGAGATTCACGGCTAGCGTTACATCAAAATCTTCCTCTCGTACGTCCTGTGCGAGATTGCTGGGCCCCAGCCCGGCGTTATTGACAAGGATATCGAGTCGTCCGAAATGCGCGACCGTGTCATCCACGGCGCGAAAGACTTGGTCCAGTCGTGTTACGTCCATTTGCAAGCGCAACGCGTGCCGGCCCAGCGCTTCAATCTCTTTCGCCAACGACTCTCCCGACGTAACGTTCCGCAAACCCAGGGCCACGTCGGCGCCCGCGTGAGCCAGCGCCAGCGAAATTGCCCGTCCCAAGCCGCGCGCAGCGCCCGTCACCAGAGACACTTGACCGGCCAAGTCAAATCGGGGGAAGCCGTTCATGATTGCTCCTTCGCATTGGCAAATCGCTTCGCGCAGTGCATTTGCTAAACGCGGTAGCGTGTTATACAAAATCGTGCACTGCCGCAAGCGCAGCGGCGTCTACAGCTCGGGCAGCCAGTGCGATAGGCGGTTGTTCCTCATCCGACCGGAACAGAGCGGGATTCCAGATACGACTTCTGGGCAGCCACCGCGATGCGGAGGGCGCGCAAGCCGTCTTCGCCAGTTACACGCGGAGGCCGGTCGCTCAGCATGGTTTGAACGAAATCACGAACCTCAGCGAGGTACGCATCCGCGAAGCGAACTAGGAAGTGATCCACTATATCGTGACTGCTCCCATGGGCTTTCAGGAGGCTTGCGGGAGTTTGCCGCAGGCTTCCGACCAGGATGGATCCTTTTGACCCGATGATCTCCGTCCGAACGTCGTAGCCGTACTGAGACTGGACGTACGACTCGACATTCCCGATGGCGCCGCGCCGGTATCGCAGGTTGACAACACCGGCAACGACATCCCCATACTCTGCGACTTCGGGGCGGATCGACACGGTGGTGTAGGAATGCACCTCCGCCACTTCGTCATTCATAAGCCACCGCGCCAAATCAAACTCGTGAATGCTGGAGTTGAAAAAGAGCATTCCATTCAAGTTTGCCTGATAGTACGCGAGAGGAGGAGCATCCTTGTCGCGGCCAATTGCTTTGAAGAGGACGGGCTCGCCAATTTCGCCGGCCTCGATCTGCTTCTTGGCTTGAGCGTAGCCGGGATCGTATCGCCGCATGAAGCCAATCTGAAGCCGGACGCGGGCCTCGGAAACGGCTTTCAGCGCGGTGTGGGCATCTTCCAAGCTAAGCGCTAAGGGCTTTTCGCACAAGATGTCCTTTCCAGCCGCCGCCGCCGTTCGAATCGCCTGCGCGTGGAATTTGTCCGGCGTGACGATCAAGACGCAGTGAATGTCCTTGCGCTCGAGCATGGCTTCCAAGCTGCTGTAGGAATGCTCGATCTCCAGTTCGGTGGCCATCTTGCTTGCTCGGGCGGCATCCACATCGGCCACGGCTATCAGTTGGGCCTGCGGAACATGGCGGCGCAAATTCTCGGCGTGCCGGCTGCCCATTTCACCGACGCCAAGCACTCCCACGCCCAGTTTCCGCATGCGGCTTCCCTCCAGACCGGAGGTTCTTGGGCGCTCTCTCGCGCTCGCGCCGTAGAGCACTCCTGGTCGCGCGGGGACCGATTGTATCAAAAAGGCGTTTCAGAAGTTCCGAATGTGCTCGACGACCGGGTGCAAAGTGAGAGTTTGATGACTTCTCGAGAAGGGTCGTCGAAGCAATCCGCTCGAGTTCGACTTAGAGGTTTGCGCAATAGAGGGTTCTCAGTTAGCATCTCCCCTCTGCTTGGAGCAAAAGGATGCAGGGCCGGAAACACTGCCTGTCAACTAACCGGTTAGGTCAATAAAGGCTCGCGCCGATGCCTTAGGGAATTTTTCCCCATGGCTGTTCGAGTTGCTCGGGTAGAGAGGAGATTGCACGCAATGACAAAGTCAGACGCAATACTTTATGCAACGGCGCCGGGGGGCTTTCCTGCGGAAGAGGCGCTGCCGGTGAAACTCTTCGATGAAATCACCGAGTTGCGTGTCCGGCGCCCGAATGTCGTGGAACAAGAGGCCCGCCGCCGACGGCGCCGCCGACAGCTTACCCATGACGGAAGACTCGTGCTGGTGGCAGTGGATCATCCCGCAAGAGGCGTTACCCAGATCCGAAAGGACGAGCTGGCGATGGGCAATCGCTACCAGTTGCTGGCACGCACTCGCCGCGTCTTTCGCGATCTCCTCCTGGACGGCGTGGTTGCCACGGCTGACATTTTGGAAGAGTTGCTGCTGTTGAGCCATATCGAGCGCAAGAGGGACGGCCGGAGTTTTCTCGACGGGCGCGTTCTCGTTGGCACGATGAATCGGGGCGGTCTAGCCGGCGCGGTTTTCGAGATGGATGATACCTTCACGGGAATGACCGCGGAGCGATTGGCCGAACTGCGGTGCGACGCTGGAAAAATGATGTTCCGGCTCGATACGGGAGACGCAGCCTCCGGACGCACTGTCCTGGGCTGCGCCGATGCGCTCAACGCTCTCCGGCGCCATCGCCTTGCTGCATTCCTCGAAGTACTGGGCGTCGAGCAGAAACCAGACGGCGGTTATCATTCGCTGAATAATGCGACGACGCTGATAAGAAACTGCGGCATCGCCTCCGGGCTAGGTGAGTCCTCCGCCCACGTCTGGCTCAAGCTACCCTATTGCCAGGATTTTGAATCCGTGGCTGCGGCAACGACTTTGCCGATTCTCTTGCTCGGCGGACCTGCCCGCGAAAGCCAAAAGGAGACACTGGCCGATTTTGCGGCAGGAATGGCATCAAGCCCGCGCGTCCGCGGCGCTATCATCGGGCGAAATCTGCTGTTTCCGGTTGAGGGAGATCCGCTGCCGATGTGCAAAGCCCTGACCGAACTCGTACATGGCAAAGCCAAGGGCTAGGCCGAACGATCGGCCTGCGGCCGTTAATCAAGGATTGCTTGAGACAGCATTTTTTTCTTCGGGGCGAAACGTCGTTTGGCAGGACGCTTTCCCAAGACCGCATGAGCGAGAAGGATCACGTACTGGCTTGAACCGATTCAACACGCGAAAATTCCTTGACAAAGCGCAATTACCGCACTAAAAGCGCTTAGCAGGGATTTGGAAGTGGTGCGCGGGGCGTCCGGCAACCAACCAACATTCCGAGAAGCTGTCGAGCGAAGTGGGGTCATCCCGGAGCACGGCTGGCCACTACCGAGAGTGGCTCGACCCTAGGGCGACACAAGCATGTACTGATTCGGAAGAGGGGAGAAGCGCCATGAGTGCAAGACGGCGGGTGGGTGAGTTTTGGAATTTTGTTGCGAATCAGAGTTTTTCGCAGGCGCTGACCCGGGGGGCGTGCTCTCGGGTTTCTAGCACCAGGAGAATGAGCGTCGAGCGGTCGCCACAATCTGGTTTGCCGATATTGCAGCCGCTGGCGGTCGTGGCGCTGCTTGCCTTGGCCTTATTGCTTGCAGGACGCGCCCTAGGCGGCGTGACGGCGAGTATCGCCGGAACAGTGAAAGATCCAAGCGGCGCCCTAATTCCGGGAGCCACGGTCAAGGCCACAAACACCGATACAGGCATCTCGGAAACGCAGCCCACGAATGCGGCGGGCTATTACTCCTTCCAGTCATTGGCTCTGGGTCACTACGAAATTGAAGTCAAGCAGACCGGGTTTAAATTGTTTCGCCAGACGGGCCTGGTACTGGATGTGAATTCGGCGCTCGTGGCCGACGTCACCCTGCAAGTGGGGGCAGTGACCGAGAGCGTGACGGTATCGAGCGCGGCGCTGCACGTGGAGACTGCCAATACCCAGATGGGCGAATTGATTACTGGCAACGAGATGACAGGAGTGCCGCTGGTGACCCGAAGCTACACGGATTTGCTGGCCTTGCAGCCAGGCGTCGTGGCGCAATCCTCAGGCCTCACGGGCTCGTTGCCAGGCGGGTTGCAGGGGGTTCCAGCATCGGGGTCAGCGGGCTTTATCGTGCCGCTCATTTCGGGCGACTTGAATGCCGGCAACCTTTCGGTGAATGGGATGCGCGAGGCGGCCAACGGCTTCTTGCTCAACGGGGCGACCGTGCAGGAGTCGGGCTTTGGGGGCACGGCGGTGATTCCGAATCTTGATTCGATCGCCGAATTTCGGATTCTGACCAACAACACCGACGCCGAATACGGCAATTACGCAGGCGGACAGATCAACGTCATCACCAAATCGGGGACGGATCAGTTCCATGGAGACGCGTTCGAATTCTTCCGCAACACCGTTCTGAATGCGCGCGGCTTCTTCGATCCCGCGCGGGGAGCGTTTCATCAGAACCAGTTCGGCGGCACAATCGGCGGGCCCATCAAGCGACAGAAGGTCTTCTTCTTCGCCGATTACCAGGGGAATCGCAAAGTCGTCGGGCAGTCCTCGCAGAGGGTTCCCGTACCTTCGGCGGCGGAATTGAACGGCGACTTCTCCGCGCCCTCGTTGGAAAAGTTGATGTTGGGCAAAACTGTCAGCGGCCCGTTCTGGGCGACGCAGCTCACGAGCGCGCTGCAACCAGCAACGGGCCAAACGGTGACAGCGGGGGAAGCTTATTTCGCACCCGGATGCACCACCACCACGTGCGTGTTCCCCAATGCGAAGATTCCGACGGCTGCCTTCAGCACACCGTCTAAGAACATTCTGGCTCTGAATGCCTTCCCACCTGCCGATATCATCAACGGCACTTCGACGTTTTTCTCGACTGCAGCCGAAGCGTCGCGGTTGACGGACAACAAGACCAGCGGCCGGGTGGACGGAAACACTCGTTTGGGGATGATTTCGGGCTACTACTTCTTCGACAACTACAGCCTGACCAATCCCTATCCGACGGCGACGGTCCCGGGGTTCAACGCGCTGGGCAAGGGCCGCACCCAGGTGGCGAACATCGGGGATACGAAAACGATCGGTGCCTCCACCGTGAACGAATTGCGCTTCGAGTTCCAGCGCCTTGCCGTTACCTTGAACCAGCCGTCTGGCGGAACGGGAAAGAAACTGAGCGACCTCGGATTCACGACGGGGGCGAACACACTTGGGATTAATCCGCTCGCACCGCAGTTTGAGGGCGTGCCGGAACTCGATTTCGGGAACAGCCTCAGCGGCCTCGTTGTTGGAGTACCCAGCCGGCCCGTCCAGATCTTCGAAAATGTCTATCAGGTGATCGATAACTTCAGCAAAGTGATCGGTACACACACGTTGAAATTCGGCGGATCCCTGCATTACAACCAGCAGACCGAAAAGTTATTCAACGTGGTAAACGGAAATTTTGTATTCAACGGCTCGGAGACCGGTATCGATTTTGCCGACTTTCTGATCGGCGCCCCGACAACTTATGTCCAGGGAGAGGCGTTTCCTTCCTATGGACGCAATCACTATTTCGGGCTGTACGGCCAGGATAGCTGGCGCGTCCGCTCCAACCTTACGCTGAACTATGGCTTGCGGTGGGAGTTCAGCACGCCTTGGAGAGAGAAGTACAACGAGATCGAGACGCTCGTGCCGGGTTTGCAGTCCGTGGTATTTCCAGGCTCACCAACCGGTTGGGTCTTCCCCGGCGATCCCGGAATTCCAAGCACGCTCGCGCCAACCCGCTACAAGAACTTTTCGCCGCGGATCGGTCTTGCCTATTCGCCGAGCGCCGAGGGTGGAGCGCTGCGAAAGCTCTTGGGAGAACCCGGCCAGAGCAGCATCCGTGCAGCGTGGGGCCTCTTCTACACCACGTTTGAAGGTGCGACAAACTTCAACGAAATCGGCGATGCACCATACGGTTTCTTCTACGCCAGCACAGTCCCACCGCTTTTCACGACCCCCTTCAGGAATCTGGCCGACGGCAGCCCCCAGGGGCAGCGGTTCCCAGTTCAAGGACGACCGTCGAACGTCTCGGCTAAGAACCCCGATAATTCGATCAACTGGGCACTCTTTACGCCGATTGCCAGCTCGCCCGGGTTCTTTTTCAAGAACAAACTCCCCTACGCGGAGGAGTACGAGCTTTCCCTCCAGCGGCAGTTCTCCACAAGGACTCTGCTGACACTGAGCTACATCGGCTCGCAGGCGCACCGTCTTTTGTCCACCCTCGAGTCCAACCCGGGGAGCCCGGCTCTCTGCAATACCTTGAATCAGTTGGGTGCGACTCCAGCATGCGGGCCCACCGGCGAAAACAAGACATATGTGCTGCCTCCCGGAGTGCCGGCGCCTTCCGGCGCGTTCACCGTTGCCTGTCCAGCCGGAACCAACCCCAGCAGCATTTGCGTTCCAGGCACCCGTGCGCCCTTCAATCCGGCCTTCTTCGGCAGCAACGGCTACTTCGCGACGCTGGGGAATTCCAACTACAACTCGTTGCAGGTGAACCTGCGCCACACCAGTGGTAGAGCGCAGTTGCTTTTGGGCTACACCTACAGTAAGTCGCTAGATGATTCCTCTGGCTACCCGGAGCAGGTGAACCCTGTAAATCGAAGGCAAGGCAGGGGGCTTTCCGCGTTTGACGCGACACATAACTTTGTTCTCAGCTACAACTATCGTCTGCCGATTGACCTACTCGGAGGGCCGAAGCGGCTGACGAACGGTTGGGCGCTGAGCGGGATCACGCGCTTCTCGACGGGCCTCCCTGTAACCCTTATTGAGGTAGATGACAACTCTGAACTAGGAACTTCCTTTACAGGACCGTTTCCGTCGCCCATGGATACGCCCAGTGTCGTGGCAGGATCGCTGAATATCTCCGATCCTCGATCTGGAAAGCCCTATTTCAATACTGCGCTCTTCAGCCCATCGCCTGTTGGACAATTGGGGAATGCCGACCGCCGTTTCCTCCACGGCCCGGGCGTTAACAACTGGGACATGGCACTGCTGAAAGATACGAAGCTGACCGAAACCACGAACCTGCAATTTCGGGCGGAATTCTTCAACATCTTCAACCACGCGCAGTTCCAGACACCGAACGGTGTTCTCGGCAGTACATCATTCGGGTTCGTAGCGGGCGCGAACCCACCGCGCATCGCACAACTCAGCCTCAAGCTGCTCTTCTGATGCAATAGGACTCTATCGAATCGGCAGCAGCGGGTATGGCCAATGGGGCATTCGGCAGGGCCTTCCGGTTTGCCGCTCTTCCCCCGAAGGGTGCAAGCGGATGCATCCTGCGGTTCTCCAAGAAGGAGCGCCCCCTTCAGCCGATCAGTGAAAGCTACACTCATCCAAAGAGCTGACTGACATGACCTCAAATGGCGTTTTAGCCGCGACACTGGTGGAACCCGGACGCTACGAAATCCGCGAATACCCGCTTCCGGATCCGGAACCCGGCTGCGTGCTCGTGAAAATGGAGATGTCCGGCATCTGCGGCACCGACAAGCACACTTACCAGGGCTACACAACGCAATACGCCGGCGCAGGGACGCCGAAGAAGATTCCGTTTCCAATCATCCAGGGGCACGAGAACGTCGGCACGGTGGCGGCGATCGGCGGCAACGGCAGTTACACTGACTTCGAAGGTGTTCCTCTAAGAGTGGGAGACCGCGTGGTGGTCGGGGCAAACGTTTCTTGTGGGAAATGCTATTACTGCCTGCACGATTTTCCCTACTATTTCTGCGAGAACACCACCGACTACGGCAACAACCTCAGCGCCAAAAATCCTCCGCACCTTTTCGGCGGGTGGTCTCAATACATTTATATCGTTCCGGGCAGCTTTCTGGTGCGAGTTCCCGACGAACTGCCCTCGGGAGTTGCCGTGTTGACGGAAATCATGGCTGTGTCTGTCGGCCTGGACAGGGCCAAGCAAATTTCCGCTTTCCCCAACGAGTCCTTCCGGTTTGACGACACCGTGATGGTGCTCGGCGTGGGACCACTCGGCATGTGCTTCCTCATGAAAGCGCGGATGCTCGGGGCCGGAACGATTGTGGCGGTGGATCTTTCCGACTTTCGCCTGGATTTTGCGAAACGGCTGGGAGCGGACCATGCCATAAACGCCGCAAGAACTACCCCCGCAGAGAGACTCGCGTTTATTCGCGACCTGACGCATGGGCGCGGGGCCGACATGGTGATCGAATGTGCGGGCGTTCCGCAAACCGTTCCCGAGGGGCTCGAGATGCTGCGCTTGGGAGGCCTACTGGTGGAAGCCGGAAGCTTTTCCGATCTGGGCGAAGTCGGCATCAATCCCCACCGGCATCTTTGCTCAAAGAGCGTGCGCATTCTAGGTGTGGGAGGGGAGGAGCCGGGTGCCTATGCCCCGAGCATGCGGCAGATGGCTCGCTACCTGAAGCACTATCCACTTCGGGAGTTTGTAACTCACCGCTACCGGCTTCGCGATGTCGAGGCGGCGATGAAGAAATCGATTGCGCCGGATTCCATGAAGGTGGTTCTCGAACCATGGGCCTAGCACGGCCGACACCAAATCATCCAAATCATGAAGACGACAATTCACTTGAGCGAGGAAAGATGATGACCGGAATAGCCTCTCGATTTCACTTTGCTTCAGCTCCCGACAGTTGGGGAGTCCTCGATTACCCCGGCTCTTCGTGGGAGCAATCGTACGAGAAGATGCTGGATGAAATGGTCGCGGCAGGATACACCGGCACGGAACTGGGTCCCTACGGTTTCTTTCCAACGGACGCAAACGTACTGCGCCCCCAATTGGAAAAGCGGAAATTGAAGCTCCTGGCGTCATTCGTTCCGGTGCCTTTGAGCGATCCGTCTTCGGCCGCGGCGGTGGTAGAACATATCCGCAAGGTCGGAGGTTTGCTCTCCGCGCTGACGGCGCCTTTCCTGGTTCTCGCGGACGCGCAGTCTCCGGAGCGCGACCGCGTCGCTGGCCGCGTTCCGGCCAACGGCGATTTGTCGCTCACCGCTGAGCAATGGCGCAATGTGGCGCATATCGTCGAAGAGGCCGAACGCGTCGCCACGGACTACGGCCTCGACCTCGTTTTCCATCCCCACGTTTCAACCTACGTCGAAACACCGGAGGAGACCGAGCGGCTCTTCGACGTTACTTCGAAGACGAAAATGGGTCTATGCCTCGATACCGGACACTGCGCCTACGCTGGAGGCAACCCGGTTGCGGAGGCGGAAAAATACCGCAAAATTCTCCGCTTCGTTCACATCAAGGACGTGAACAAAAAGGTGTTCGACGAGGCGATCCGCAAGAAATCGAATTTCGAGGAAGCCATCGAGGCCAAGGTTTTTACGATCATCGGTCGGGGAAACATCGACTTTCCAAAATTCTTCCAGGTCCTCGCGAAGAACGGATACTCCGGCTGGATGGTCGTCGAGCAGGACGTCAAATTCGGCGCGACGGAAATTCTGCCTGCCGTCAGCATCGCCGAGAGCCTCAAGTACTTGCGAGGCGTGGTGAACCAGCTCGAAAGAGCCGCCTCACCTTAAGACAATCCGCCTGCGTTCCCATCGAGGATAGGTTAGAGCCCATTGCAAGAAGGGGAATACTTGTGCAATCAAGCTGGAGAGTGGTTTTAAGGTGGTATCGAGGAGGCCGACTCCTAGCCAGACCATGCCAGCAAAGCTCGGCCGAGCCTCGCAGGCCCAAGAAGATTGCAAGGGAAAATAAGGATCCGATCCCAGGACGCACGAATCGGTCAGAAGGTTTCTTGTCCCGGCCAGGGACTGTTTCAGTTGCGTTTGATCCGCTAGAGTCGAGAGAGGCTGCGATAAGTTGAGTTCGCTTATCACCGAGAGTCTGTCCGAACGCTCGCGCCAGCGCAAGCTTCAGGCGCTCGGAATGTTCTGTGGTTTCGCTGCCGCACTGTGGCTGGCAGCGGCCGAGGCACCCACCAAATTGGTATCCGTCGCTGTCTCTCCCTTCGTGATTTCCTTCATGATGGTGTTTGGCGCTTTCGTTTCGCGCTGGAGCTTGCCTGCATTGATCCGCGGATCTTCGGACGTCGGTGCAGACGTCCGGCAGGTTCCCCACCTGGTCGCCTGGGGAGTTTTGGCGGGATGTCTTTGGGCAGTTGGCAACACCTTGACCATTTTGGGGATACGAGACATCGGCCTCAGCATTGCCTTCCCGTTGTGGAACTCCAACAGCTTGGTCGGCATTCTGTGGGGCATTTTGTTCTTCAAGGAATTGCATCGGGCGGGCTGGCTCCGCTGGGTTGGGGTCGTCGGGGGAGCGCTCGTCCTTTTCGGAGGGGCGCTGTTGTTATCTCTGGCTTCCACATCTCAAGCCCCTCACGGGCACGCCATGCGCGGGGTGGTGGCGGCATTGAGCGCGGGCATCGTCCTCGGATCGATGTATATCCCTTACCGAAAGGCCTACATCACCGGAATGAACCCGCTCACTTTTATTACCTTCTTCACGTTTGGTGAGATGGCGACGATGACGGCGCTGGCCGTGGGCTTCTTG